>JAZRYT010000098.1:0-3557 GCA_045600905.1 Bacteroidales bacterium
GTTTGAAAAAGCTGACTTGAAAGAACTGCTTGCCTTGCCAAACGACAAACTCGGCTGCTTGAATCCAAAGCAAAATGTCAATGAACTAACTTTATTTTAGATCTGAAATTAACGCACCAGTAATATTTACATACTATAAACAGCGAAGTCGCAAATAGGGCGATGCTTCGACAGACTCGACAACAGCCACTCGAAGCCTTGGAATCTTGTATTCACTCATTTTGCAGTTTAATTTTGAATAGTTTCATATCCAACCAATGAAAATGAATGAGAATATAAACATAGCAATTCGTTTCGCTATTTTTGTGCTGACAAAATATACCATGTACGAACCTTTAATACATATCATAGAATTTTTCATTGAAAACTTCTTTGGCTACGAAGTACTTTTTTGCTTTGTTGTATTAAAGTATTCTGCCATTATCTTTGCGCAAATAACGCTTGAGATTGCAAACCACTATAGAATTAGTAATCATCAATCCACTGAATCAAAACCAAGCGATTCTTTTTGAAATAAAGGCAGAATTCAAGTCACAAATGCAACTTTGTTAAAGTTCAGTTTAATATCGGGCGCAAATTTAGTGATAAAATATTCAATTGGTGTCAAGAAGCCGAGTCTTTTTCTCGGTCTGTTGTTTAACTTGTTCTGTATCAAATCTATGTATTCGTCTGTCAGGTCCTCGAAAGACGAACCTTTCGGAACATATTGCCTGATGAGGCCGTTCATGTTCTCGTTGGCGCCACGCTCCCACGAATGGTAGGGGCGGGCGAAGAAGACATCGATTCCCAACGCTTCGGCGAACTCCCTGTGCCCCGCGAACTCCTTGCCGTTGTCGGCGGTGGCTGTCTTCAGCAACCCCTTGAACGGCAGCAGTTTCCTGACCAAGGCCTCCTTGAGCGGCTCGCTCTCCTTCCCCTCCAGCTTCGCCAGCCAGCACAGCCCCGTCACCCTGTCGTTGACGGTCAGTATGGCTCCCTTGTGGTTCCTGCCGATGACGGTGTCCAGCTCCAGGTCGCCGAAGCGCATCCTCTCATCAACCGCCGCCGGACGCTTCTCTATGCCCACGCGGCCCTGGATCAGGCCGCGCTGGCCCTTGGACAGGCCGCGCCTGCGGTACTTCCGCCCCTTCCTGCGCAGATGGCGGTAGAGCGTGCCGCCACGCCTCTTGTCCGCCCACACGTACTGGTAGATGCGCTCGTGGCTGACGCACTGCCGACCCTCAAGACGGCAACGCCCGGCTATCTGTTCCGGACTGTAGTCCTCTTCCAGAAGGCTGTCCACCAACGACTTGACCTCTTCCGTAAAACGGACTGCCTTCGGCTTGCCCCTGAGCCGCTCCTCGTACTTCTTCTGCGCCAAGTCCGAACGGTATTGGCCGTTGCGCCCGTCGCTGTTGCGCCTTATCTCGCGGCTGACCACCGACTTGTGCCGGCCTATCGTCGCTGCTATTTCACTCTGGGAGATTTTCTTCTCCAACATCACGGAAATTGTGTACCTTTGCTCGCTGGTTAAATGTGCCATCTTTTTTTCTTTAGGACGGAGGCAAAGATAGCCGTTTTTTCCATTCGACCGGGGGAAAGGAATCACCTTTCTCCCGTTTGAAAAAAATCATCTTATCATTGCCCCTCGCTAAAGTTGCATTTAACACTTGAATTTAGGTACTTTGAATTTGATAAATTAGTCAAATTGAAATAACGATGCAAAACTACAAATAAAAACGCAGAGCGCAAAACATTTTTATAATAAAAAAGTAATGCTCCTCAAATCTGCATTACTCAGTATCGTTTTGAGAATTACTATAATGCCAAGGGAAGAGCACCAAAGCACTCTTCCCTTTTCTTGCCGCTTTACTTTTTAGGCACAAAAACGTAGACCTTGTCGCTAATACTTTTTGCCTCACCGCCAAGCAATCGGGCCGCATTCGCCAACTCACCGTAAGAGTTGTAAGTTTGAACATTGCCATTTGGAAAATTTAAAGTAAACATGATTTCATCCCTAAATCCGTGTCGGGCGCAACTTCTTTTGAATCCTACTCTGTTGTACGCTTTTCGGAACCGCGTTTTATTGCATTGATTTTTAATGCCTTCACATACGGATATAGCGTACCCTTCCCCATTTCAGGTAGAAAAGGCATCGCCAAACGCCACGAGACACTGAAATACAAAGTAGAGTACGCCTAAAACTGGCGTAAACCCATTGCAGTTCCTGTCTCAAAAATTGGCGATTTCTTTCTACAGAACCACAATAGCTGTCGCTATTTCCCTAAAACGGCTGCAAATATAGGAAATTTTCCGTTTTCGCATGTGCCGCTAAAAAATAATTGCATCCCAGTATCATCGTAGCGAAGTTTTATTTCGGGCACAAAATAAAAACAGAGGTGCGCCTAATGAGGGCACACATCCGTAAAAAAAGTGTTATTTCTTCGAAATTCACAATATCTTCAAAGCTATCGCCGCGCAAGCCTCCGCATCAGCCAAGGCGTGATGACGGTTCGTCAAAGCCTTACCGAAATGGCGGTGCAAAACGCGGCAAATTTCAATCATCCTCATATTGATTCCACATCTGTTTCACTACCCCAGCAATTTCCTTGCGCAGCCAAAGCGGTTCCAACACTTCCACTTCAGCGGCATTGCGCAGGATTTCCTGCTGGAAATCCCACGTCGGGCGGATTTGCATGGCAAAAACACTATAATCCTCGTTGCGGTCCGTCTCGGCTTGCGATTCATGCAAAGGCAAGGAACGCAAATAATTGGCTTGCAACGCACTGACTTTCAGCTTCACAGTTTCTATCTTCATGTCTTTCATCACAATGACACCAAAACTGCTGTCGAAAAACACTTCGGGACAGAAATCTTTCGGATAGACAAATGTCGTGTCCAAAATCTTCGCTTCACGAATGCGATCCAAGGCAAAAATGCGGATTTCGCCATGCGAATGACTGAATCCCACAACATACCAGCGCTGACGGAAAATTTTCACGCAATACGGGTCAACGGCATAGACCGAAGGTTCAGGCTTCCAATAACTCTGATGCACAATTTCAATGGTCTTGCTTGACTTCATCGCCGACAAAACCGTGGAAAGAAACACATTGCCCGACGGGACATTTTCCAACAAGATTCTGTCTTTCAAGGCGATATTCTCGACAAGCATGTTGCTCACCGAGACGGTGTCAATCATCCAGTTCTGGATGCTATTGCCTTTGATGTCCTCACGGTTTTCAATGTAATAGCGATAACCGTCCTTGCGGTCGCACTCAATGTTGATTCCGAAGATTTCCTCTGCTGCCGCACGCCATTTGTGGAAAGTGCGCAAAGGTATCTCTAAGCCCTCGCTCAAATCGCTGTCGAGCCATTTCCAGTTGATTTCCTCAAAACTGATCCGCCTCGCATCATAGATGGTCTTCACCAGCCACACATATTTATACATCTGATTCCGTGCCATGACATAGCATTTACGCTGCAAAGATAAAAATAAAGGTATGCCTAATTGGGGCATACCTTAATAAAGTTTCAATTTTTTATGACATGTGCATTTTTACACAAATGATCATTCA
>JAZRYT010000099.1:0-7284 GCA_045600905.1 Bacteroidales bacterium
TGCCATACAAAAAATTTCTGTAATTTTGCCGTCGGATAACATAGCGATAGGTATTTGAGGTTTGACGCTGCAAATATACAAAAAATATCGTTATGTTATTCATTTTTAATAAATTATATTATATCGAACTCACGTTAATTAAATTTCATTCTAACAAACGCAAAGTCTTTACACTGTCACTTTAGTTATCATATTCCCTCATTGCAAACATTACGAAATTTGATTGAAAATATTACTACAGGCCAAGAAATTGGCAAAAATCCAGAATTGGAAGAATGGTTGAAAACGGAAACGCACAATTTCGGTCATACATTAGAGGAATTAATCTCAAAAGAGAATCTGTGTGAGGATAGAGTACAAGTAGAATATATCTAATTCTATTCCCTATTTTTACATAAAATCATCCATTTCTTAAAATAGATTTTGATTTTTTCTACTTCTTTGTACTTTTGCATTTCCAAATTCAAAGCGATATGATACAAGAAATAAAAATAAAAAACTTTCTCTCATTCAAGGACGAGGTAACATTCAGTTTTGAAGCGACAAAAGACACTTTTGCCGATGAGTATCAGGTGGTAGAAGTCGCTCCGGGCGTACGCCTTCTGCGCTTTGCCATGGTGTATGGCGCCAACGCGTCGGGTAAGTCAAACCTGCTGTCAGTCATCAGTTTTCTCTGCTCATTCTGGAGAAACCTTGCTCCTTCTTTAGATGAAGGTACGACCACAATTCCATTTTTTTTAGATCAGCAAACGCCTAATGAGCCATCTGAATTCGAACTTGTTTTTTACGTTGGAAGCACTAAATATTGGTACCAACTTGTTCTTGACAAGAATGCCGTTCATACAGAGAGATTGTATATTTATAAAAGTGTACAACCTACATTGCTTTTTGACAGAAAGTTGGAAGAAGGGCAGTCCGTTATCCATTATGGCGCACCTATAAAAATCAGTGCCGTTGAAAAGGAAAAAATCTCTGTCGAATGTTTGAAAAACATGTCGTTTTTCGCTGCCCGCAACAAAGTGAATATTTCGCTTCCAGAAATAGATGAGGCAAAACAGTGGCTCATCGGTCAAATTAAGCCAATAGTCACTCCCGAAACACGTTTGTTTGGGTTCGCAGAAAAAAAACTGGCAAATGATGCCCAATTAAAAGGCCATCTGCTCGAGTTTTTAAAACAGGCAGATTTTAACATCTCTGACGCAAAAACGGATCTTATCAAAGAAATCATCCCTGAACAGTATCTTAATCTGTTCCTTAATGATGAAACTATTCCTGCAATAGAAAAAGACAGATTGAGAAAGGAGAAAACACTTTCCCATTACGATACCTCGTTTGAGCACACGGTGACCGTACAAGAACAACTTGCCAGATTTTTCCTTCCCAAAAGTTTGGAATCTTCAGGTACAATACGTACCTTCGGGATTGAAACCGCCATATACTACGCACAACAAAACAATGAGGTTCTAGCCATTGATGAAGTGGAAAATTCATTGCATCCACAATTATTGCGATTTATTCTTTTGGATTTTCTTCGGAAAAAATCCAGATCCCAATTGCTCGTTACCACGCATTACGACCCATTGCTCAATGATGTTACCAAACAAAACGATCAGCGTATCTTCCGCAAAGACAGTGTTTGGTTTACCGAAAAGCTGGACTCGGGTCATACCGACGTCTATTCGTTGGCCGAATTCCGAGGACTAAATCGCCTATCATCGCTTCAAAAGGCATACAATCAAGGCAATTTCGGCGCCATCCCCAACATTGATTTATAACTATGGCAAGACACATTGAAAACAAAAAGCTAAGAAAACCATCGATTACTATTATTGGAGAAGGTATAACCGAGCAGTTCTATTTTACACACATTCAAACGATACTTGGCTACCATTTCACTATATAACCGTACCTTTGCACTTCATTTCAAATTAACGAACCATGGAAGAAAATAAAGAGATTTCGACATTGAAGAAAGATGTGCAAGCCATTAAGACGGCCATACTTAAAAGCCAGCATACTGTGGCACGAGAGGCCAATCGGGAACTGCTGTCGCTGTACTACGGCATCGGACACTATGTTTCGGAACGGACTCGCAAAGGCGCTTGGGGAACTGGCACCATCAACTATATCAGTCAACAGTTGCAGAAAGAGTTGCCGGGACTGAGGGGATTTTCGGCTTCTGCTATAAAACGTATGCGTACATTCTATGAAGAATGGTCTGCTGCTGTAAATCGCCCACTGCCGGTGGGCGATTTATCAAATAATAATGATGTAGTTGATATTCAATGTCTTATAATTCGTCCACTGGTAGTGGGCGAATTGGATTGGGGTGAATTCTTGTCCCTCAGTTTCACCCATCATAGCGAAATACTGGCCAAGACCAATACTTTAGATGAACGCATTTTTTACATTCGCAAAGCCGCAGAGAATCAATGGAGCAAAGACCGCCTGATTGAAGAACTCAAAGCCGACCTGTTTCATCATCAAACATTGATGCCCAACAACTTCAATCAAACTATCCCCGACAAAGTCTCTGCTCTGAAAGCCATCGAGATGTTCAAAGACAATTATCTTTTGGACTTTGTCAATATGGAGGAACTTGATGCCCACAGCAAGGAGGATGTTGATGAACGCATTGTGGAACAGCGAATCGTACAGCACGTCAAGGATTTCATTATGACCTTCGGCACCGATTTCACTTTTGTCGGCAACCAGTATCATCTGGAAAAATTTGGTATTGAGCAATTCCCTGATTTGTTGTTTTATAACCGGGAACTCGCCTCGCTTGTCTGTGTCGAGCTGAAGTTCGGTGATTTCAAGCCCGCATACCTCGGTCAGTTAAGTGCATACTTGAGAATCTTGGACAGCGAAGTGAAGAAGCCTTTTGAAAATCCAAGTATCGGCATCGTTCTCTGTAAAAGTGCGAACAAGGCATTTGTGGAATTCCTTATTCAGGGCTACGAAAATCCGATGGGAGTGGCAACCTACAAAACGAAAGAAGAAATACGCAAACTTCTTCCTTCCGAAGAACAATTGCAGCAATTATTGTCAGAAGAAGAGTAGAAGAAATAAACTTTAAGTATTGTATCCAAACCCATTTCGGGATATCATTATCCACACATTAGAAGCTGTATAAACGCCATTAACATAGAGTTCCCCGCAATCCCGCCTCTCATCCCCGCCAACGCCAACACCGAAATCAACCGCGCCACCTTCAACCGGCTCCGCACCGAAAGTGGCGACTTCGGCGAGTTCCTGAAACGCTTCTCCGAAGACTGCAAACTCGGCAAGGGGGCCAATGCGATGAGGTTAAAACTCCGGAGGAGATGGAAATGTTTGTGGAGAGCAAGGAGATAAGGTAGATATTGAAAGAATTTTTTCCAGAATATGCTTTCACATTAATTTTTAGTGTATTTTTGCAGACTAAAAAAGAAACGATGCGGAGAATTCCGTTCTAACGATAACAGTACCCGTTTGCATACCATAAGAACTGCCTGCGGGTCATTTTTTTTAAGCCATGAACAAACCATCTCGCAGCATAGAAGAACAAATTGAGCTGTTAAAACAACGAGGTATGCTTTTTCACGATGAGGGAGCCGCTAAAAATACGCTCAAAAACATTAGTTACTATAGACTTAATGGGTACTGGTGGGAAATGCAAAGTAATGTACGACAGCATCTATTTTACCCCAATTCATATTTTGAAGATGTATTGAATAAGTATGAATTTGACAGAGAACTACGGCTGGTATTATTCTATGCTATTGAAATCATAGAAGTTGCGTTGCGAACCAAAATGATCTATCATTTGTCGCAAGCATACGGCGGCTTATGGTATTTAAAAGATTCTTTATTCGAAAATGCTCAGTTGTTTCAGAAGCACCTGAAGGAACTTCAAGATGAATTTGCACGTAGTGGGGAGATTTTTGTTAAAGATTTTAAACAAAAGCATCCATCTGTCAATGAAGTTCCTCAAGTTTGGGAAAGTCCTGAACATCCAGATGCGTGGTTGATATTTGAAGTTGTCACATTTGGCATTTTATCTAAAATGTACAAGAATTTAAAACATCAACTTCCTCAGAAAGCAACTATAGCCAATGAATTCGGGCTTAATTTTCATAGTGAATTATCTAGCTGGTTGGAATCGATTGCCTATCTTCGAAATATGGTCGCACATCATTCAAGAATATGGAGCCGAACAATGGTGAAAAAACCGATGAAAGTTCTTCGCCCTCGAAATACGTGGCTTCAACATACAGTTTCACCACAACAGCAGAAAAGACCTTTTTATATCATTTCCGCAATGCTTTATTTGTGCAACGCTGTAAAAAAAGACAATTTGTTTAAAACCAAACTTTTTGACTTGTTCTCAAAATACCCAAACCTTCCATTACACAAAATTGGATTTCACAATCAATGGGAGCTGGAGGAGTTTTGGAAGTAAATCGTTCACTGCTGGTGAACAATCGTGAATAAAGATAAATTACTTACTCACATAGAAAAACAAGATTGCACTTTGCATTCGCTTCTCTCCCTCGCCCAAGCCAACCTCGAAATCAACCGCGCCACCGTCACCCGCCTCTGCACCGAGAACGGCGACTTCTGCGAGTTCCAAAAACTCATCTTCGATGACCGCAAACCCCGGCAAGGGGGAAAGCCAATACGATGAGGTTTAACGCTAGAGGAGTTGGAAAGTTTTTTGGGAAGCAAGGGGATACGATAAAAAAAGAGTATCTTTGCACCTGCAATTATTTAAGCAAATGCCATGAGCGAAAAAATATCCATACGGTTTTATAAGGACCATGAAGTGAGAGCCATTTGGGACGAGGGAAAGAATCTGTGGTGGTTCTCGATAGTGGACATTGTAGGCGCGATTACGGAAAGTCCAAATCCCCGAAAGTATTGGAGCGTATTAAAGACCCGGCTCAAGAAGACAGAAAACGAGTTGACTACAAGTTGTAGTCAACTGAAATTGACCGCTGCCGATGGAAAGAAATATGCCACAGACTGCCTGCCTCAAGATAAAATTGAAGACCTGGTAAAGTCAATTCCCAACAAAAATGCTACGGATTTTCTCGACTGGTTCACCTACAGTGATAACACCATCGATGGCAAAAGCAAAAAGAAAGCTTATACCTTTTGGGAAAGTCATTTAGTTGCAGACAATGAGGTAGGAACCACTCAGGCACTGCAGAAGATTCACGCATACCTCTTTGGCGGTCTTTATGATTTTGCAGGAAAGATTCGTACGAAAACAATTTCCAAAGGCAACACCGTGTTCTGCCTGGCCGAATATTTACCCGAGAATTTGAAGTCCATTGAGCAAATGCCGGAAACCAATTTTGATGAGATTGTGGATAAATATGTAGAGATGAATGTGGCACATCCATTTATGGAGGGCAATGGGCGCAGCACTCGCATCTGGCTGGACCTTATCTTCAAGAAACAGTTAGGACAGTGTGTGGATTGGAGTAAAATCAATAAAAACGACTATCTAAATGCGATGATAGAAAGTCATTTGAACAGCAGCAAAATTAAAGCTTTGTTACGACAAGCCCTCACTAACAAAATCGACGACCGCGAAATTTTCATGAAAGGTATTGACTATTCATACTATTATGAGCAAGCGGAAGAGAATTAGGGTCTTCGCAAAATAAGGCTTGCGCCACCCTCAACCCGCCTCTACCCCGAGTACGGCGTTCCCCATATATTTGTTGTAGAGGCATTGCGCGTAACATCTCTGCAAATGCAGAAAATCAGCGCATTTCTTCCGCAAAAATATCAACAGATTATCTCCGCAAGCAAATTGCGTTGATGTAGGCATCAAATACGGCCGCGATGATGCCTCTGTAGTTCTCTAGACCTATGGTGTAGGCAAGATTGCAAGGACGTTGTCTTTCGCAGTGCTTGTGTGAACTCTTCCAGATTGGTGGAGTAGGCGCTGGCAAACGACTCCCAGAAATGCTTCATCTGCCGGCGTGTCGTCTGGCACAGTTTGGTTCCCCAGAAAAGGCCTATGGGATGCTTGCAGAAAAAGTAAAACCTTTGTGCTCGGCTACGGCTTTCAATGCGTGTACCTTTTAAAAAATCGGTCAGTGTGTTTGAACAGCATAGGATATAGCCCCATAATGGTGAACGATGAGATGGCATAACGTGCCGTGCGGACAAGGTGCGCGGCAAAGCTTCCGCTGTCCAGAAATTCCTTGCTGAAGGGAAGTTTGAGGCCTTCGCATAGTCCCAAAAATATGACAAGCCCTAATAGTAGTCTCAAAACTGAGCGCCAAGAATGGGGAATGTTGCTGAAATGTACGAATTTGTCATCAATATGGAAGGCGATGAACATACCGGTCATAAGTCCGTATGCGGTGAAGAAATCCTTGGTCTGGCACACAAACCAGCCTGGGAGGGTGACCAACGCGCATACGATGAAAATCGCCAGCCAATTGCTGTAAGACCTGAGTACGAATGTGACGGCAAACAAAGCTATTAGGCCGAGCGCCCACCCTGCGAGCACGTCGGTAGGATAGTGGGAACCCAAATAAACCCTGGAGATGCCTATCAGCAGAATAAGGGCTACAAAGATTGCTTTTGCCCATCTTTTCCTAAGGTTGGAAAATGGTGTCCCGAACATTATCACGGCATTGGCGGAATGCAGACTGGGAAAGGAGTAGCCCTGCACGGCAATATCCATAATGTCGCCACTCCCGACAGGCGCTCTGAAGCATTGTATGCCGGGATTGGCAAAGTACGGCCTAAGGCGCATAATTGAGTTCTTCAGAAATTCTCCGCCCAGTAGCGCAAACAGCATTCCGGCAGACATAGCTCGTCCGAGTTTCTTGTCCCGACATAGGTACAGATACCCGATGATGGCAACCAGCAGCATCTCCTCCCCGAGCATAGTGAATGCCGACATTATACCTGTCAATAAGGAAGAAGCGTGACTTTGGATATTAACTATCAACTCAGATTCCCATTGCGAGGCTAAAATAATTTCATTCATAGTATGTAGGAGGTTTTGCAAGTTTAATGTCCAATCTTGACGTGGGTAATCTATCGGATTGGTTTTAAGTAACTAATGTGATTTTGTCGCGTTGAAAACGCGGAGCGCAAAAGTAAACAAAAATAACATTGTCCGCGTAACATATTGCCGCTTTTTTCCATCAACGCTCCGAAGTTGATGTTGTTTTTAACTATTGATTGTTAATTGATTTTCTTGTGTTTTGTAATATGCTAACTTCCAGCGAGAAAAAATTTTGCGCAAACTATTGACAAACGCATTCTGCC
>JAZRYT010000100.1:0-15043 GCA_045600905.1 Bacteroidales bacterium
TGAACATTGAAAAAGGAAGAGGCTATATTAATGGCCAAAGAATGTACAGTCGTATCTTCATCCGTCGTCGCAAATCAGCCATTCAATACGCACAGCAGGAAGGCACCTTGCCGTTGGCCGCAGAGGGAGAAACGGAATACAACGTGTAGAGACGTTGCGCGCAACGTCTTCTGCGAGACAGCGACCAACCGTGCGCGCGCATCGCGGCAACGATTGGAAGGGCGCCGGAGGCGGTACAGGTAGAGGCGTGGCGTGCCGCGTCTCTACCTGTACGGAACCCCTGGACAGCGTGACGGCGACGTAAGGAGCCGGGCCGCCCAAGAAATAAAAATCATCAAAAACAACAAACAAGCAATATGCAAATAGAACTACACAAGATTACCGTCCGCGACCTTACGCAAGGTTACGAGGACAATGCCGAAAACGGTGTACGCGCCTACGGCGGCCGACTTGATGTGCGCCCGCCTTACCAGCGCGAGTTTGTATATAAGGACAAACAACGCGATGCCGTCATTGACACGCTCACGCAAGGGTTTCCGCTCAACGTGATGTACTGGGCCGTGCGCGACGACGGCACTTACGAAATCATCGACGGGCAGCAGCGCACCATCAGCATCTGCCAGTATGTGAACGGCGATTTCGCCTATATGTTCCGCTATTTCCATAATCTGCAACCCGACGAACAACAGCAGATTCTCGACTACGAGCTGCAAGTCTATATCTGCAGCGGCTCCGACAGCGAGAAACTAAAGTGGTTCAAGACCATCAACATCGCGGGTGAAGAGTTGACGGAACAGGAACTGCGCAACGCCGTGTATGCGGGCTCGTGGGTGAGCGATGCCAAGCGCTACTTCAGCAAACCCGGCTGCGTGGCCGCAAAGATTGCCTCCGACTATCTTACCGGCTCCGCCATCCGCCAGAATTATCTGGAAACAGCCATTTTCTGGATTTCCGATGGCAACATCAGTGTCTATATGTCCAGTCACCAGCACGATGCCAGCGCAGCTCCGTTGTGGCAGTTCTTCCAATCGGTCATCACTTGGATAGAGAGCTCATTTCATCCAACCAAAGAACGCAAGAAAATCATGAAGGGCATCGACTGGGGCGCGCTGTACAAGGAGTTCAAAGACAGCGTCATCGACAGCAAAGCCGTAGATGAAGAGGTTAAGAAGTTGATATTGGACGACGATGTGACCAAGAAAACGGGCATCTATCCTTACATCTTGACGCGCAAAGAGAAATACCTATCCATCCGCACCTTCAGCGAGGCACAGAAGTTGGCGGCCTACGAAAGCCAGTTCGGCATCTGCCCGCACTGCCACGAGCATTTCGACCTGATCCAGATGGAGGCCGACCACATCACGCCGTGGCACGAAGGTGGAAGAACCGTTGCCGAAAACTGCCAGATGCTCTGCCGTGAGTGCAACCGGCGCAAAAGCGGGAAATAATCTATAAATGGTGCAGTGATAAAAAAGTAGAGACGGTGCAGTGCACCGTTTCTACAGGAATGTGTTTGATTATTCAGCAAAATGTTGGTAGAATTGGACAATCGTCTCAATGCCTTTGTAGAAATGGTCGAGGCGGTAGTTCTCGTTCGGGGAGTGGATGGCATCTTCACCGAGGCCGAAGCCCATCAATATGGATTTGATGCCCAACACTTTTTCAAAAGTGGAGATGATTGGAATACTGCCACCGCTGCGCATCGGAATGGGGAGTTTGCCGTATGTGTCCATATAGGCAGCCTCAGCAGCCTTATATGCCGGATGGTCCGTCGGGCAGCCGTATGCCTGACCGCCGTGCAACGGCGTAACCTTCACGTCAACATAGTCGGGAGCGTTCTGCTCGAAATAGTCCTTCACTAAAATGGAAATCTTTTCGTGATCTTGGTTGGGAACGAGACGACAGGACAATTTGGCGTATGCTTTGGAAGGCAGCACCGTTTTGGAACCTTCAGCCGTGTAGCCACCCCACATACCACAAAGGTCGAAAGTAGGACGAATACCGACGTGCTCAATCTTGGTATAGCCTTTTTCGCCACGAAGAGCTTTCACGCCGAGTGACTTCTTATATTCTTCCTCATCGTACGGAGCCATATTGAGCAACTCGCGCTCGCGGGCAGAACATTCCACCACGTCATCATAGAAGTGAGGAATGGTAATATGGTTGTTCTCATCCATACATTTGCTAATCATCTCGCAAAGTGTGTTCAACGGGTTGGCAACGGAACCGCCGAAAATGCCGGAATGCAAGTCGGCGTTCGGGCCGGTGACTTCGATTTCCCAATAGGAAAGTCCGCGCAAACCAGAAGTAATGGATGGAACATCCGTGGCAATCATACTCGTATCAGAGACGAGGATGACATCAGCCTTCACAAGGTCTTTGTATTCCACAATCCATTTTGCCAAGCTGGGTGAGCCGATTTCCTCTTCACCTTCGAGCATAAATTTCACATTGCAGGGCAGTGTGTTGGTCTGCATCATCGTTTCAAAAGCCTTGGCGTGCATAAAGGACTGGCCTTTGTCATCATCAGAACCACGTCCCCAGATTTTGCCGTCTTTAATGACCGGTTCAAACGGTTCGGTGTTCCAAAGTTCCACCGGATCCACAGGCATCACGTCGTAATGGCCATATACCAAGACTGTTTTGGCTTTCGGGTCAATGATTTTTTCTCCATAGACAATGGGATTGCCTTCGGCAGGCATCACCTCGCACTTGTCGGCACCGGCCGCGAGGATGAGTTCGCGCCAACGCTCCGCACAACGGATCATATCCGGTTTGTGCTCACTTTGAGAGCTGATAGACGGAATACGCAAAAGTGTGAACAATTCGTCTAAAAAGCGTTTCTGATTTTCTTCAATGTACTGTTTGGGATTCATAATATAAAATTAGGGGTTAATAATTCAAATTTGCAAAAAGCGGGGCAAAGGTAATATTTTTATCCATAACTCAAAGGGCTTTGGAGGAAAGAAACAGACTCCTTTCAAATCACAAACTTGTGTTATCCCATTCTTGATTACCAGCGACGCAAACGCACTCGGTTCACAATACATTAATCAGCACATATACGGCAACTGCCACCTGCAGCGCGAGGATGACCGGAATACCGACCACGAACTTCAAATGCTTGGTTTTGTGACGAAAGGCAAACATTCCCAATAGTGCTCCCACACTACCTCCAGCAACAGCCGTGAGCATCAATGTCATCTCCGACGTGCGCATCCGGTGCTTGCGTGCCTTCCGCTTATCCGCACCAAACATCTCAAATGCAACATAATTGACAATCAACAAATACGCAATCAATATCTTCATAACAAGGAGAACATAGAAGAATAATTAAATTATAGAGAACACCCCCCTTTAAACTTTAAACCTGAAACTTGAAACCTGAAACCTAAGAACCTCTTCGCTGCAAGAAAAAAACAATCGAAGTAAACAATCTAAAAGGGTCTCGCACGAGCACTCGCACAAGACCCTTCTTTATATTCAAGTTCTAAATTTCAAACTATTCTTTCTACTTGACACATCTCACGCTGAAGCCGAGGCCTTCGCGGATGCTGGATTCGATAATCATATCACAATCATGTTTGACAACGAATCCACTCGGATGCCACGTTCCGTGATCTTTTGTAGTTGACCAGTAGTAAGCCTCACCCATCAAGTTGAAATATCTGTCAATAGAGCCTTCATAGTAACCACCAGGAAGTGACGAGAATCCTGTGCTGTTGTTGCCGCCACCGTCCAACCAATAGAGCGGAGACTTCAGCGCATCAGTACCTTGTTGATTCAGGGACTCGTAATCTTCAGCTGTAGGCAAATGCCAACCAGCAGGACATACACCCTGAATATAGCCGTGACTATCTTCTGTGCCTCCGTTAATAGCGGATGCCCAATCATAGAGGAGACCGAACTTCGCTATATTGTCGTTAACATCGGGATATACGTCAGAATAGTATTTGTGAACGCCCGGAATATCCGTACCGTCACTATATTTTTTGGATATGAGGTTACTCTGAGTCCAGCACTTGCTGCCAATACGCACGCCTACATAATTGTTGTCTTCATAGTCAACTGCAACCGGGCAATCGGGATACTTGATAACCACGTGCTGTTTGCAAGTATCTGTGTAGCTGCACTTGCCAGTAAGAACCCACGTAATGATGTTGTCGCCAGCTGGATAAACATTGTCGAGAGGTTTGTCGCTGCTGAGAGTTTCACTCCAACCTTCCACGTGTGTCCAAGTCGGGGTACCAATGACAGCAGGAGCAATCGTCATAGCGTCTTCGCCAAATTCAAGAGTTCTTTCCACATCAGGAGGACAAACCAGACCAAGATCCTCGGTAGGATATACAGTCACATAGATTTTGAACGTATCGCCAGCAGCACCTTCCGTTACCGGTACAACTTCGTAAGCAATAGTTCTTCTCACATTGCCTGTATTCTCCAGTAACTGGCTGATAGGAGCATCTACCGGTGTGGCTTGCGCGCTCTGACCCATTACCGGGCTGGCATCGACCGTCCACTTGTACTGGGTACCTTCTGGAATATAGGTGCCGGTAGGAACGACACTGAAGGAAGCTTTGTTGCAGTATAAAGTATCATAAACGTCTTTCATACCTGTTGCGGTCTTTAGAACCGTCAACGTACCGTTAACATACGTGATGTCGTAGTTTTTCGTAACAGTATCAGCGTTATGCGTAATCACAGCATCGCTGGGCACATTGGGCGCGGTGCCTGCATTTGTAATGGTGCCTGTCACGACAACCGTGTCAATAACATCACCGGTTGCCAGAGGAGTACTCGGATTACGCGTCCAAGCATTCTTGGTCAATGGTAAACCATCAAAGTACTTCGAGGCATCTTCTGCCTTAATCGTAATCGGACGTTTTGTCGTGGTTACTTTGATCGTCGCAGTATCCTTACAACCATAGGAGTTAACACCAATGACCTTATAGGTGAGGTCACCCACATTTGCTCCACTGAAACTCGTGGAAGCTGCATTGGGAGTTCCCAAATAGGTGCTCGGTTCCCAAGTATAAGAAGACGCGCCACTGGCAGTCAACGTAGTAGAATTTCCATAAACAACGCTAGCATCTGCGGCCGTTACTGTAGGTTTAGGATATACAGTTACCTCCACATCTTGATCTGCATTTGAGATGGCAGAACAGCCGGAAACAAGATGTTCTACGGAGGCGGTATAGGTGCCGGCAGTAGTAGCGGCGTAAGTCGGACTCGTAGCACCCGGAATGGGAGTTCCATTCATATACCACTGATATTTAAAATCAGAAGCAGGAGTTGCTGCTGGAAGGGAGAGTTTTACGCTATCTTCTGAACCACAAATTTTAGCGTTGTTCGGATCTGCAGCGATAGTGGCATCAGGCTTACCCACTGAGAGTGTCCACGTACCATTAGAGGTGAGTACAGAATCACATCCCGGATATATCACCTTTCTTACGAAAACATATATACCGTTATTGTCCAGATAAGCAGTCGGCGTGTAGGTGGCGGTATTAGCACCCGTAATAAGTTGATAAGCGCCTCCGTTGGTGGATACATACCATTGATATTGTAACACGGTAGCTGAACCGTCATTAACTTGGGCATTCGTTTTGGATTCAATCTTTGTGGCTGTGCTTACTGTAGAACAGCTCAACTGCGAACCGCCGACAATGGCACCCGCACTGAATTTCGGACGTGCCTCCACCAATACTCGATGGCTTTCGCATCCTGTGGTTGAATCATAATTGCTGACATATCGTCTCACCCATTCGACACCCATCTTGCCTTCACGAAGTGAATCAGCGGGGTCTCCACCTTCTTCTAATTCATACCAACGATAATTGTTTCCTATTGGATTGAGGAGGAAAGAATCACCCACACAGAAATATTGCGGCGGTAAAATTGTCGGATCAGTTGGTGCCGGAGTACTCTTTACCGTAACCGTATCTTCTGATGAATAAACACTTGCACAAGTACCACTCTTCAAAACAGCACGGAAATAATATATACCTTCTGACAGTTCTTCAATGTCCGTTTGGGTGATATGATCTGTATTGTTCGAAATCGTAGTCCAAGAAGACGCAGATAATTTCTTGTACTCCCATCTTTCCACGTGGCCGGTATAGCCGCTCAATGTCAATGTCGGGATAGGTGAGCCGGAACAAATAGTAGGAGAATTGATGGTGCCACCCACAGATGCTGGAGTGATAGTATGCGTAATGGGACGAGAAAGGGATGACGGGCCGCAAGGAGCAATAGCAGACATGCCTTCGGGCGCGTGGTAAGTAAACGAGTACGTACCTGCCGGCGCATCGGCTGCAATAGTGGCAATTCCATCATTCTCCGTCACATATGTTGCGATGGAATCCGGAATTTCAAATCTGCCTCCTACCGTATCCGGAGTGAATGTCACTGCAGTTCCCGCACAAGAGGGGGATTCTGCCGATGCCGTGATGTGTACCATTTCGCTCACAGTTACCGTAATAGGCTTAGGTTCGCTCGCGTAGCAAGGATTGCCGGCTTGATATTGAACAGCATAGAAAGTGTGCGAACCGACAGTATCAGTGGAAGGATAGCAATCGGATGAAGCGGGGGCATCACTGTTTGTGGTTGGATTTGTCGCATAAAATGCGACAAATGGATCAGCTAAACTATCCACGCTGCTCATACCAAGAGTTACCACATCTTTTAATGATTTTGATGTGTCACCCACGCAATAGTAAACATTTGGTTCAACAGTGAGCAGGGTAGGCTCCGCAAATGTAGTGCTACTCACGCCTTCTACGATGACGTTACTTTCGCAAGCTGTTCCTTCAGATGCCGGAGTGACAACTATAAGCTTTTGTCCCCAACAGTTTTCGGGAAATCCCGTCGTTATGTTGTATTCAACAGTTTTAGTGAGGTTGAAAAAGCGGGCTCCCAATGGATAATATTGAGATACAAATTCAAAAGGGATGGGGTCTTGTCCGTGCTTACAATAATTTACAGCACGTATGGTAAAACAAGAGTTGTCATATTCGCCAGGTATTTTCGAACAGTTACAATGATCGCGCAGATAGTTCTCGCGGTCCACTAAAACGGTAAGGTCTTCGGCGATGACATATCCATTACACACACCGCTTTGTTGGAAACCTTGGATGAAGTCATTGTAGAAGGGGACATGTTCAAAAACAGAAGTTCCTTCCAATGTTCCGTTAACAACAATCTTCAGAAGGCAGTCATCTCTATTGGCGGCTAAAACATAACAGTCATCTGTAATATAGCATTTGAGGGTGAAAGTAGCCCACACGGAGTCTGGCTCTCCTGCCGGGATATAGTCCAAAGTCCATACGGCAGTACCATTCACACCTTGAGTCGGATCCAAGTGGAAATTACCAGTGCGGCCTTCCGCATATTGGGCATCCACGCTGTAACAACGAAGGGTTGCCGGGAGAGTCAAACGAACGGTGGCATTTTCGACATCTTCGTTATCGTAGTTATGTACCTTCATTGTGAAGGTCACCGAGTCACCTGGCTCAACGACCCATATATCACGTACCGGATCATAGACGGCTTGTTCGGATTCCACTACGGCATCCACCACACGGACATTCGGGATGTAGGCATCGCACCCGAACACAAAACAAAACGGGATATAAATATCCTGTGAGGAACCGAACTGGAAAGATGTGGATGTCTGCTCATTGGTAAGAATGGTGTTATTTTCGTTCTTCAAATTAATCATAGACAAGTCGATGCCCACGTTGTTGCAATAATTGGGATTGCGTTCAATATCACCCATATTGCTAACGCTCCTCCAAAAGTTGTTGTAGTTTCCTGAGGTTGAACTAGACACCGTACCATCATGATCCAATCGGACATAGCCGCCAGCTACCGTTTTGATTTGAGCATAGTCTCCAGTCATGTTATAATCACCTTCGGATGCCATTACACCCAACTTCATATTGACGTGTCCCACTTGTACAGTCTTAAAACCTTCAATATTAATTGTAGGATGATTACTTCCATCAACGTACGTATAACCGTCGAAAACCGTTATGTCACGCCATTTCATCATAGAATTTTCATAAATAACTACCAACCCCCAACCACCAGAGAAACCGGTCATTCCACCGTTGCCTGCCGCACAACAGACATCTGCCACATAATAGTTGCCTTCGCCATATTCTTGCACAATATCCGTCACTTCGGCATAAGCGACATAAATATTATAGCTGTCACCACTGGGATAATTGATGTCGGACGTATTCGCTGTAATGGTTTGATAAGTTCCGTTTTGGTGCTTAAACTTCACTACATTCTTGTGAAGTGTTTTCCCGGAAACGGTATAGTCCGGTTCATCTTGGCTATTATTATCTGAGTTCTTTTTACCGGTCCAATACAAGCCTGCATACACGATGTGTGTACATTCGGGATTGGCGCCTTGCTCCTGGGAGAATTTCAATTGGGCCATCGAAGAATTAACCGTGCTTGCATCACCATCCACATCCACATACGCCATTGTAGCACTATTGTTTGTGTTGTTAGTATTTCCACACTGGGGAGTTGCACCTCTCAATGTAAGGTTCGTGTTACCAATGATTTGGTAATCGCCCTGGATATGATAGACCTGCGTACCCGGAGAATAGATGGAGGTCCTTGGCTTAAAGGCCTTATTGCTATTTTGCGCCCAAGCTCCAAGTGGGCATAAAAAAGAGAACAGCAGGAATAAAGCTCCCGCCAAAAGTCCTTTTTTCAAAATCGTGTTTTTGATTTTCTGTTTTGTAAAAACTTTCTTCATTTCTGTATTTGTTTGTTTATATTTCATTTCAAAAAAGATACTTCACCACAGGGCACACCACAGTGGTAAAAAAGCAATACGCATCATGCTGCAATCAGTACATTAATACGTGCAATTGTATGTAAGTTACGGGAATAGTTTGTAAGAGTACGTAGGACTTCGGATTTTCAAAATTCAATCTGCTCATTCAAAATCCAAAAAGTCCTTTAGTTATAATAAGAGTTCGCAAAAGTACAACTTTTCTCCCCATAGTGTATCAACAATTTGAACAATGTGACAAATACAACGGTTCATAAACTCTGTTTCTCTTTCATTTAAAGAAACTTACAAGTTTATAACTTTTATGTAATATTATCCCCTTTAACCTGAAACTTGAAACCTCATCCCATATACGGTCTCGTCACGGAGTGCTCACATCTCAGTATATCCCGCGGTGTGCCCGCATAGAGCAACTGTCCACCGGCCTCGCCGCCCCCGGGTCCGAGTTCTATCAGATAGTCGGCTTCCTTCATCACTTCCAGACTGTGTTCTATCAGAATGAGTGTATTGCCGGCATCGGTCATTGAATGGAACAGTTTGAGCAGTTTGCGGATGTCATCCAGATGCAAGCCGTCGGTAGGTTCGTCAATGATGAAGATTTCGCCCTTGCGGTGCAGTTGGTCAGCCAACTTCACGCGCTGCAGTTCTCCTCCGCTCAGCGTGGTCATCGTCTGATTGAGATGCAGATAACCCAATCCGACCTGTTCTAAGGCACGCAGTTTGGACACAAACGGTTGGCCGGCGAAAAAGTCAATAGCCTCTTCTACTGAAAAATCCATCACTTCCGCAATGTTTTTACCATTATATAAATATTGTAAAGTCTCGGCATTATAGCGCGTGCCATGGCACACATCGCATACCGTTTCGATGGATTCCATAAAGGCCATATCAGAAACGATGACGCCTTTGCCGCCACAAGCCGGGCAGGCACCCTTGCTGTTAAAAGAGAAAAGCTGCATATTAGTTTTATTCGCCTGCGCAAATAATTTGCGAATGGCATCCGAAATATCCAAATAGGTGGCCGGCGTGGAGCGCAGGTTGATGCCGATGTTTTTCTGTCCTATAAAGATGGTTGGCTGCTCGCACTGATTTTGGAAATGTTCCATCAGGGAACTTTTACCAGAACCGGCGACACCCGCGATGACCGTCATTACACCTTCGGGAATGTCCAGCGACAAGTTCTTGAGATTGTGCAGTGTCGCGTTTTGAATATGGAAAGAGCCTTTGGGCTTTCTAATATTTTGTTTGAAATCGCTCTTCTGCCGCAGCATCTGGCCGGTGATCGTATCGGATTGCAGCAAATCGGAATAAGAGCCTTCAAACATGACTTGTCCGCCGTGGCTGCCGGCCTGCGGTCCCATATCCACAATATGGTCGGCCATCGCAATGATTTCACGATGATGTTCGACGATGAGAATCGTATTACCGTGGTCACGCAGATGTTGGAGCGACGCTTTGAGACGGGAGATGTCCTGCGGGTGCAGTCCAACAGAAGGCTCATCCAGGACGTACGCCATATCGGTCAACGCGGAATTGATGTACTTGGCGATTTTGATACGCTGTGCCTCTCCCCCACTCAGAGTTCCCGTGCCCCGACTCAGCGTCAGATAGCCCAAGCCGATATCGACCAGAGCCTGCAATCTCTTTTGCAATTCTCGTTGAAGATCCACAGCCAACGGGTCATTGATGGATTGGATGAAGCCCACGCATTCGGAAATCTGCATATCCACAACCTCCGCAATGTTCTTGCCGTTAATGCGGCAACTGCGCACGCGCTCGTTCACGCGGGAGCCGTGGCACTCGGGGCATTCAAACGTAGAAACCATCTGGTCCAGCACCTTTTGCTGACGCTTGCCCTCCTTAGTGGTGATAATGCTGCGGTACATCCTCGGAAACATTCCCTCGAACTTCGCGGACTTCGGCCAGTTGGAAGGCGGATTCTTCAATCGTATTTGCGGCGAATAGAGGAACAGGTCCAATTCTTCCTTGCTATAATCCTTTATCTTCTTGTCAAGATCGAAAAGGCCGCTGTAGGCGTAGCGTTTCCAGCGCCACGCGCCTGTGGTGAACGTCGGGAAGTGGATGACGTCTTCATCGTTCAGGCACTTGTCAAAATCCACCAGCTTGTGAATGTCGAGTTCCGTAACCTGGCCCAGTCCGTCGCAACGCGGGCAGCTTCCCGACGGATGGTTGAACGAGAACGTGTCGGAATAACCCACAAACGGCTTGCCCACGCGCGAAAACAGCAAACGCAGCAACGCGTATATATCCGTGTACGTGCCTACCGTAGAACGATTATTGGCCGCCGGCTTCTTTTGGTCGATGACAATGGCAACGGGCATATTCTCAATGTGTTCAACCTTTGGACGGCCATATTTGGGAAGATACTGCTGTATGAACGATGGGAATGTCTCATTCAGCTCGCGACGGCTTTCTGCAGCAATCGTATCCAAACAAAGAGAAGACTTACCAGAGCCAGAAACGCCTGTGAACACCGTGATTTGCTTTTTCGGAATCTGTAGGGAAACATCTTTGAGGTTGTTTTCCGTAGCGTGAAGAATTGAAATGGGAGCGAGGTCATTCATACATTGCAATTTTGAGGGCGCAAAGGTAAAAAATAATGGGTTAATGGTGAAAGGTTAATGGTTAATGATTAATGGTTGGGCTTTCTTATGGACAATCTTTGTAAATCATTCTGAATCATAAATATATTTTTGAAGTGGATTTTAATATAAAAAAACCGGCCATCTTTCGACAGCCGGTTTTCAAACCAACTAATTATAAACGCATTACTTTTGTATCGGTGCGTTTGGCATTTTAGATTCATTCATCTTATCGCATTGTGATTTGTCGCATTTGTGATTGTCAGGATGAGACTTACAAGCGTGATGGCCATCGTGTCCACCTTCGCCGTGACCTTGGCATCCGCCGTGGTTGCCGCACTTGTCACCGCCCATCATTTTAGCCATCTCCATTTGGAAAGCTTTTTCCAAACCCATATATTCAACGATTTGTTCATTGGTGAGTGATTTTGCCAACTCTTGGTAGAATGTCTGTTCTGCTTTGAGCATTGCCTGACGGGATTCCAACTGGATATTGTGGAGTGCCACTTTCTGGTCAGCCGTCAATTTGCCGTGATCCATACTCTTAGGGCAATGACCTTCGGGAAGTCCGGCTTTCTTCATAGCAGCCTTTGCATTTTCCTTTGCCTGCTTTTTGGCATTTTCATATTTGTTATACGCTTTCCAAAAAGCATCCTTTTGATTGTCATTCAATTTGAGATTCTCTTTGAAAAATTCCTCTTTCAACATTGAAATCGTGTTGGGGGTTAAGACTTTGGGTTGATGACATTGGTGTGTGCATTCTTTGCCATCGTGCTGGCATTTATGTTGCCCTTCTTGAGCAAAAGCGGAGGTTCCAACCATCATCAAAGCACACATACTAAATAAAACAAAAATCTTTTTCATTGCTAATAAAATTTTAAGGTGAACAAAAAAATCAATCCGTTTTCAATAAAAAAACAGAAGGCATAGACGACCTAACATTATGAAAGTTTAAGGATTCACAAAATCAATTTTTTTCTGTACGTTTGCACACTTTTTATAAAAGCATAAAAAACTGAAGATAATGGCGCAAAAACTATCCGAAATACCATTGGAACAAGCTGTATTGTTGGCTGTTTCCACTCCGAACATTTCCGAAGAGAAGACAAAGGAATATTTGGACGAATTGGCATTTTTAGTTGAAACAGCAGGTGGAGAATGCGTAAAGCAGTTTATTCAAAACCTACCCTATCCTGACCCGCGCACGTATATGGGTTCCGGTAAAATCCGGGAAGTAGCCGAATACATTCACGAGCACAGCATTGACTTTGTAGTGGTGGATGACGAGCTTTCTCCTTCCCAGCAGCGGAACATCGAAGGCGTTTTGGGATGCAAGGTGATGGACCGCACGCACCTCATTTTGGACATTTTTGCCAAGCGCGCGCAGACCGCCCATGCCAAAGTGCAGGTTGAGCTGGCGCAATACAAATACCTGCTGCCCCGTCTAACGGGTATGTGGACGCACTTGGAGAAACAGCGCGGTGGTATTGGTATGCGCGGCCCCGGTGAAAAGGAAATCGAGACCGACCGCCGAATCATCCGCCAACGCATCTCCTTATTGGAAAACAAACTCCGAGACATCGACCGTCAAAAATCCACCCAGCGGAGCCACCGCGACCAGTTTGTACGCGTGGCCCTCGTAGGCTACACCAACGTCGGGAAGTCCACCATTATGAATATGCTCAGCAACGCGGAAGTCTTTGCCGAAAACAAGCTGTTTGCCACATTGGACACCACCGTTCGGAAAGTCGTGTTCGGCAATCTGCCGTTCCTGCTTTCAGACACAGTCGGTTTCATCCGCAAACTGCCACACGGACTTGTGGAGTCATTCAAATCCACCCTGGACGAGATTCGCGAAACAGACCTTCTGCTCCACGTGGTCGATATCAGCCATCCGGACTTTGAAGAACAAATTGCCGTGGTCAACCAGACACTTGCGGAAATCAATGCGGGAAACAAGCCGATGATTATGATTTTCAACAAGATAGACCAATACACTTGGATAGAGAAAGACCCTGACGATCTCACACCCAAGACAAAAGAGAACATCACGTTGGAAGAGCTGAAAGCCACTTGGATGGCCAAGAGCAGCAAACAGACCTTCTTCATTTCAGCCAAGACAAAAGAGAACGTGAATGAAATGAAGGATATGCTCTACGAAGAAATCAAAAAACTGCACATTCAAATTTATCCGTATAATAACTTTTTATATTAGAATTTATGGAAGCTATCACAATCAATCTTAACGATTACGAATATGCCGGAGAAGGTGCCAACGGTGCCAGTTACAATCACAAGACGAACCCGGCCATTATGATGAAACTATATAATGCGTCAGCACCTTTTGACATCATTGTCAACGAGTTGGAATTAGCGCACAAAGTATATGCTTTGGGCATTCCCACTCCCAAACCGGGTGATTTCATCACCGACGGGAACGGACGCTATGGCATTCGTTTCGAGCGTGTACAAGGAAAGGTCTCCTTCTCAAGAGCGGTGGGCGACAATCCTCAAGAAGTAGAGAAATACGCCCGCGAGTTTGCCCGTATGTGCAAAGAGCTGCACAACACCCATCTTCCCAAAGGCCAGTTCCCCGACATCAAAGCCGTTGACCTCCAATTATTGGAAGAGAACCCATACTTCACTCCAGAAGAGAAAGTAAAAGTGGCTGATTTCATCAAAAATGCGCCTGAGGGAGACACCGCCATCCACGGCGATTTGCAGTTCAGCAACGTCATCACGGCCAATGGTCAGAATTTCTTCATCGACCTCGGAGACTTTGCCTGCGGCAGCCCGCTTTTCGACCTCGGGATGATTCTTCTTTGCTGCTGCTACGATGACGAAGCTTTCGTTCGCGAAGTCTTCCACATGGAACTCGATACCGCCTACCAATTCTGGGTGTATTTTGCCAAAGAATACTTTGGGGAAGATGCCGACCTTAAAGCATTAGACAAAATGCTCCGTCCTTACGCAGGCCTCAAGACGCTCATCATCGAGCGAAACGCCGGCATGCACTTTCCTGCATTCCACGCGCTATTGAGCGACATACTGTAAGTAATGAATTTTTAACCGCAGAGGACGCGGAGTAACGCGGAGGTTGCGCCTGCGGCGCGAGGTAACACACTTTTAATTATTGAACTATGATTATAATAATGATATCGCGCCCCCCCCCGTAGAGACGGTGCACTGCACCGTCTCATGATATGCACTGCACCGTCTCGTGATATGAACCGACAATTCGTTGTTGTAGAGACGATGCACCGCACCGTCTCTACAACAGTGGTGATGACATCCATTATTCAATTCTCAATTCGACATTATTTCTTCCATTGTCAGGCCGGTAATGGAGATTATCGTTTTGATATCGATTCCTTTTTCCAACATACTTTTCGCCTTCGCAAGTTTGGCTTTTGCTTCACCTTCCGCGAGACCCTCAGCTTTACCTTTGGCTATTCCTATGGCCTCGCCTTCCCACAATCCGTCGAACGGGGAATCCTTTAGCGCGCCGCGCGCGGAGCGCAGGTGGTCGATGTGCCGTTCATAGAGTACTTTCTCCTCTTTGGTCATCATCATATACTGCAATTTCTCACGCGCCTCCATTAGGCCCGGAGTCGTCGTGTCTTCC
>JAZRYT010000101.1:0-4565 GCA_045600905.1 Bacteroidales bacterium
GGGCGCAAAAGGAATGAAAATGCCAAGAGGTGATAAAAACAGCATCCTTGAATATAAAATTCCTGTTCCATCAATTGAAGACCAACAAGAAATAGTAAAGCAGATAGAAACCTACGAAGCCGTCATTGCCGAAGCAAAGGCTGTAATGGATAGCTGCGCTGAGAGAAAGAAGATGGTTTTGGAGAAATGGCTGAGGTAAAAAATATAAAATCAAATAAGATAAAATGAAACTACAAAAATTAATAATTTCAAATTTCCGTGGATTAAAGGGAGAGAACAATAGAATTGACTTTGCAAATTCTGATATTATCTTTCTTATTGGACAAAATAATGTAGGTAAATCCACATATCTTCATGCTTATGAGTTTTTTGTTAATCCAAAACAAGTGGCAAGTATTGAAGATTTCTATAATTATGATCCATCGAATTCCATTGTAATGGAAGGCCATTTTTTGAAAGAAAATGATGATGAGAACGATACTGATTTGTCAAAAAAAGGAAAGTCCACAGAACCTGATTGGGTATCAAAATGGGTTGATGACAATTCAATTGTACGAATTAAAAAGACATGGAAACAAGGGGGCAGTTGTTTTGAAAAAGAGACATATTCCCCTAAGGATAATGATTGGGTCCCTAATGGTTTTGGTGGATTTGATACATTATTTTCGAAATATGCCCCTGAACCTATTTTCATTAATGCAATGGAGGATGAAAAGTCTCTACAGGATAAAGTAAATAAACTATTACAAGATAAGTATTTAAAAACCATAAAAGACAACCAATCAGAGTTATATAATAGTGCGTTGGAGAGCATTAAGAGATTGCAAAATGCAATTACAGACACAGATGATGTTCATACATTGAATGAAAGACTTAATACTCATTTTAAGGAAATATTTTCAGACTTATCATTAAAAATAGAGGCTAGTAAAGCAGAAGAAATTGACTTGTCTGCTTCATTCAAAAAGAATTATACCGTATCCGTGGAAAAAGTAGATTCGGTAAGAAAAGAGACATTCCTTCAAAACGGACATGGCGTTATTCGTCAAGCTCTTTTCAATTTCATCTCATTTCTCAAAGAATCTGTAGATGATACTCAAAAAAAATATTTGATTCTTTTTGAAGAACCTGAACTGTTTTTACACCCTAAGATCACATTTAAATTAAGAAGTAGTTTATATGACCTTGCAAATAATAGCCCGTATCAAATTTTATGTGCAACGCATTCTCCTATGATGATTGATGTTTCCAAGCCTCATTCTTCATTAATAAGAGCTATCAAGAATGATGACGAGGAAACAAGAACATATCAGGTTGGAGAAGATGTATTCGCCAAAGACAGTGAACGAAAAAACCGTGTACAAATGATTAACCGATTTAATCCACATATTTGCGAAGCTTTCTATGCTGACGAAGTGCTTCTTGTAGAAGGTGATACTGAAACTATTGTTTATAGAGACTTATTAAAACGATTTTATCCGCAGAAAGAAGTTTATGTGTTAAACACTGGTTCAAAAGCCAATATTCCTTTTTTCCAAGAGGTTCTAACAGCATTTCATATCAAGCATTGTGTAATACATGACATGGATACAGAAAAAACCATGCGTAAGGGAACCGAAATAAACAATCCAGCTTGGGCTCACAACAAAACCATTTGGGATTTGATTGAAAGGGCAAATCAGATAGAGTCAGGTTTGGCTCGCAGATATGTTCACAATGCAAATTTCGAAAATGCACATAAATATAATCTTTTATCAGGGAAAGACAAACCTTTACAAGCATTCCGATTCGCGCAAACAATACAAGATATTCATGCTGATGTTGATTGCTTGAAATGGCTTAATGATTATCTAGGAGATCAACAGATAAACCATGATATGGATTACATAAATAATAATGCAAAGACAAAACAAAAAATAGAAGAAGAAGAAAAAGGATATACAAATTTACCGGATTAAAACAATTATTCTTAACAATTTGAGATACGACAGAATCGAATAAATCCAAATCATCATCGACGGCAACCGCGAAAACGTGGAGCAGGGCGAGGACGAAAAGGGCAAGTTTTATAAGGTGTATTACCAGCAGGAAATGTGATTGTAAAATGCCTGTTATTTCCTTCGCTTCACTGGCTTTTAAATAAATTTTCTTTCCAATCTTTAAAACATTGGAAAGAGTTAGATTAAAAAAAAAACGATAAATATGTCCAAACTTTCCGAGCTGAATCCCGGCGTTTCGCGGACCGCACACGATAATGTATTGGGCATTCTGCTCAACCAAATCAAGAATCCCGTACCCATCGAGGGCAACGAAAAGTTTCTCAACCTGCTGGTTTCGGGGGCCAATGTCACCGATGCCCGGCTCGGTGACATCACCGTCCGCTTTGTGGATTTTCAGCATATCCGGAACAACAGCTTCATCGTCACCAACCAATACACCGTGCGGTCGGCTTTCGAGGTGCGCACCGACATAGTGCTGCTGGTCAACGGCATCCCGTTAGTGCCCATCGAGGCCAAGCAATGCGCCAAGCGCGGCACCAACTGGCTCGAAGGCGTGCGGCAGTTTTCCACCTACGCCCGGCGTGCCGACAACCTGTTTATGTGCCACCTCTTCGGCGTGGCGTGCAACGGCCGCATCGCCAAATACGGCATCCTCGGCGCTTCCGCCTCCTATTTCAACGAGTGGAAAGACACCATCCTCGACACCACGCAGGAGAATCCCATTCTGGCACCCGACAACAATCTTTGCCAAACCTATCAGGACGAAACCGACGGACTGTGGCATTTCAACGTGGAACGCCTGCCCAACGGCGAGGTGCTGGAAAAGATGAAGCTCTCTATCGTCGGTCTGTTGCAGCCCGCCCGCGTGTTGGACATCCTCCGGAATTTCATCGTGTTTGAACGCAGCAACGAAAGCAACGCCATCATCAAGAAAGTGGCACGCTATCAGCAGCTTCGTGCGGCCAACAAGATTGTGGAGCGTGTGGAGAATACCGAAAACAAGACTGGCGTCATCTGGCATACGCAGGGCTCTGGCAAAAGTCTGACAATGATTTACACCGCCGGCAAACTGCGCACTTCCGACAAGCTGCACGACCCGACGGTCTTCATCATCCTCGACCGCAAGGAACTGCGCGAGCAGCTGGGCGGCACTTTCGACGACTGCCACTTCCCGAATGTGCGCCCCGTGGCCAACATCGGCGATCTGAAAGCCATTATCAAAAATAAACCGGCGGGCGTGTTTGTCTGCACCATCCAGAAATTCCGCGAGTTGGGTGACATCTGCGACAACCGCGCCAATGTCATCGTGCTGATTGACGAGGCACACCGCACCGAATACGGCGACTTCCAGATGGAACTCCGTGCCGTGTTGCCCAACGCCAGCCGCTTTGCCTTCACCGGCACGCCGGTGCCGAAAACGCATCAGGAGTTTGGCATCCGAAAAGAAAACACATTTGAGAAATATTTGGACAAATACAGCATTCAGGACGCCATCGACGACGGTGCCACCAAGCCCGTGCTTTACACCTTCGGCCCGATGGAATGGCAGCTCGACAAGGAAAAATTAGCCGCCGGCTATGCCGAAATCACCGCCGACTTAGATGACGACCAGAAACGGCAAGTGGAACAGAGAGTGCAGCCGTGGAAAACCTTCTTGAAACATCCCGACCGTATTGCGGTGATTGCCAAAGACATCGCCGAGGATTACCGTGCACAGCTGGAACCACAGGGCTACAAGGCCCAGGTGGTGGCGTGCGACAAAGAGGCCTGCGTACTCTATTACAATGAGTTGCTGAAATATTTTGACGAATCCGAAATACAGATTATTTTCTCCACGGGACAATACGACACTTCCGAGCGTTTTGAAATGTTCAGCCCCTTCTATTTGGACGACGAAACGCGCCGTACATACGTCAAGCAATTCAAACGCCGCATTACCGAGGAGGAAAAAGCGAATGGCAACAACCTTAAAATCTTCATTGTCTGCAATATGCTGCTCACCGGCTTTGACGCGCCCATTGAGCAGACTATGTATCTTGACAGTCCGCTGCGCGACCACAACCTATTGCAGGCCATTGCCCGCACCAACCGTCCTTACGACGACAAAGTGTCGAAACTGTCGAAGGAATTCGGGCGCGTGGTCGATTATGTAGGTGTGTTCCAAAACTACAAAGAGGCCTTAAATTATGACCCTGAGGACATAGGCGAATTCCAGGATGTGGATTCGTTGGCGAAGACCTTCCCCGCCGTGTTGGAAAAAGCGATGAGCTATTTTTCGGAAGTGAAACTCGAAGACAGCTACGAATGCACCATCGCGTTGCTCCGCGTGCTGAGTGGCATCGACCAAGGCAAGTTCGAAAATGCCTTCCACAGCACCGTGCAGCTGTGGGAAGCCATTTCGCCCAATCCGGTCATCCGTCCCTACCGCGAGCGTTATCTGTGGCTGCTCACCATCTACGAATTGTATCTGGAAGAGTTCAAACGCACGTTGTTTGAAGCAGACATCTATGCGATGAAAACGCGTGAGCTGATTCGCGAATCCGCCAAACTGCTGAATTTCAAAGG
>JAZRYT010000102.1:0-13383 GCA_045600905.1 Bacteroidales bacterium
TCAACTGATACAGAGTAAGTTAAACAATAGACCTAGAAAAAAATTGAATTTTTTGACTCCAATTGAATTTTTTTCTCGTACTTTTGCGCCATTGATTGAAAATGAAAACCGAAAAGTTGCATTTATAACTTGAATTCAGCAAGTATTTTCTCCATTGTGGTATCCGTAAACGTTCTCCAGATTTCAAGTTTTACCTTTTTGTAGTCATCGAAGAGCTGACCGACACGTTCTATCTCAAACACTAAGCGGAGATCGTTTTTTTCCTCATTTACCTGACCTTCTTTGCGGTAGCCGAGGCGTGCAATCTTGATGTAGTACAGGTCGCGGATGCCTTTGCCGGAGAGATACGGCATGAAATAGTAGAGCTTGTTAAGCGCTACGGTCGTAGGGAACTTTTTACCTGTGTAATAAATCTTGGCAGAGCCATTGAGATACTGCTTCCAATTATCCTTCTTTACGTTGCAGATGAGGAGATTCTTGGTGAGGTCGATAGGTAATTGGCATTTCTTCTTGCCGTATTCGACTTCAATATTCTCACGAACCATGCTGTTCTCAACCAAAGGTCCTTCTCCGTATTGCTCAAAGAGACCAAAAAGGTTAAGTTGATGATATTCGATTGGCTGCCTGTGAGATACTGTTCTAATTTCTATTTTACGTTTTTCGACTTTATTCTTGTCAAAATTGTACAAAGCGAACTCACCACCTCCTTGCCAATTCACTTCTGTTGAAATACCTCCGTTTTCGCCATTGACGACCAGATTCATACGCCTAACCACAAGGTCGGTCATCTGCTCGCCAATCTCAATGCCTATGTAGTTCCGATTGAGTTTATGAGCCGTTGCCATGGTTGTTCCCGAACCAATGTAGCAATCAAGTACGTATTCGCCTTCATTGCTGGCAATCTCAATAATTTGCTTTATCAATTCCTCTGGCTTGGGGGTGTCAAAGATATTCTCCATTTCGGGGAAAAGCGACAGCAAATGCTTTTTGGCGCTATCAGTAGTGCCATAGTTGTCGCCAGACCATAGAGTTTCAGGAGTCAAACCAATTTTTGCATTCGCAAGGAATTTCTTGATACGGGGAGTATTTTGCCCTTCTAAGCCAAACCAAATGTTATGTTCAGCAATCTCTCGAAGCATACGCTCTTTATTGTAAGCCCAGCAACGCCCCTTCGGAGGGTCGAACTCTACACCTGCTGGGGAGATAATTGTATAGAATTGGCTCACTACGGCATGACCTGCTTGAACACTGGCTGATACTGATTGCCAAGGGCCTCGTGGGTCATTATCAGGATTCTTGTATTTGCTACCAACAAAATCTTCACCTACAGGAAGAAGATTGCGTGACTTCTTAAACGCTTTGATGTCTTTAGCATAAACAAGCACATACTCGTGATTGCATGAGAATACAGCACGATTCTCACGCGTCTTTCTTTGTTGCCAAACAATGGTGCTCGCAAAATTCTCGCGTCCGAAAATTTTATCTGCTTCCACCTTTAGATATGCCATTTCCTTATCATCAATGGAGATCCAAATGCTTCCATCTTTTTTAAGCAGCATCTTTAACGATGACAAAACATTACGCATGTCTTTGAGCCATGCAGAAGTGGTTGTATTGTCATTGTAATAATGATAGGAATCTCCATTGTTGTAAGGAGGGTCGATGTAGATGCATTTTATTTTACCTCCATACACAGACACCAATTCAGGGAGAATTGCTTTGTTGTCACCCTTTATCAGGATGTTCTTGCAATCCTCACCGCCAACAGACATCTGAGTGTCAATGGAGAATTTTATATTGTCTTTTAACTGCATTGAATCTTAAAAATTATTCGTTATTAGTGCATACTATTAACAATTCAGCCTCGTCGGAAGCTTCAAGAAAATGCTCTGTTGAGTTAAGTTTGTTATGTTTAAAACTACCAGCAGAAATTGTCTCGACCTTATCAAAGTATTCCTCTGCGAGTGCAATAAGTTGCTGCATGGTCACTACACGAGGATGAGTTTTTTTAGTTTCATCGTATGGAGAGTATGAAAGCAGCAGGTTTCTACCTGTAGAAGCCGTGAACTCAAACATTTTGCGGAATGCTTCTGGAGCTTTACTCTTGATGCAGAAAGGCGATTGATGACGGTCTTCTCGATAGATGCCATTGCTCACATGGGTTGAACCATGTATTGTCACCGTCGAAATCTTTGGGGTGTCTCGAAGGGTCAATGTTTCCAGAACATGGTAGTAACGACTATAATGGTCACGTGTGTATGGAGGATCAGCATACACGGTTCTCACGTTGTCAGGAAGCGTCCTTAAACACTGTTCGTAGTCACCTTGCATCGTGATGTGCCGAAAATTACTCTTGGACAGATTTTTATACTTTAGCAACCATTCGCAATAGAGCGCAACAACATCAATAGTCTTATCTTTTATAGCCTTGTTGTAAACAGTTATCTTTATGTTACCTTTGGAATCTCTTGCCTTTATCGGTTGTGCAAAATGTTTTCCTACAGTATCAACAACATCACTTGCTGTACTTAAAAGAGCAGCAAGGAACAAATCACGATTGTCTTCTGAAACTAATCTGTGAATATTCTCCAAAATAATATCAATTTCAACAGCTTGCTTGTAGGAGAAATAGACACCACCATAGTAACGACTTATCAATGATCGTACATCATTCAATCCTGCTTTTTTGAGATTTTTGAGAACGACCTCCAATTGATCCGATAAACAAGAAAGGTTGTGCTCGAGGTTGAATACCTCTAATGATCCATGTTCAAGGATGCAAGTAAGCACTTCGAGATTTTTACTGTCGATGGCATCTTGTTCCAATTCAATCAAAGGAGTAAAAGCCTCTCTCAACGTATTGGCGTATTCGTTATCTAATGACTTGAAGAAATCTTCGAAATTCTTATCCGTCACGTCAAATTTGTTGAGTAAAGCATTGCTTATTACTTTAGAATACCCTTGAATATCGCAGGAGACAACAAAATGCAGACGCGACAACTTACGAGATACACAACCAGAACCTGCGAATAAATCACAGATTCCAGCACCAGGTGGCGTTACATCAAGCACTTTATCCTCAATGAAATCCAACAAGCGCAACTTACTTCCAAGATAGTTTAATGTTCTAAAATTGTAACTCATTAGATAACTAATTCTGGGTAAAGGGCATGAATTGCTTCAATGTGAACGATGTGCCTTCTTAATTCGTCTTGTCTTCTCACACTACTTTCGGCATACAAGTATTTCTTGATTTTTTTGTACGCTGGATGATCGTGTAGAAGAACCTGGTACAAGAACTGGTCATTATCTATTTTGACAAACAAACCAATAGGACGCTTATTGTTACCAGGGTACGCACCTTCTGTTTCTGCACAATGAATTTCAAAACGGTAGTTATGACTTCTCACAGAAACTGCTTGACGAGTTTCCACATCGCCTAAAGAACCATCCTGAGCGATGTTCATTAGTTCAATGTTATACGAGTTATTACTTCGCTCCGCTCCAAAGAAATTCTCAAAAATCTCTACAGGGAAATTTACCTGCTTCCAACGAGGTCCTCCACCAATCTCAGCAATCAGAACCTCTTCGCCGTTTACCAACAGAGATTCTTCCGAAACCGTTATTATTGGTTGGCTCGGGTTTGAAGTGTTCTTGGTCTTGGTAACTCGTTTTGCTTTAACTTGTCTTCTCTTCGGTACAAAGCCTTCTGGGTTGCGCTGAATCTTAGCTCCATTGAAACTGATACGTCGGCTGGTAGTAGTACTAGATGTGCGATCCCTGCCATTGTCATACTTATCTGTTCGCTCAGATTCTGTTGGAATGAGCTTTTCTGCATAAAGTTCATCAATCAATTCCTGTGTAATTGGCATCAAATTAACATCAACACCATCAAGAATAGATTTCCAATAAACGTAGAAATCATTATGAACAGTATGCTCGCCTTTTGTGTCTTTGATTAAAAGTGAGCACTCTATGTTTTTCACTAGTCCCATTGTTGTGAGATTGTTTGAGCCAACTATAAGGGTAAAAATGTCGGTATTTTCAAAAAGGTAAATCTTAGGATGGAAGATGTTTACCGATTGCGTATGGTAAATCTTTGCTTCTATTCCCCATGACAAAACCTCTTCAAGAGCCTCTTTTGAGGTTCCCTTTTGGTCAATGCCTAAGATTACTTTTACCTGTACACCTCTTTCCTTTTCTGCAAGAATGTAAGGGGTGAGTGCAGAGATTCCTCCGTAACTAGCGAAAGCCACGAGGCAAGTGAAAGAGTCGTATCTCTTACTGTTGAATTGTTCTATTAGTTCCTTTGCTACAGAAGTGTCAGCATATAGGTTGTAGCCTTGGCCTATTATTTTGGTATCCATATTTCTTGATTTATTATTTCTCGCGTTTTTTATGTTATATCGGTCATCCTGTTGACAGGTCTTGTTAGATTGCTTACTCTGATTAGCGAATTGTTACAAATAGTTTAGCAAGCAGAACTGTCAAATTAATGTTTGTTTATTTTTCCTTCTCCTTCCTCAACTCACTCAAAGTCTTCCCCTCGTAACTAAAGTACTTAGGACCTTGATAAGCGCCCGAAGTGTTCTGCTTATCTTCTGGCAGGAACTCACGAGTAAATGCAGAGAGTGACCAGAGGCGACCTTGATATTCAACCTTATCGTCAGATGCTACGATGATAGGCAAGTTCAATTCATCAAAGACAACAGTATCGCCAACCTTTAAGCCTACCATGTGGAACTTGAAAGCAGGTTTCTGTGCTCGGCGTTCCTTCTCTTTGCTGTCAGCTTCTATCTTCTTGTCCTCTTCTTTGCTCTTGCTGATGACAGGTTTGCCATCAACGTAAACTGCAAGTTCAGCATCATCCAGCATGTCAGCAATGTCTCGCATGATGTCTAAGGCAACTGATGGTGCAATATTGAAGAACTCACGATTTTGACGGATGCGTAGATCGGTCAAGCGGTCAATCTGCTTATGAATCTGCTTCTCAACCTTATCGAACTTCGATGTCTTCAAAGTAGCATAAATCTCGAAAGGCAAAGGTACAGCAGTATTATCCAATTCCTTAGAGCGCACATCCACAGGACGCGAGCTCTTGCCAATCTTCACCCAATCCTCGCGAAAGGATGGGTTTGTGAGTATGTAAACGTAGCCTTTGTTTTCTTCTGTCATGGTGATACAAGTATTTCAGAAGTGGTGATCATAATCTATAATATTCTAAATTATCCTTCAATTTTATTCTTTATTTCTACATTGAGTTCCGCATCTTGACCAATTAGTTGGCGTACCAATTTGAAAACCATCGTGCAGGGGTTGTGAGTGGCATAGCGTTGGTCGGTATAAGTTTGGCTTTGGGCTTCAGCAAACTTGATGGCGTTATCCATCGAACCGTATCGGGTCATTATTTCAAAGTGATTTTTGTCTGGCTTTTTATATTCGTATGCCGTTTTGAGTTTATATTTGGTTGATGAATTTACGGCTTTTGAAATGGCAGTTTGATATTCAGTTCTGCTCATCCCCGTGGTTCTATTAACAAAATGATACAAATACCACAATTCAAAGGCCTCATTGCTCCAAGCACAACAAATACCGTTTTTCTCAGCTTTGATAATGGCTCTGTTGAATTTGTCATCAGAAAAAGAATCTTTGTCAAAAACTGCCCAAACTCGGTCGTAGTTCCCTTTGCTTTTCAAGTCAATGGCTTTATCAACAACGCTGGTTGTGTTTGCTCCCAATCCTTTCACTTCAATATCATATACCGTGGTACCGTGGTTGAGTCTTTTGAAGGCTTCAAAATAATTCGGTTCAGTTTTGGTTCCTTCGCATACGATGAGGATTTTGCAAACGATGGTTCTGGTTTTACGTCGTTGCGCTTGTCGGGCATAACGGCGTTCCAGGGCGGGTTCGAGTTTTATTCTGTTCGCAGGCATTGTATCTCGTATTATTCGTTAATGATATAAGGAATAGCACCGTATCGACCGGCGATATAGTTCTTCTCATAGTTGGCATCGTTGCGTGGCTTGGTTCCATCGGGCAAAACAATGTCTGTCAGACAGAACAAGTCTGTCTGCTCTGATTCGTTTTTTTCGGTGAACCAGATCTGGTCGCGTCGCAACATTTTGGTGGAAAGCAAATGTGTATCGTGCGTTGTAAAGATCAGTTGCGCATTTTTCGGATTGGTGTGGAGATTGTTGAACAACCGAATAATATGCTGTGAAATCAATGGATGCATTTTTGCATCCAATTCATCAACAACAAGTACCGATCCTTTTCCCAACGTGTCGAAAATGGGACCGGAGAGGTCAAATAATTTCCTTGTTCCAGAAGATTCCATTTCCTCAAAAGGAAATCGGTCTGTGCCACACGCCACACCTTTGGCATTGTAAATGGTGTGTATGGATTCCATTTCAATGCGCTTTTTGCCGGCCATCTCTCGACTGATAAATGGTAGGAGCTCTTTGGGAACATTGTTGGGAATAATCACATCTTCTTCATGAGTTGTTATTTCATTGAATCCCAATTGTAGAGATTTAAAAAATGCTAGAGCTTTTTGACTTGTTTCATTTCTTTGATGAAATTGTTTTTTTGAAAATTCTCTATAATCTTGGTTGTTAAGTCCAGAAACCACATGGAAATCCGATCCGAACCAAGAAATCACTTGATTAGAAATTTCTCCTCCTAATTGGGCACATAGGGAAAGGAACAATCTATTGCTGTTCGTTTTAGTTTCCAATCCGATCCCTTCAGGAAATTTGTTGTCATCAAAAGCGATACCTTCTTCATTGCGAATAAACATAGGTTGCTCTTTGGATCGAGTTGTTGTTTTACGGAAAAGCCATTCGTCAATCACATCATTCTTTTTATAAGCAAAGCCATAACGATAGCAATATTGATCTTTGAGAAATGTAACCTCAAACAAAGTTGGTCTATTATTCTCTTTCAAGAGCAAAAACGGGGAGTACGGAAGATCGTCTTGCGGGTTAAGCCTAACAGAAGTGAGCACGCAATATTGCATCACCTCCAAGGCGTTAATTAAATTTGATTTTCCGCTGGAATTTGCTCCGTAAACAGCAAGTGCTTTAAGAATATTATATGATAAATGCTGTGCTACATTTTCTTTTGCTTCTTCACTTAACTTTTGAGAGCGCATGGAAAATGTTTTTTTACTGTAAAATGAACGAAAATTTTCAACTGTAAAATCAAGTAACATAGCTATTTGCATTAAATAATACTCTATAAAAAAAAGAACGCAAATATATAAATTTTTTATATTGCGTGTTGATTTGAGAAAAAAACTCAAATCGACGCTTTGTTTTTTGGCGCGTCTATATGGATTTTACGTTCGACACGTTCACTTGATACTGCGAATCATTATTCACTGTTAATTGCCTATGCTATTCCTCTATATCTATATCATCCACCACCTTCTCGCCCTCCTGTCCCCGCCCGTGCGAAAGGGGTGGCGTGAACATTTCCATATCTTCGGGCAGCTGTTGGGAAAGGATCTTGAGAGTCGAAGGGTGGGGTAAAGACTATTTCCCCCTATCTTTGCCCCCTTTCAAAATCCACTCCCGCCTATGAAATCCCGTTTCCCTTATCATTTCCACTTTGATGTTTGGGCTTTGGTGCTGCTCGTTCGCCACGTTCGCCATCGGCCGCAGAAACTGGCTGGCGCTATGCTTGACAGCGCTGTTCTTGGCCGGCCACTTGGTCTCCTCATTAACCACATTCGCGTGATACTGGAAGGAGAGAGGACACTTTTGTGGCAGGTGCATTTTTTTCGGAATTATCCCTTTTAATCTTGTTGAGATCCCTTCACCTCCTCCTAAAGTCGGAGGTTCGGGATGACGATTCGTCTCAAGCATACAATGGCGGCGGCGCAAGATTACCGATTAGGGTCGGTGTGTGGTGCCGCCGCGATCGCGATCTCTGCGGCGACACCACGACAATGTGGTTTCGTTTACATTTTCCGTTGCCGCCCTTTTTTCGCACGGCTGCGCACCGTCATTCCGTAGCGCAACGCAGGAATCTCTACAAGACGGAACGGGATAATTCATTTTTTTTCTTGAAAAGGTGTATTTTTGCCACCTTAAAATGTTTTGAAAATATGTGCTATTTGTTTTTGTAAACATTTGATGATGTGCATTATTTAGCCAGTTAATTATTCATTATTCATTGTTAATTATTCATTGCCTATGCTAGTCCTCACCATCTATATCATCCTCCACCTCCTCGCCCTCCTGTTTCCGCCCGTGCGGAAGGGGTGGCGGAGGCATTTCAAGGCTGTGTGATGCTGTTAGGCAGGGAGATGTACCAGACGGCTTGCGAGCCTATAGGTTCGGGTAAGACCCGCTGGTGGCAGTATGCAATCTATGGCGTTTTTTCTATGGCGTTGCTTTCATCTTCTCGTTGACCAGATATTTCGTGCCGTTAAACTTGGCCATACCGAGATCGTGGCCGCCTCTTCATTTTTTGTGAAAAAAATACCGACCTCATTGATAATTGTTGTATTTTTGCGCTGTGACATAACGATTGAGCTTTTGTTGTTGGATACAATAAAAATGCTGAATTTCAGTGAAATACGCAATGTGTTATGTCCCTTTTTTTATTTTATTTTGCTCATTTCCAGTTCACTGGATGAGCTTGCGAAACTTAAATGAATAATTTTCGTCCTATCTACTTATCTACACAACTTAACATCTTAACAATGAAACACCTTTTCCAACTTCTCATCTTGATGTTCACGTTTTCGGTGGCTTTTGCGCAGAACGTGACCAACGTCTCCTTCCACCAGAAGGGCAACAAAGTAATAATAATGTATGACCTGGGCAAGCAGGCCGACGTGAGCGTGTATATGTCCACGGACGGCGGTGTTACTTTCGGCGATGCGTTGCAGCACGTGACGGGCGCCGTGGGCAGAAACGTGCCCGCCGGCATTGGCAAGCGCGTTGAGTTCGATGCCTTGGCCGAATACGACAAGTTGCCGGGCAAGGACGTCGTCTTCAAGGTGGCGGCCTCATTGACGAATGCCACGGTGAACGGCGTGCCGTTTGAGATGATATACGTTGAGGGCGGCACCTTCACGATGGGGGCAACCCTCGAACAGGGAAGCGATGCATACGATAACGAGAGGCCTGCGCACGGCGTAACCGTCAGCGACTTCTATATCGGTAAGTACGAGGTGACGCAAGCGCAGTGGATGGCGGTGATGGACAGTAACCCGTCGCAATTCAAGGGCGACAACCTGCCGGTGGAGTGCGTGAGCTGGGACGACGTGCAGGAGTTTATCCGCAAGCTGAACGCGCTGACGGGCCGAACCTACCGTTTGCCCACGGAGGCGGAGTGGGAATACGCCGCCCGAGGGGGGAACAAGTCCAAGGGATATAAGTACAGCGGAAGCAACGATATTGGGACCGTGACGTGGTATTGGGAAAACAGCGGGGACAAGGTCTTGTCTGGTAAATGGGATTATGATAAGATCAAAAACAACAATTGCCAAACCCATCCCGTAGGGAGCAAGTCTCCCAACGAGCTGGGACTGTACGATATGAGCGGCAACGTCTATGAGTGGTGCTCTGACTGGTACGGTTCAAGCTATTACGGTACTTCCTCGTCAAGCAACCCGCAAGGTTTCCCCTCGGGGTCGCGCCGCGTCTTGCGTGGCGGCAGTTATAGCATCATATCCAGTTACTGCCGCGTCTCGTTTCGTAACAGTCGCAACTCCGGCTATCGTCGAAACTATTGCGGCTTTCGCCTTGTGCTCGTTCCGTAGCAATGAACAATAATTTTGTTTTTTCCCTGATTTAAGTTGGCAGTTTGGGCGGTTTTGAGGCCTCCAAAAGTGTCAACCTATTTCAGTATAAGACATCGCCTATGCTATTTCTCTATATCTATATCTCTCTCCAACTCCTCGCCCTCCTGTTCCCGCCCGTGCGGAAGGGGTGGCGGAGGTATTTCGAAGGCTGTGTGATGCTGTTGGGCAGGGAGATGTATCAGACGGCTTGCGAGCCGATTGATTCGGATAAGCCCCACTGGTGGCAGTATGCATTCTATGGCCTTGTGTATCTGCTGTCTATCTTATATGCCGTTGTGTGCACTGCGATTCCTGTTGTGGTCTATTGGTCCGCATATTTGGATCTGAAACCGAAGAAGAAAAAGGATGGGGTAGTGGGTGAGCATCCGACTTCGAGGCTAAGCTTTCCGAAGCCCCCAACGCGTCGCTATCCCTGCGACTCGCCGGAAACGTGGGGCGGCAAGGGCCTGCCAACGGAACTCTATGTCGGAGGCAGACTGCCGTTTATGCCGCACGTAGATCAAATCATCTACGTGGAGGACAAGCCCTATCCCGAGATGCACCGCTTCATTGAGGAACATCTCGCCGAAATCCAGGAAATCTACAAGAGCTGCCACTTCGAGTTCTGCTCGCTGGCTACGGAGCAGGTGGTCACCACGCCGCCGGAGGTGCTCAACTACCTGTTCCCGTACCGCCACTTCGACAGTCCCGTGCAGTCCAAAAGCTTCACTTCTGGGCACATCCTTCCGTTTATTGAGAAGGGTGAAGTCACCGGGCCGTCCCTCATCCACTTCCGTCCGTATCCCGATGACCGCCCGAGACAAGATACAGAGCACAACTATTTCTTCAATTGCTTGGAATTAGTGCCCGAATCCGATACACCGCTGATGGCCCAGTTCGAGTGGCTGGCATTCAACTGCACGCACAGGGCATTGGGCAGGGGAGTCCGTATGTACAGTCTGGATATCAAGCCGGACGGGAAGGCCGATTTCCATTTCGATTTCGAGATTAAAAAGCTGAAAGAGGAGGTCTTGGAACGCATCGAGAAACTTCGTCGCTTGGGCGTACACGAGGGCCAACTGTTAGAGCTGGTGGCCTTTCCGCCCAAGATAAGTCCGCTGGTCATCACCAACGAATACAGGATTCTGCTGCCGGACTACAACAATCGCGAAATCCAGATGACGCCGTTGGTCAAGGCGGTCTATATCCTCTTCCTACGCCATCCCGAGGGCATTGTGTTCAAGGAACTGCCCAAATACCGCCGGGAACTGCTTCAGATTTACAAACAGATCACGCCGCGAATGCAGGAGGAGAACATCCTCCAGAGCGTCCGCGATGTGACCGACCCGACCAAGAACTCCATCAACGAGAAGTGCGCGCGCATCCGCGAGGCCTTCCTCGGCGAGTTCGACGAGTGCTTCGCCAAACAGTATTATGTCTCTGGCAAACGGGGCGAGCCTAAGAAGGTTGCGCTGCCTCGCTGCTTCGTGAAGTGGCCGGAGTGACTTTTTTTTGTATCATCCATATTTCTATTGCATAAATATTGTATTTTTGCCGTCGTTTTATTACAGATATTCTGTAGTTTAACCGTATGTTTATTACAAAATATTTTATAAAATCCTGTTGTTTGATAAGTTATGAGAAATATACAAAGACGTGCGTTAGATTATCTTCGTGAATGGAAAAACAAGGTTAATAGGAAACCGCTTATCCTCCGTGGTGCTCGTCAAGTTGGAAAAACCACGTTGGTGAAAGAATTTTCCAAAGAGTATGATGTGTTTCTGCATCTAAATTTGGAAAATGAGGACGAGAGGCTCCTTTTTGAAAAGTTCCATTCGGCGAAGGAGTTGATTAGGGCTGTTTTTTTGTTCAAAAATATACAGCAGGTGAAAGATAATGTGCTGCTGTTCATTGATGAGATTCAGAATTCGCAAAAGGCGGTGGCCATGTTACGCTATTTTTACGAAGAGGAGAATTGGCTCCACGTGATTACAGCTGGCTCTTTGCTTGAAACTGTGATGGACGTTCGGCGAATCTCCTTTCCCGTTGGTCGTGTGGACTATATGGCTTTGCGTCCGTGTTCGTTTGAGGAGTTCTTGAATGGAATGGGGGACGATTTCGACATCCCCTACATTCAGAATGTTGATGTCCCCGATGTTATTCATCCGAGGTTGCAACAGTGGTTCAGAGAATATGTCTTGTGTGGTGGTATGCCGGCAGCAGTAGTTCAATATGCTCAAAATCGAGACATATTGTCCGTGAAATCTACGTATGAATCATTGCTGACTTCGTATCGCGACGACGTTGAAAAATACACTTCCAGTCAGACATTGACTCGAGTGGTTCGGGCTATTTTGACGCACGGATGGAAAAGTGCGTCCGAAATCATTTCCTTCGAAGGTTTTGCAGGTACGCCCTACCGCTCAAGAGAAATGAGTGAGGCGTTTCAAACGATTTCAAAAGCTATGTTGCTTGAATTGGTATATCCTTCATCGGAAGAAAGATTGCCCATTATGCCGAATTTGCGAAAACACCCGAAATTGTTGTGGTTAGATACCGGACTGGTAAATTATGTTTCCGGAATACAAAGGGATGTGTTTTCGGTGGAGGATATTCAGGATGTATGGCGCGGAAGGATTGCTGAACATATAGTTGGACAGGAATTGCTATGTCTCGACAATCGCGTTTCGGCCACGCGAGCTTATTGGCATTCCAACCGTATCGGATCTGAGGCAGAGGTGGATTTCGTGCTTCCTTATCAAGGTCTGCTTGTCCCTATTGAAGTCAAATCAGGGCATAATGCGAAGTTGAAATCGTTGCATATTTTTATGGAGTCGGCTCCGCACAATATCGCCGTGCGTGTGTGGTCCCAACCCTATTCTATAGATGAGGTCTCTACTCCCAGCGGTAAGCCGTTCAAATTAATCAACATTCCTTTTTATTATGTAGGACAAATTGAAAAAATATTAAATAGGGAAATCTAAAACAACTCTTCGCAGCGATTTGTCTTACGTGAACCTAAGAAGGTCGAACTGCCTCGTTGCTTCGTGAAGTGGCCGGAGGGGATGAAGGTGTAAAAAATCGGATTTGTCCTTTCCATCTTGTGAAGGGATTTTATAGATTTGGGCGGCCCGGCACCGCCCACGCACTTCCCGACGCGGTGCCGTCGCGCTTTCCACCCTAACTTGCTGCCCACCCACCATGCACCGTCAGGCGCAAATTCGCTTTCGATTTGCAAAGATTTGCTTCCATATTAAAGCCTCCGTCCACCCACCCGCACGCAAGTAAATGGGTTCCAATCGCTGCCGCGGTCCTCTATAGCATAGTCCGTAGGACTAGTTCTCCCTCAGGTTGCGACCTTCACTGCGTTACGGTCTTACCCGAGGTTACGGAGATACAACCCCTCCGGGGTTGCTGGAGGTACGGCAGAGCCGTGATGTTCTCCTTCCTCAGGTTGCGACCTTCACTGCGTTACGGTCTTACCCGAGGTTACAGAGCTATAACCCCTCCGAGGTTGCTGAAGCTATTCATTATTCATTATTCATTGTTCATTATTCATTATTCATTATTCATTGGATCCTGATTTC
>JAZRYT010000103.1:0-27409 GCA_045600905.1 Bacteroidales bacterium
ACTACACGCCTTCCTGCTGGAGACCGAGCAACCTCACTGTCAGCAACATCACGGCTACCTCCGTTGATCTCAGCTGGACACCGAACAACTCTGAAAGCGAATGGTTGATTGAATACAAGAAAAACACCGAAACAACTTGGAATAGTGAGGCTGCCTACACAAGCACTTACACTCTCTTCGGTTTGGATTCCAATGCCACCTACAGTTTCCGCGTAAAAGCCGTGTGCAGCGCCACTGACGAGAGTGCCTTCACCTCCGAAGTGACAGCTAACACCCTGCCCTGCTCCAATGGCTGCGTCTATGTCATCAATATGAACGACAGCTATGGCGATGGCTGGGACGACAACTCCATCAACATCGTTGTCAATGGTTCCACCGTTGCTACTGCAACTATCGATAATGGTAGTAATAATTCCGTTACTTATTATCAATGTGATGCTGCTGAAGTATCATTCTATTGGATATCAGGTTATTATCCAGATGAGGCTTCCTTTACGATTGTTGATGGAAACGGCAACACATTATACACTTGTACCGATGGTAGCACCTTACCCTATGGTACAGCCTTCTTCTCCCACACTTGCGGCACTATCTCCTGTCCGGCTCCTTCTGCTCTTAATGTGACTGGCACTACTCTAAACAGCGCAACCTTGGATTGGACTGAAAACGGCACTGCCACGGAATGGAATATCGTTTATGGTGACCCTGGCTTTAATCCTTCTTCTAGTGGCACAATGGTTACCGCCTACACGAATCCTTTTACCGTGAATAATTTGACTTCCGACGCCTACGAATTCTACGTCCAAGCGAGCTGCGATGTAAACGACCAAAGTGCATGGTTCGGTCCTGTTATGGCTGTTCCCGGCTCCATTAATATGCCTGCCTACGGTAGCCAAACAGTTAGTGCCTGCGGTGGCCACATCTATGATGACGGTGGCCTAAACGGCACCTATGCTGTTGGTTGTAACGCCACCCTCACCATCAACCCGGATGCTTCTGGCATGTTGGTACGTCTGACCGGTACATATAACACTGAATCTTTCTATGATAAATTGACAATCTACGATGGTGCCACCACCAATGGCAACTCCTTGGGTGAATTCTCTGGTACCGGATCTATCGATGTTATCTCCACTACTGGCCCGTTGACCCTGTCCTTCATTTCTGACGGAAGCAACCAAGGTTCTGGCTTCGACTTGACCGTCAGTTGCGAAGGTGGCGGCCCTGTTGCCGACTGCGATGCTCCTACCAACGTGGCAGCTTCCAACATTGCTCAAACATCTGCAACCATCACTTGGACAGCCGGTGGCAACGAGACTTTCTGGAACCTCCAATACAAGGCAGCCGCTGATGCCAACTGGTCCAACAGCATCACCGTCAACAACACTCCGTCCTACGCACTTGCCGGTCTGACGGCCAACACCGCTTACCAGGTTCGCGTACAGGCTGCTTGCGACGCAAACAACGTTTCCGATTGGGCTAACGGTACTTTCACCACATTGAACAATGACGAGCCTTCCTGTCCGGCTCCTACCAACGTGGCCGCTAACAACATCACCACGAACTCCGCAGTCATCACCTGGAGCCAAGATCCGAACACCGCTTCCTCTTGGGCCGTTCAGTACAAACAGACCGTCGCCTCCTCTTGGGAAACCGCTACAGCCAATGCGATGACCTACACGTTGACCGGTCTTAATCCTGACACTCAATACGACATTCAAGTGATGGCCAACTGCGACAACGATATGCAGAGCCCTGCTTCCGAAACCATCCACTTCACCACCCAACCGGACGGTGTGAACAACTACGATTTGGACAACGCCATCAGCGTCTATCCGAACCCGACGAGTGGACAATTTACAATTTACAATTTACAATTTACAATTAACAGTGTTGACGTTTATGACGTGTATGGAAAACTCATCAGCACGACGAAGGTGGAAGGCACCCAAGTCACGCTTGACATCAACACGTATGCTGACGGCGTCTATTTCGCCCGTATCCTTACGGACAAGGGCATCGTGACCAAACGCATCGTGAAGAAGTAATGTACAATTGACAATTAACAATTAAGGGCTTCGTGCGAATAGGCGTGCGAAGCCTTTTTTTTGGCTTAAAGTTTAAAGATATTGCTCCTATAATACTTTATTTATTCATTGTTCATTGTAAATTGTGTAGATTCCGCTTCGACCTCCTATCGTCGGTCTTGCGGAATGGTGCGCGCGTTGTGGGGAAAGGACATACTAGGCAGCGGCACCACGAGCGTGATAATACCACTATACGTGCGCCGCCCATCTGGCATTCCTACCCGGCAAACCTCACCATTCCGCAAGCGACCGAAGGGGCGCAGCGGAATCCCTAAAAAGAATTTACAATTCGAGAATCTCCTCCTCGGAAAGTCCGGTAGCTTTGGAAATGGTGGCAATGTCAAGACCAAGTGAGCGCAGGTTTTTTGCGGTGGCGCGAACACCTTCTGCTTTACCTTTGGCTTCGCCCTCCGCAAGTCCTTCTGCGCGGCCTTTTGCTTCGCCTTCTGCGCGACCTTCGTTGCGAGCGTACTCGCGTTCGTACTCTATCGTGTCCTGAACTTCCTGATATTCCAATATGCTTTTGACGTAATCTTCCTTTTCCATAGTTGTGAGTTTTTCTACTTTGCCCTGCTCGAAGAAGTCCTGAAATAGAGGGTCGTCAAACGGGCATTCTTCGGTGCTTTCCTCGCCCATGTTCTTGATGGTATATAGCCACCGGTGCAGAGATTCACGGTATTCCGACTTTTTGAACAGGCGCGCAAAAGTACACAATTCTATAAAAAAGAACTTGATCTGAGGCAAAAAAACTCTGTTCCTCTGGTCCTTGAGCTGGATTTCCCAGAAATAGTTGCTTCTGTCGTGGAAGACCGTCATCCTGAAGTCCAGAATGTTGATGGAGTAGATGGGCGGGATGTGGTACTTCTTTTCGCCCCTTTTGGCTTCTTTGCACACGAGGCGGCTGACGTAGGTGAACGCCCTTTCACCGTAATAGGACTGCCCGCCGATCTGCAGCTCCACGATAATGTGCTCCTCATCGGAGGTCGTGCAGTAGATGTCATAGACCATCCTCTTCTCTTTAGGACTCAGTCCCAATTGCTCAGTGTTCAGATAGGTGATGTCCTCGATTATCCCGACTCTTTCTGCCAAGATGGAGTTAAGGAATGCGATGAGGAACTTCTTGTTCTCCTCGCCGAACATTTTCTTGAAGCCGAAGTCTGTGAGCAGGTTAAGATACTTGGGCGTCCTTTCTTTCTCCGAATTGCTTGATGGTTTTTTAGTCATAATAAGGTAGTTTAAGTGAGTAAAAATTTTCTTCGCAAAGATACAACGGATGAAAAGAAAAGTCAAGATGTAAATTACTGAATGTCAAAACTATAAAATATGCAAAAAACCAGAAGTTTCTGGCAGTTTTCGATGGTTTTCTGACACATTGTGATTTTTTGCGCCCAAAGAGGCATTTCTGCGCAAACCCGATTTTGGAAGTTTTTGAACAATTTCAATGAACATTGTACAATTAAAGAATAATAGAAGCAATATCTTAAAACCATAAACTTGAAATCTGAACCCAAGAAAAAAAAATTCGATTCTGAAAATCGTATAATAAAAAGACTATATTTGCACGCTCATTAAAATAAACCGCAAAGTGTTAACAACTTCTTCTGTGTCAGATAGTTGTTATCAAGGAATGGTTTATGGAAATGCGCGTAAACGAATCAAAAATTTATAAACTAACAAAAAATGTCAGGATTAATAGGAAAAAAAATTGGGATGACTAGCATCTATGATGCCTCCGGCAAAATCGTGCCGTGCACAGTACTGGAAGCTGGTCCTTGCGTTGTGACGCAAGTTAAGACCGTTGAAAAAGACGGTTACAGTGCAATCCAATTGGGATACGACGAAAAGAAAGAAAAGAACACCACGAAACCCCTGAAGGGCCATTTCGCAAAAGCAGGTACAACTCCGAAAAAAATCGTTCGCGAGTTCACCCGTTTCGAAGAAGGTTCGAAGAAGAGCTTCGGTGAAGTACTTGATGTAACAGTATTCGAAGAAGGCGAATTTGTTGATATCAGCGGTATTTCCAAAGGTAAGGGTTTCCAAGGCGTTGTGAAACGTCACGGATTCGGTGGTGTCGGTGATGCCACACACGGCCAGCACAACCGTTTGAGAGCTCCCGGTTCAATGGGTGCATCTTCCTACCCTTCCCGCGTGTTCAAGGGAATGCGTATGGCAGGCCAAATGGGCGGTGCCAAAGTGAAAGTCACGAACATTCAAATCTTGAAAGTCGTGAAAGAAAAGAATTTATTAGTAGTAAAAGGTTCTGTTCCTGGAGCCAATGGATCTTATATAAAAATTGAAAGATGGAGTTAACAGTATATAAAATAGACGGCAGTGCAACTGCAAGAACGGTTACCCTGAATGATCAGATCTTCAACGTGGAACCCAACGATCACGCCATCTGGCTTGACGTTAAACAATATTTAGCCAACCAAAGACAGGGCACGCACGACACACTGGAACGCTCCACTGTATCTGGTAGTACCCGCAAGCTCAAACGCCAAAAAGGTACAGGCGGCGCACGTGCAGGTAGCATCAAGAGCCCTACAATCCGCGGCGGTGCAACCGTATTCGGACCTCATCCGAGAGATTACAGCTTCAAGTTGAACAAGAAAGTAAAGAGACTCGCTCGTTTCTCCGCTTTCACCTACAAACAACAAGAAGGCAAAATCACAGTTGTGGAAGACTTCACATTCGATGCTCCTAAGACGAAAGCATACAGAAGCATGCTGAAGGCTCTTGAACTCGAAGGCAAGAAAACCCTCCTCCTCACACCGAAGGAAGACATCAACGTGTTCAAATCCGCACGCAACTTGCAACGCACACGCGTAATGCGCGCCAGCGAAGCCAACACCTATCACGTGCTCAACGCAGGCCACCTCATCATCTGCGAAAACAGCCTCCCCGAATTGGAGAAAATGTTAGGCGAATAATTTTCAAAACCTTAAAAAGAAACAACAATGAGTAATATTATAAAACCCATCATCAGCGAAAAAATGACGCAGACGGCTGAAAAATACAACCGCTACGGTTTTATGGTGACCCGCGAAGCCACCAAACCCGAAATCAAGCGCGAAGTAGAAGCCGTTTATGGTGTTAAAGTAGTCCGCGTAAACACATTGATCCAACGCGGTAAAGTCTCGAACCGCAATACTAAGGCTGGCGTCATCACAGGTCACAAGAACAATTTCAAAAAGGCCTACGTGTTCGTAGACAAGGATCAAAAAATTGATTTTTACAGTAATATTTAAAAACAATGGCACTTAAAAAGTACAAACCAGTAACGCCGGGTCAGCGCTTCAAAGTAATCAGCGCATACGATGACATTACCACCAACATCCCTGAAAAGAGTTTGTTGTGTCCGAAACATAGGACAGGCGGAAGAAACAACAGTGGTAAAATGACGGTACGCTACCGCGGTGGCGGTCACAAACAAATGTACCGTATGATTGACTTCAAAAGAGAAAAAGACGGAATCCCCGCAACTGTAAAGACGATCGAATACGACCCGAACCGTTCAGCTCGCATCGCCCTCGTATTCTATGCAGATGGCGAAAAACGCTACATCGTGGCTCCTCACGGCATCAAAGTCGGCCAAGTCATCCTTAGCGGCGCAGGCGTATCTCCCGATCTTGGCAACTGCCTTCCTATCGGCGAAATCCCATTCGGTTCCATCATCCACAATATCGAAATGCGTCCCGGCCAAGGTGCTAAAATCGCTCGTTCCGCCGGTTCCTACGCTCAATTGATGTCCCGCGAAGGCAAATACGCCGTTATCAAATTGCCTTCTGGCGAAACCCGTATGATCCTCTGCGCTTGCAAAGCTACCATCGGTATCGTTTCCAACGGCGACCACAGCCTCGAAGTTTCCGGTAAGGCTGGTCGTTCCCGCTGGTTGGGCAGACGTCCTCGCAACCGTGGTGTCGTTATGAACCCTGTTGATCACCCAATGGGTGGTGGTGAAGGCCGTGCATCTGGTGGCCATCCTCGTACCCGCCGTGGTATTCCTTCTAAGGGCTACAAGACAAGACATCCTAAGAAGAATTCTACTCAATACATCATCGAAAGAAGAAAGAAATAATCTTAAAATCTTAGTATTATGAGTCGTTCATTAAAAAAAGGTCCCTATATACATTACAAATTGGAACAACGCGTAATCGCCGCTCAGGAATCCGGTAAGAAATCCACCATCAAAACTTGGTCCCGCTCTTCCATGATTTCTCCTGACTTCGTAGGCCTTACAATCGCTGTCCACAATGGCAACAAATTCATCCCCGTCTATGTAACCGAAAATATGGTCGGTCACAAACTCGGCGAATTCGCTCCCACCCGTATATTCAGAGGACACGCAGGTCAAAAAGATAAAGGTTCTAAGTAATTCCGAACCCTCCCTTCGAAGATGTACGAGGCACTCACAGCCTCTTCCCTTCCTTGATTATCATATCAACTCTTTATACAATCCCCAGACAATGCGTCTGGGGATTTTTGGTTTCAAGTTTCAGGTTTCAAGTTTCAAGATTGACTGCGTAACTCATTACCGCATTATCACATTATCGCATTACCGCATTATCGCATTACCGCATTACCGCATTATTTTTTCTATCTCAAAATCAAAAAAATAGTGTACTTTTGCCCGTTTTGATTTACTATGGTGAAGAAGATATTTAATTTATTGATAGTAACATTATTAGCTTCTTCCGTGGACTTATATGCCGCGGACTTTGCTGCCCCGAAATTGACGATTTCGGAGACAATTGATGCTGTGCAAGATACTACAAAGCCCAAAGCCCCAAAGAAAAAGTCCAAGTCGGAGTTCACAATGGGTAAGAAAAGGGTAACGTTCGAAAACTTTGATCAGAGTTACGAACGCGCCATGCGCTATTACAACAACCAGCAGTATCTGTCCGCCGCAGGCGTTTTTGAAGAACTGTATCCCCTGTCTCTTGGAACACCCCGCGCAGACACCATCCTCTACCTTTTCGCTTACTGCTACTATAAGAACGAAGACTACAATATGGCGGCCCTCCACTTTAGAGACTATGTGCGCCGCTATCCCAATACAGACAATACGGAAGAAGCCTTCTACTACTGCATATCCGCCATCTACAACACGTCTCCAGACTATAGCCTCGACCAATCCAACACAGAATACGCCATTGAGCAAATCAAAGCTTTCATCCAAGCTTATCCCAACAACAAACATATTGAGGAATGCAATGTGATGCTGGATGCTCTGCGCGTCAAAATGGCCCGCAAAAGATTGGAAATCCTCAAACTTTACTATAACACCGACCACTTCGAGGCCTGCCAAATCGCAGCCAAGAACTTCTTCAACGATTATTCCTACTCCCCTCTAATGCCGGAGGCCGTCTATTACCTGGTTCTCAACAACTACGAATATGCGAGAAAAAGTGTGGAAGGAAAAAAAGAAGAACGCTACAAAGCCTGTCTGGAAGCCTGTAATCGAATGGAACGAGACTTCCCAGACACAAAATATTTCAAAGAGACAAGCAAAATCGCACAAGATGTGCGCAAAATATTAGCAAAATATAATAATAAATAACATCTATACAATTTATGAAAGCTGCAGATTATAAAAAACTTAAAACCGACGTTTTCGCAAAAACCAAAGACATCAGAAAATTCGACAAAGACACAGGCAACTACTACAAAAGCATCGTCATCATGTCGAAACGCGCCGATCAGATTGCAGCTGACTTGAAACAGGAATTTCAAGAAAGCTCCCAACAATACTCTTCAAACAACGACTCTTTGGAAGAAGTATTTGAAAACCGCGAACAAATCGAACTTTCCAAATTCTACGAACAACTTCCCAAACCGACACAGTTGGCTCTGTACGAATTTGAAAACGACCAAGTCTATTTTAAAGACGCAGATAACGACTAAGCAACTCTGTTAAAAGGAAATGGGCAAACACATCGTAATCGGAATCACGGGCGGAATCGCGGCCTACAAGTCGCTGTTCCTGATACGTCTGTTTAAAAGCCACGGCTATGAAGTCCGCGTGGTGGCCACGCAACACGCCTTGCAATTCGTCACCCCGTTGACCATCGAAACGCTGTCGCAAAACAAACTTTATTCCGACCTGTTCGACCCGACGGAGCACCGTGATGTGCAACACATCAGTACCGCAGACTGGGCAGACTGCGTCATTGTGGCACCTGCCACCGCCAACATCATAGGCAAATATGCCTGTGGTATCGCTGACGATGCCTTATCCACCCTGCTTTTGGCCGCACGCCAACCCATATTCATCGCACCCGCTATGAACGACAGGATGTTCGCCGAACCAACTGTGCAGCACAACATCCAACTGCTCAAAGAAAAAGGCTGCCACATCATCGAACCGCAAAGCGGCTTCCTTGCCTGCGGAACTACCGGTAACGGAAGAATGGAAGAACCCGAGAAGATATTCACCATAGTCAATCAACATCTCCAATCAAAACAAATCCTCTCGGGCAAAAAAGTGATGATCACCGCCGGACCGACCTACGAACCCATCGATCCCGTGCGTTTCATCGGCAACCATTCCTCCGGCCTGATGGGATTCTGTCTCGCCGAAGCAGCCGCTGATGCCGGCGCAGAAGTGACGCTCGTTTCCGGCCCCACTGCCCTTTCCACACATCACCCGCTTATTCACCGCGTTGATGTGACAACGGCCGAACAGATGTACCAGCAGTGCATGAAAGTGGCGGAGCAGCAAGACATTATGATTATGTCTGCCGCCGTCGCCGACTACACGCCCGCAGAAACCGCTCCCGAAAAAATCAAAAAAACGGCTTCCGAATTGGACATCCGCCTGGTGAAGACCAAAGACATCCTCGCCTCCATCGGCAAACAAAAACGTGATGACCAGTTCCTCGTGGGCTTCGCCCTCGAAACGGAAAACGAAAAAGAAAACGCCCTCAAAAAACTGCATACTAAAAACGCAGATCTCATCGTTCTCAATTCGCTGCGCACCAAAGGGGCCGGATTCCGGACCCAAACCAACAAAGTCCTGATGATCACACGCGACGAACAAACCTTCGAAAGCGAGCTCAAGGACAAAAAGGATATCGCCAGCGACATTATCCAGCTCATTCACCAGTTAACAACCCCGAAAAACGAACAGTAGCTATGAAACGTTTCTGCATTCTACTATGCTTTCTGATTTTCTGCGGCAGCCTGCTTGCCCAGGATTTCCAATGCCAAATTTCCGTCAACGCCAACCAAGTGACCGGTGGCGTCAACCAGCAAAGGTACACAGACCTGCAGCAAAAGCTGTATCAGTTTGTGCACGACCGCAAATGGTGTCAGTACAATCTGAAAACCAATGAGCGCATCGAATGCGCCATCCAAATCAATCTCACAGAAGTTGCCGGCGACGTACTAAAAGGGACAATGACCATCTTATTGCAACGCCCCGTCTATAAAGCCAGCTACAAAACCACCTTGCTGAATTTCCAAGACAAGAACTTCCAAGCCACCTACGCGGAAGGCGACCCGTTGGAATATGCCGACAACCAGAATCTTTCGCAGTTCACTTCCCTCATCGCATTCTACTTGAACCTTTTTATGGCCGTGGAATTCGACAGTTTCTCTATGAACGGTGGTGCCCCTTACTATACGAATATGCAATCCATCGTCAACTTCAACCAATCTGCCAGAGAGAAAGGCTGGAGTGCGGCTGACAACGGACAAAGCAACCGCTATTGGATCACGGAAAATCTGACCAATAACACATACAGCAAACTTCACGATTTCTTCTACCAATACCACCGTCTCGGATTGGACGTGATGAACGAGACCCCTGACGCCGGACGCGCCGTGATCCTGGAAAGTCTCAAACTTTTGCAACAGGTCAATGCGCAGAAATCAAACTTGGCACTCGTAAAAGTCATCTGCAACTCCAAATGCGATGAAATCGTCAATATCTTCAAAGAGGGTATGCCCAGCGAAAAGACACAGGTCGTGAATATTATGAAACAAATCGACCCGACCAACTCTTCCCGTTACGACGCCATCAATTCAGCTTCCAAATAGACATTTATGCTACGCGCCCTGCAAATCGAGAACTATGCGTTGATCCGTTCGCTCAACATCCAATTTGACCGCGGATTCACCGTTATCACCGGCGAGACAGGCGCGGGAAAGTCCATACTTATGGGCGCCCTTTCCCTCATTCTCGGCAGCCGCGCAGAAACAGACGTCCTCTATGACAAGTCTAAAAAGTGCATCGTCGAAGGCACTTTCGACATAGAATCTCTTTCCTTGCAGGATTTTTTCATCCAAAACGATTTAGATTACCAACCCCAAACTATCATCCGTCGCGAAATCAACGAGCACGGCAAATCTCGAGCCTTCATCAATGACACGCCCGTCACACTGCCTCTGCTCCGCGAGCTCACTTCCTCTTTGATAGATATTCATTCCCAGCACCAGAATCTGCTACTGCAGGATTCCGGTTTCCGGCTGAGAATCCTTGACCAATATGCGAAGAATCAGGCGCTTCGCCACCAATACCAACAAGCCTTTACGACACTCAAACAGGCGGAATCCCAATTTCAACAATTGAAAAAGCAATGCGCTGATGCCGCTTTACAGCAGGAATTCAACAATTTCACCGTCCAGGAATTGGACAACGCGCAATTGGAGGCCGACGAACAGGAAGAAATCGAACAGAACATCAAACTGCTGAGCAACGCAGAGGACATCAAAGCGCATCTATACGCGGCCGCACAACAACTTTCCGAAGGCGAGGAAAGCACCGTTCTTCAACAACTTCAATCCGTCCAAAACGAATGTCGCGCCATACAGGACATCGGTCCCGATTTCCAAGAACTGCAAAAACGTCTTGACTCCGTCATTTTGGAATTAAAGGACTTAGCCTACGAAATCGCCCGTAAAGACAACGAAATCGATATCAATCCGCAAGAACTTGAACGGCTAAACGAACGTATTGACCTCATCTACACTTTGGAGCACAAATACCAGGTGGATAACATCCAAGGTCTTTTGGATTTGTCGGACAAGCTCAAACAGGAACTTTCACAATATACGGACAACCAAGAGCAGCTCACGCTTTTAGAAGAAAGAAAAAATGCTTTGGAAACGGAAGTCCGCGCTTTAGCCCAAAAGCTTTCCCAAACCAGACATCAGGCCATCTCAACATTCCAGAAGGAGATAGAAGCGAGATTGAAGATGTTGGGAATGCCCGACAGCCAATTCCGCATTGACATTCAGGAAAATTCCGAGCCACAGGTCACAGGCATTGATCAGATAACCTTTTTATTTTCAGCCAACAAAGGCATTGTGCCTGCGGACCTCGGCAAGATTGCCTCCGGCGGTGAAATGTCCCGCATTATGCTGGCTCTGAAATCCATCATTACAGACACAGCCCTGCTCCCGACTGTCATCTTCGACGAAATAGACACCGGCATTTCTGGCGAAACCGCCAACAAAGTGGCCGCTGTGATGGGGCTCCTTTCCCAACAGCACCAGGTAGTCGCCATCACCCATCTGCCGCAGATCGCCGCACGAGGCGACCAGCATCTTCTGGTTTACAAACAAAACCAAAACGACAAAGCCGTCACTAACCTGCGGCTGCTCAATACCGATGAACGCATCGAATCCATCGCCACCATTCTCGGCGGCTCCAACATTACGGAAACGGCCCGTTCCGCCGCCCGCGAATTAATAGCCGCAAACCATCCCCATTTATTCAGCAAATAAAACATCAACAATATGAAACGTACTCTCATCTTCCTTTTAACATTAGCATTATTTTCCGGCTCTGTTTTCGCCCAAAATCCACGCAACAGACAACTGCAGGAACATAAGTTCGTATTTATGACCTCCCTCGGTTATTCCGGAGGTGTTGGGGATATCGCATTGGCAGACTATGACTGCCACGACCTCATTATGCCGCCCGCTTTGGCAGAAGACCAGATTTTGAAAACAGTAAAAAACAACAATTTCAACATCCAGGTCAACCAACTGTTGGCATACCAGTTCAACAACTTTTTCTATATGGGTGTCGGTGCCGGCATCGATTTTTGGAACCACACGGCATTCGTACCTCTCTACCTGAACTTCAGCGTCAATATGATGCAGACCCGCGTGGCACCTACTGCCTTTGTAAACCTCGGATGGGGATTCAAATGGTATCTTTCCTCCGTTCCTGAAACCGTCAACCACGTCATCCACGGTTCCAATCAAGGCCCGATGGGTGAGGCCGGCATTGGTATGCGCATCAAAATCACCGACAAGATCGCCATCGTTCTCGCCGGAACCTACAAACTCCAATATTCCAAAATCCGCTACACCATTCCCGAAGTCAGCGGCATCGACAACTCCGCGTTCTTTGCCAACAGCATCCAACCCGCCCTCTACCATTTCGCAGGCATCAAGTTAGGAATCATGTACTAATCCCTTCTAGAAGGAAACAACCGCAGTAGCTCAATGTAGTTATCTACAAATCAACCTATTATACTGTTCACAGTTCAACAATATGAAAGAAAACATCACCTATACCGAAGCTTTCGAGCAACTTCAAAGCATTGTAAAACAAATGGAAAATGCGGATATTTCCGTAGATGACTTGTCCGAAAACATCAAGACAGCCACCAAACTGATTAAAATCTGCAAAGACAAGCTTACAAAAACCGAAGAAGAAGTCAATAAAACTATTTCCGAACTATCCTAAAGATGTCCACCTTCGAGCTAATAGACCAAGACATTGAGGCTTACTGCGAACAGCACACCACGCCAGAAAGCGACCTTTTATACAGATTGAATCGTCAGACGCATTTGGAGACCATCAATCCGAGAATGCTTTCCGGACAGTTGCAGGGCAACTTCCTGGCCTTCCTTGCCAAAATGCTTCGTCCCAAACACATCCTCGAAATAGGCACGTTCACCGGATATTCCGCTCTATGTCTTGCCGAAGGGCTACCCGAAGACGGCGAACTGCACACCATAGAAAACAACATCGAATTTGAAGACCGCATACGCCAATATGTGGGGCAGTCTCCACTTTGCGACCAAATCATCCTCCACATCGGGGATGCCAAAAGCGTTATCCCCTCTTTGGACTATTCTTGGGATTTGGCTTTTATAGATGCGGAAAAAGAAGATTATCAAGACTATTACGACCTCATTCTGCCGCGCGTCCGAAAAGGAGGTTTCCTTTTGGTTGACAACACGTTATGGAACGGGAAAGTCACCCAGCAGGTGGCGCACAACGACCGCGACACGCAGGCGATACTGGCATTCAACGACTTTGTCCAAAACGATTCCCGCGTGCGGAATCTGCTCCTGCCTTTCCGCGACGGCATTATGATGATAGAAAAACTATAAGATATGCGCATAGATATACTCACCCTCTTCCCCGATATGTTCACCGGCGTTTTCGGCAACTCCATCTTGAAACGTGCGGTTTCCAAAGAGTTGCTCGAGCTGCACACCCACGACATTCGGGCTTACACAACGGACAAACACCATAAGACGGACGACTATCCATTCGGAGGGGAAGCCGGTATGGTGATGATGATAGAGCCTATCGCACGCTGCATCGAACAGTTGCAAAGCGAGCGAAACTACGATGGAATTTACCTGATGGCTCCTGACGGACAACAATTCAACCAAAAGAAAGCCAATGAAATGTCTATGCTGAACAACATCATTCTGCTGTGCGGCCATTATAAGGGCGTGGACGAGCGAGTGCGCGACCTTTACGTCACCGAGGACATCAGCATCGGCGACTACGTGCTTTCCGGCGGCGAGCTGGCTGCGATGGTCATCACGGATGCTTTGGCACGCATCATCCCCGGCGTCATCAGCGACGGCACCTCCGCCCTTTCCGACTCCTTCCAAGACGGTCTGCTCTCCGCACCCGTCTATACCCGCCCCGCAGATTTCCGCGGGCACCGCGTGCCGGACGTTCTGCTCTCCGGCAATGAAAAGCTCATCAACGAGTGGAAACTGAATCAGCAACTTCAACGCACCCGCGAGCGCCGACCAGATCTTCTTGACAACGAATAATGCACATCTCCCAAAATGGGTATTTTAAAAGAACTATTTCCCGGCAACTGGCACTTCAACGTGATGTTCGCGTTGTTGCTCTTAGCAACGGCCACCCTTCCGTTAACCAATTACCTGATGCTGCCGATAGCATTTCTACTGTTACTCAATTGGATAGGAGAATGGAACTGGCGCGAAAAGATCCAGAACCTGCGTGCTTGGAAGGCGACGCCCCTCTTTATCTGCTCCACCCTCATCTTCCTAATGCTCATTCCCGGAATACTGATATCCTGTAACAAATCTGAAGCGACTTCCGCCTTCGAATGCAGCCTCTGGATAGCCGTCGCACCGCTTATCATGCTGACGACCAATCCTTCAAAACTAACTCGAAAGCATATCCAAATCGCGCTCGGCGTTTTTGTGTCGGGAACCATCGTCCACGTGCTCACCATTCTCGCCGTCGCCATCTACAAGTTCATCATCACCGGCAAAACGCTGTATTTTTACTACTCGCCACTCTCCATCCTCAAGCATCCCTCCTACGTGTCGATGTACTGCACATTCTCCTTTTTCGTGCTGCTCAACTTTCTATCCACATACAAAAGCAAATTTTCCTTCAGCAAACGCATCATACTCATTGCGGCGATGGCATTGCTATTCACAGCCGTAATTCTGCTGCAGTCCAAAGCCGGACTGCTCGCGATATTCCTGCTCATTTTCTGCTGGATATTCTACCAATACTGCATTGTGCGAAAAAAAATCCTTACCGGCATTATTATTACAGCAACCATCGTGACCGCCGTCATAGTAGTCTTCCAGTCGGGATGGATACGGAAGAACCGCGTTCTGGAGAGTATCGAACAGGTACAAAAGCACAAGAGCAATCCTTATGGGACAGACAGCAGCGAAATGCGCCTGACATTGTGGAAATGCGCATGGGAAGTATCCGTTGAGAACCTACCGTGGGGCGTGGGCACCGGCGATGGCACGGAAGAGCTGAACCTTCACGCCTTGAAAAAGAACTACACCAACCTCATCGGCAGACATTACAACGCACACTGCCAATATCTGCAAACCTTAATGGAAACCGGAATTCCGGGGCTTCTTTGCCTCTTGATATTTTGTTTTTATCCTTTGACTTTCAGCATAAAGCACCACAACTTCCTATACTTTTCCTTTTCGATATTACTCATCATCAATATCGCAGTGGAATGTATGTTCCAAGTGCGCGCGGGCACCAATTTCATTCCGCTCGCCAACATATTGCTCTTCCTAAACCACCAATCTAACGAAAAAGAACGCAATATTTGCGTAAATTCCTGATTACCACTTTCTTTTTTCTGCCACTATTTTCTCGCAAAATCTCTCCTTCCTTTCCAAAATTCCATAGAAAACAGACTTCTTATCCACTGTGTTACAGACAAATAGAGAAAGAAATTTTTTTTTACTAACAGAGAGTTGTGAAATTAGAAAAAAAATGTACTTTTGCAGCCCTCATAATAATAGATTATTAATCATTAAAAACGATAGAGAAAATGTCAAGAGTTTGTCAAATCACAGGTAAGAAAGCCATCGTGGGTAACAATGTTTCTCACGCAAATAACAAAACAAAAAGAAAATTCAGACCGAATTTGCATATTAAGAAATTCTACGTTCCAGAATTAGACGAATGGGTTTCCCTTAAAGTTTCTGCACACGGAATGCGCATCATCAACAAAAAAGGCATCTACAATGCCCTTGTTGACGCTTCTGAAAAAGGCGTTCTTTAACAGACCGTTTCTTAAACAATATAAAGCTGCTGTAACTCCTATGCCGTACAGCAGCTTTTTTTTTCTCTAATACAATAAAATCGGATTTTTCACGTATATCAACCCGTCTTTATAACCACAATTTGAAAAAAATACGCTTTATAATATTGACTCTGTTTTGCCTGCTTGTCCACTGCACATACGGACAAAAGGCCGTTATAAAGGGTACTTTGGTGGATGAAGAGGGCACGCCGATTGAGAATGCGGTAATTCAGGTCATTGACCACAACCTGCAGACCATCTCCAACGACTACGGGCAATTTGTCATAAACGTGCCGGAGAACACGAACCTGCGTGTTTTCTTCCAGCACATCAGCCACAAAGACACCATCCTCGAATTCAAACTCAAAGCCAAAGAGACAAAGTCTGTACAATTGGTAATGGCCACAATCGGCAACCGGTTGGAGCAGGTCAACATTCGCAGCCAGGCTGAGAACGGGTACATCCAAGTCAATCCGAAATTGAGTTTCCAGATGCCATCGCCCAACGGCGGTATGGAATCCCTCATCAAGATGCTGCCCGGCGCGTCATCCTCCAACGAACTGAGTTCCCAATACAACGTGCGCGGTGGCAATTACGACGAGAACCTCATCTTTGTCAACGACATCCAGATTTACCGTCCCTTCCTCATACGCAGTGCGCAACAGGAAGGAATGAGCTTTGTCAACACAGATCTGACCGGCAACGTCATTTTCTCCGCCGGCGGTTTTGACGCAAAATACGGCGACAAGATGTCCTCCGTTCTCGACGTCCAATACAAAGAACCCACCCAATACGGAGGGTCTGTTTCCGCCAGTCTGCTCGGTGCCTCCGCTCACGCCGAAGGCCGCGTTGACAGCTGCTTCTCGTTCCTTGTCGGCGTAAGATTCAAAGACAACTCCTTCTTGTTGAAAACGATGGACTCGCTGGCTGAGTTCAAGCCCCGCTTCTTCGACTCCCAGATGTTGCTCAAATGGGACGTTACCAAGAAATTCAGCATCAGTTTTCTGGGTAATTTCTCCATCAACAGCTACATTTATCAGCCCACCTACCGCGTCCAACGCAGCGGAACCGTCAACAATGCCGAACAGTTGCAGGTCTTTTTCGACGGCCAGGAAGTAGATAAATACGAGAACTACCTGGGAGGACTCACCTTCGCCTACAAACCCGACGAAAAATCCATTTACAAATTCATCCTCTCCTCCTACTACGCTAAAGAAAGCGAAACGTACGACATTCAAGGACAATACTGGCTCAACGAAATACAGGGCAACCTCGGCTCCGATGAAGTCGTCCAACTAGGCGATTTACGCGGTTACGGCACCTATCTTGAACACGCCCGCAACCATATTGCTTCCGTTGTCAGCACCGCGAATATCCTGGGCGAGCACAATCTGCCATACGCCAACACGCTGAGTTGGGGAATCAAAGCGCAAAACGAAATTATCAGAGATCAAATAGACGAATGGACGATGTACGATTCCTCCGGCTACACACTGCCCTACACGCCTACCCTTCCCGGCGAGCCGGTCAGCTTCGACGATCCCTCTCGAATCTTGGCATTTGATTACAACGACATCCTGCATAGCACCAACGCCCTCAACACGTTCCGCTTTACCGGATATGTGCAAGACTTATGGAAAATAGACGGTGACAGCCTGCCCCATTATATGATCAATGCCGGTCTGCGTTTCCATTATTGGACATTCAGTCCTAAAGAATTCACCGTCTCCCCCCGCCTGGCTTTCATATACAACCCACATTGGCAGCATGATTGGATATTCACATTGCGCACGGGAATCTACTACCAGCCCGCATTTTATCGTGAGATGCGCTATCCCGACGGCACGCTCAATCCTGACATCAAATCCCAACGCTCCTTCCAAATCGTCGCCGGCACAGAATACAACTTCCAAATGTGGAGACGTCCCTTCAAGTTCACAGCCGAAGCCTATTACAAATATCTGGACCGCCTGATTTCCTACACGGTTGACAATGTCCGTATCATCTACAGCGGGCAAAACGATGCCGTCGGTTACGCGACTGGACTGGATATGAAGCTCAGCGGCGAATTCATCAAAGGTCTGGAGTCTTGGTTCTCCGTTTCGCTTATGAAAACTGCTGAAGACGTCATCGGCGACTACTATTACGACAAAGACGGAAACAAGATCGAACCGGGGTACATTCCTCGTCCCACGGACCAACGCGTGGCGTTCAACCTTTTCTTCCAAGACCATATTCCCGGATTTCCCCAGTTCCGCGTACACTTGAACTTCGTATTTGCCTCCGGCGTTCCTTACGGGGCACCGAACGCGCCGGCCTACTACCGCACGCTGCGCACACCTTGGTACCGCCGTGTGGATATGGGATTTTCCTTTATGCTTCTTGAACAAAGCCGTGACCGTATGCGCAACAAATCCGCTTTCATCCGAAGCATCAAAAACGCCGGCTTCTATATCGAAGTATTCAACTTATTAGGCACTTACAACGTCTCCTCCTACTTCTGGATTAATGACATCCACAATCTGCAGCACCCCGTTCCCAATTACCTGACGGGCAGACTGATAAATGTCAAGTTCGCGGTAGAATGGTAGTGAGGGAACAGGGAACAGGTAATAGGTAATAGGGATTAGGGATAATCTTCACATCTACTTTTCTAGTCCTTTTCTTTTCAACTCCTTTCACATTTTTTATTATTTTTGCCGCCGTTCAATTGGTGAAGGACTTTACTTGTAACGTCCTGAAAGGGAAACAGGTGTGAATCCTGTACAGTACCCGCTGCTGTAAGCCCCATCCGTTTTCGGAACAAAAGCGCCACTGCCGAAAGGTGGGAAGGCATTCCGAAAGGGGCAAGTCAGAAAACCTGCCACTTGACGCGTTGTTAACCGCTTCGGGATATAGGCCGGTTTAGACGTTCGACAAACTCTTGTCCGACTCCCTCTCCGAAGCATATTGTTTACTATAAAATGCCGAGGTTATGCATTTCAAACAACACAATCTTTCTTTTGCCGTGCTTTTCGCACTGGCTATTTCTGTATTTCTATCCGCATCCTGCCACCGACCGGAACCAGAACCGAAACCGCCTATTGACACCCAAGCCGCGGGAATCTATGTCCTCAACGAGGGACTGTTCCAAATGAACAACTGTACCCTATCCTATTATGATTTATCAACTGGGACACTAACTGATGATATTTTCCTGCAAACCAACCAACGGGGATTGGGCGACGTCGGCAACGACTTGAAAAGCTACGGTGCCAAACTTTACGCCGTCATCAACAATTCCAACCGTGTGGAAATTATGGATTTGGGCACGGCCAAGTCTCTGCGTTCCATCAGTCTGCCAAACAAGCAGCCGCGCTGCATCTGTTTTCACGGTGGCAAAGCCTACGTCAGCTGTTTCGATGGTGACGTGGTCCGCATCGACACCGCCTCTTTGGAAGTCGATGCCACCATCCATTCCGGTCCGAACCCCGATGGTATCTGCGTCTGCAACGGCAAACTCTATGTGGCCAACTCCGGAGGCCTCAACTATCCGAACTACAACAACACCGTTTCCGTTTTCGACCTCAACAACTTTACCCTGACGAATACAATCACCGTTGAAACAAATCCTTCATTATTGAACAGTTACGACGAACGTTACGTCTATCTTGTTTCGCACGGCGACTACGCGGGAACACCATCCAACTTCCAGAAAATCGATGCCTCCACAGACCAAGTGGTAAAGACTTTCAACATAGAAGTCAGCAATTTCACCATTTACGATCACTTTGCCTACTTCTATAATTTTGACTATGTGAACACCAATCCTCATATTGTCGTGATGGATCTTCAAAAAGATGATATTGTAAAGGAGAACTTCATTAGCGACGGGACAGTCATTCAAGCGCCCTACGGCATTAGTGTAAATCCGCTAAACGGAGACGTCTATGTATCCGACGCCTTCGATTTCACCGTCACCGGCGAGGTTTTCTGCTTTGACCAGAACGGCAAAAAGAAATTCTCCTTCGAATCCGGGCTGAATCCCAACAAAATAGTCTTCAAGAATTAGCCCTATCAGCCACATTTATCGGATGGGGTCGCGGATATCCCATCCGATATCTTTTCACTCGGAATCGATGGCAAACATTCAAAATTATCAAGCCATAATAGAGAACTAATTTGTTATTTTTGCGCCCATTAAAATTCAGAGCCTATAATGACGCAAAACAAGACCCTTTGGGGATATATCGGTATCTCTTTTTCTATGCTTTTCTGGGGATTCAGCTTTGTTTGGACCAAGCAATTGCTAAATGCCGGATTTCCTGTATTTACTATCGTTTTCTTCCGCCTGCTCATCGCTTCCGTCATCTTTGTTTCCCTTTTCAAAATCCAACGGAAACTGGAGAAAGTGCGCAAAGGAGATTGGAAGAAGTTCTTGAGTTTGGCGTTCTTCGAGCCGTTTCTCTACTTTATTGGGGAAGATTTCGGGCTGAAGTACACCTCCGCGTCCTTCGCGTCCGTCATCATCGCCCAAATACCCATCATTGTTTCTGTAACAATGTATATAATAGAAAAAGAACGATTATCTTGGAAATTATTGACGGGAACCATTGTTTCCATCATCGGCATCGGCCTCATGACATACGGGGTTGATACTGGCATCTTATTAAATATCAAAGGATTCTGTTGGCTATTATTAGCTCTCGCTGCAGCTGGCGGATATAGTGTTATGTTATCCAGACTGGTAAAGGACTACAGTCCCATCACCATCACCACGTACCAGAATATGTTGGCCATTCCTTTTTATCTCCCGTTTGTCTGCGTCTTTGACCTTCGCCATTGGGGAGAAATCACGTGGAGTTTCCAATCGCTCCTCAGCCTGGTATGCCTGGCTGTGTTCTGCTCGGCCGGAGCCTATATGCTGTACTCCTTTGCAGCCAAGAAAATCGGAATCACGAAGACCACGGTCTTCACGAATGCCATCCCGATAGTCACCATCATCATCGCCGCCATTTTAGGTTTGGAAGCCTTTACCTTCCAAAAATTCGCCGGCATCGTCATGGTCGTTTTCGGTGTGATTTTCAGCCAAATGAAACGTAAAAACGAATTACAATAAAATTTTTCAGATATGATAGAACTCGGTATTCAAGGAAAACAAGAACAGACAGTCACAGACGAGCTTACCGCGGCGCACATCGGCAGCGGACTGGTCCGTGTCTTTGCCACACCGATGATGATTGCATTAATGGAGAAGACTTGCGCTGCCAGCGTGGAGCCTTATTTGGAAGAGGGACAGGGCACTGTGGGCACCCACGTCAACGTGTCACACTGCTCCGCCACTCCGGTAAATATGACGGTGCGTTGCGAAAGCGAACTCATCGAAATCGACCGCCGTCGTCTGGTCTTCAAAGTGGCCGCATACGACGAACGCGGACTTATCGGCGAAGGCCGCCACGAACGCTTTGTCATCGACAGCGCCAAGTTCCAAGCCAAAATAGACGCGAAATAGCCAACCATTCTGCTTGCCCGATGAGCAAAGTCTTGAAGATATTGGTCCTTTTAGCCCTATTGCTGCCCAGCATTGGACTCGCCCAGCACTTTTCGCTGCAGGTGGATACCGTGTGGTTAGATGTGTCTGAACACATCTCCCCCACAGCGAAATTCACGCTGACTCGCACTGCCCGTTGTCGCGATTTCTATTTCTGCTGTTTTAAGCAACAGGAGATTCAGACGTTGAATGCCATAGAACGTAATGTCCTGCTGGCCGTATCCTTGGATGGAAAAGAGGTGAAAAACGTGCCCTTTCCGAATTACTTTGACAAGGAATACTATTTCGACCTGTTCTCCTTGCAAGACGACCTATATGCCAAACCCCTTTGGTGGAAAAAAGCTAACAGTTATCGATTTAATTTCAAGACTTGGGAGTGGGAACCTGTAAAGTTCATTCCGGACATTGTTTTTGAAGACGACAAGTTCCAAGTGGCACATGTCGATTACGGAGAATGGGGTTCTTTCGACTGGTTTATGGACAAACACTCCAAGAGACAGTACCTGCACGATGGGTGGTCCCGCATCGTTCCGATGGGCGACTCCTATTATATCTCCGTCTGGAATCAATTGCTCAGATTGAAATCGCCAGAAGCCGGATGGAAGTGCGACCGCACGTTGAAATATCCCGACATATTCAAAAACGATGCTCCATTGTATGCCATCAATTCCTACTATCCCCCGTACGATTCCTCAGAAAAAGCTATAGAGAATAAAACTATCCGTCAGCATTTACGGGCAGTGGATACCATCTTGTCTTTCCCTTCACTTGATGACACCGTGTATTTTGAAGACGGCAGTTTCTTTCCAACGGAAAAATGCGACACCACGTTCAAAGCACTTTTTTGTGTCCAAAACCAACTCTATGCAATGATGGAGATACAGGAACGCTATTGCATTGTACGAGTGGAGGGCGAACAACTGCACGAAGTGCTGGACTTAGGCAAAGACTATCAATCCTTATATTCGGCGAACTACTATCGCGGAAATCATCCCGCCAACCGTTGCCTCAAAATATTCCAAAACGATTTGTGGACGTCCGGCATTATCGATATAGAGGACACATTGGTTAAAATCCACTATCTAATCCATACGACAGACACGTTGCATTCTATTCGTGAGGACCACATCCTGGAGACCGTTGCCTATATACTGGACCATAGCGACCATTTGACCATTAACGAAATCGACTCTATGGAACGCAGTTGGGGCGCCACCAAGTCACAATTCGTACGAACACGCTGTGAAGACGAATGGTATCGTGAATGCCCTCCCGGCAAGGAGGACTTCCTCATAGTGCGCTATATCAAACGGGTACAAGACACAACGATTGTGGAGACACAATATATCTACAATCCGAAAGACTACTTAGTAGATGGTTTCTTCCTTATTTTTAAGAAAGCTAATGCGTATCAGTCCAATCTCGTCAGGCCCTGGCAAGACATCAATTTTACGGATGAACAATGGCATTGGATATGTGATGAACTAACTCGGCGCACAGGTGCCGAGCCCTCTAAGAACGACAAAGGCGCTATGCACTGGACCTACAAAAACCGAGATTTCAGCATCTTTGAATCCGGTTCTCTCTTCTATAAACCTTGACCTTTTCAGTCTTTAGCCATTTCGGACGCAATAAATTGCGTCCCTAAATTCCTGAAACCTTAAACCTTGAACTTTAAACCTTAAACTTTATACCTCCCTATGAACCCCGCATTTCACACCATCGACATCATCGTCGTCGCCATATATCTTTTGGTGATTGTCGCCTTGGGACTTTGGGTATCCCGTAAGAAAAACAACAAAGAGAAAACCGCCGAGGATTACTTCTTGGCGAGCAAGTCGCTGCCGTGGTGGGCGATTGGCGCGTCGCTGATTGCCGCCAACATCTCCGCCGAGCAGTTCATCGGGATGTCCGGTTCGGGCTTTGCCGGCGGCTTCGCGGTGGCCTCCTACGAGTTCATGGCCGCCCTCACGCTCATCATTGTCGCCAAGTTCTTCCTACCCATCTTTATGAAGCAGGGCATCTATACCATTCCCGAATTTGTGGAAAGGCGTTACTCCACACAGCTGAAGACCATCTTGGCCGTGTTCTGGATTGCGCTTTTTGTTTTTGTAAACCTCACCTCTGTGCTGTTCCTCGGAGGCAAGGCCATTGACACGATTGTCGGCACGGGCGACGGCTCGCTCATTGTGCCCGCCATCATCGGTCTGGCCGTCATAGCGGCGTGCTACTCCCTCTATGGTGGTCTTTCCGCCGTGGCTTGGACAGACGTACTGCAAGTCATCCTGCTCATCGCGGGTGGCGTCATCACCACCATCGTGGCACTGCACTATGTGAGTCCCGACGGCTCCGTATCGCACGGCATCCGCCACGTGGCCGACGTGGCCGGCGACCGCTTCGACCTCATCCTCGACAAAGGCAATCCCGAATACCAGAACCTGCCCGGCATTATGATGCTTATCGGCGGACTGTGGGTCGCCAATCTCTATTACTGGGGATTCAACCAGTACATTATCCAACGCGCCTTCGCTGCCAAGTCACTGCCCGAAGCGCAGAAGGGCCTTGTCTTTGCCGGCTTCCTCAAGCTCATCATCCCGTTCATCGTCTGCATACCCGGCATTATTGCATACGTGATGTACACCGAAAATATGCACGGCGCGGCGGATGCGTTCACCTTGGGCAATGGCCTGCTTAATAACGACAACGCCTATCCGTGGCTCATCAGCACATTCATTCCGATAGGATTGAAAGGTTTGGTTTTAGCCGCTTTAGCCGCCGCCATCATCTCTTCGTTGGCATCAATGCTCAACTCCGCCTCCACCATTTTCACGATGGATATCTACAAACCCTATATCGCCCAGAAAGTTGAACAAAAGCACGGCAAACCCGTGAACCTCGTCAAAGTGGGACGCGTCTCAGCCGCCGTGGCACTGGTGACAGCCTGTCTGATTGCCCCGCTGTTGGGCAATGTGGGACAAATGTTCCAATACATCCAGGAATACACGGGTTTGGTCAGCCCGGGCATCTTGGCGTTGTTCTTGTTAGGACTTTTCTGGAAGAAGACCACCAACAAAGGCGCCATCGTGGGGGTGATTGCCTCCATTCCGATGGCCTTGGCACTCAAGTTCCTGCCTATCGATATGCCGTTCATCGACCAGATGTTCTATACCTGCATTATCACGATGGCCGTCATCGTGTTAGTAAGCTTGTCCACGTGTCCGACGGACGATGACGAGAAAGCCATCTCCCTAACCGCCGACCTGTTCAAGACCGATAAGGCCTTCAACATCTGCGCCTATGTAATCTGCATACTGCTGGTTGTGCTATACACGGTGTTCTGGTAGAAATGCGGCAGCTTTCCAGTTTAGCAGATACTCCCTCTATTGCTCCGCGCTTGTCGGAGGACGTTTGGTTTTTAAATCATGCTCGGAGATACAAACTTTTGTCTGTCTATTCCCCAATCACTCTTCTCCATCATTATTTTTGCCTATATCGGCAAAAATACTATCTTTGCACCGTTTTTACATCCTAAACTTACCGATTATGAACTATCTGTCTGTTAGCGAATTTGCAAAGAAACACGGTATTCCAGACCGTACAGTTCGGAATTATTGCAATGTGGGAAAGATTGAAGGGGTCTTCCTAACTGGAAAGACTTGGAATATTCCAGAAAATGCCGAACTGCCGTCAAGATCAAAAAAGGCAAAGGATTCTCCTTTGTTGAAAGCATTGCGGGAACAAAAGGAGATGATGCTGAAAGGTGGAATCTACCACCGCACGCAAATCGACCTCACCTACAACTCCAACCACATTGAAGGCAGTCGCCTGTCTCACGAGCAGACTCGTTTTATTTTTGAGACCCATACGCTGGGCATCACGGAGGAGAGCGTACGGGTAGATGACATTGTGGAGACGGTCAATCATTTCCGTTGCATAGATATGATTATTGACTGTGCGCACGAGAAGTTGACGGAAACTTTTATCAAGGAACTGCACCTTATATTGAAGTCCAACACTTCTGATGCGCGGAAATCGTGGTTTGCGGTGGGTGACTATAAAAAGTTTCCCAATGAAGTTGGCGGGCGGGAGACTTGCGCGCCCAAGGAAGTACATTCTGCACTGAGCGCCTTACTGGCTTCCTACAACGCGCTCAAGAAAAAGACCTTACACGACATTTTGGATTTCCACCAACGCTTCGAGGCCATTCATCCCTTTCAGGACGGAAATGGAAGAGTGGGACGTCTGATTATGTTCAAAGAGTGTCTGGCTTACGACATTGTTCCTTTTATCATAACCGACGAATTGAAATGGTTCTATTACAGAGGATTGCAGAACTGGCCGGCCATCCCGGGCTATCTCACGGACACTTGCCTCACCGCCCAAGACCAGTATAAGGCGTTATTGGAGTACTTTGAAATCAGCACACGGTAGCTTTCCAGTTCGGCAGACACTCCCTCTATTGCTCCACGCTTGTCGGAAGACGTTTGGTTTTAAAATCATTCTCCATAATTATCCTACTATAATATTGACAGCATCGCCAGGGCATACGCACATTGACACATTTTTCTTATATTTGCCTCGTTTTTCTAAACCAAATATGGTATGAGTACAACAGCTATTATCTTGTTATCTGTTCATTTGGTGTTTTCCATAATTTGCGGGTTCTTGGTTTGGCGCGCGTATGGTCGGCAGTCGTCGTGCTTCTTCAAAGGCTTTGCAATGACCTTTGTTTTCGGCTTCATTGGAGCGCTCTATTTCCTGAAGAATATGCTGTCTGAAGAGCGCGGGGAACTCCTCATCGCCGGCATCGTGGCTTGGATCTGCATCCTATTGGCAAGAACCTTATCCTTTTTGAGCGGTTACCGTATGGAATTCCTCCTTTTGGCGATGCTCGCGGCCTCCATCCTTCACGGAATCGTTTATTGGAAAAAACACCAAGAGGGGCACTGGCTCGACTGCATCAACAAACACTCCGGCACCTATATGATGAGTTTTATTTCCACTGCTTTGGTCGCTCTGGTGCTGTTTATCTGCCCGGCTCCCTTCCTTCCGTCACTTTAATCAAAATCTAATCCTATGGTTTGGACAATTTGCAGAATAATTTTAGTCGTTGCGCTGCTTGTGGGCTACTGTTATTACGAATACAAGTGGATGCTACATCATTTTCGCTCCCCCGACGATCGGCCAGACAAGACAACTAAAGAATCAATGATGCCTCCCCTTTTTATGGGGGGCTTGGTGGCACTTACAATTGACTCCTTTGACAAGTGGACGGAACCGCACATCGCCAGCGAGGGCGCAAGATTTTTTCTATATTTGCTTCTTCTTCTAATATTCACCTGCGTCTGTCTTGCCATAATAAAGCGAATAGTCAAGCGCAAGGTTGAGAAGGAATGCGAAGTAAACAAATAACTGCTTTCGTTGCAGAATCTTAGCCTCTTTGAAATCAATATTTATAAATAATCAACAATTAACATAAAATTACTATGGCAAAGAAAAAAGAAACTTTATCCAAAATAGAATGGATGGAATTAATGGAGCGTATTAATATGCTTCCCAAAGAAGAATGGACAAATTTCGCAAAATTGTTTGACTTGTATAAACGGGTCGCCGTCGAACAACAACCCTATTTGTTGGATTTGGTCGGTATGTTCGCAGGAGTTTCTGAAGAATTGCAGACTAAAATACCAGATATTTTAGATGTGTTTCTCAATGAAATTTATCAATCCAATAAAGTGAGTGATGATGAAGATTTTGAGGAGGATGACGACTTTTACGATGACGATGAAATATCGAATTACCCCTACTACAAACCGGCTACAGATGTGAAAAGATACACATTAAAGGTTAGTTTGAAAGACAGTCCGACACCGATATGGCGTAAGTTTGATGTTCCTTCCAATATCACACTCCGTCATCTTTCCGAACTACTTATTGACATTATGGGCTGGAATGGAAGCCATTTGAACCAGTTTAGAAAAGGA
>JAZRYT010000104.1:0-12054 GCA_045600905.1 Bacteroidales bacterium
GAGCTTCAGCATCAGATAAATGACAATCAAAGCGATAAACACTACGGAAATGGAGATGATGGCTAAGCCGAAACCGTGCGGGTCATCTCTTTTCAGCTTCTCCTGTTTGGAAATGGTCACTTTGGTCTCGTTGGTGGAACCCGGGGTGAATTGGTCCATCATTTGAGCCTCTTCCACGATACCGTCGTGAGCAAGACCGTAAGACATAGCCGTATCCATCAATTGCTGTTTGGGATAAACCATCAAGTCGATAAGGTCCTTACCGTCTGAGGAAATCAAAGCAATGTAGCTGGATTTGGAAGTACGAGGGTCGAAATTGACGTGGAAAGTACCGTAGAGCGGTTGCGCATCCATATAGAACACAGCGAAAGAGCGTTGCTGCATAGACGTGTTCACATCCGTTTTGGGGATACGATACCAATGTTCGGGGATACCGTTTTTCTTGACGGAAGCCAAGCCCGTGGTGTCATCGGTGAGATAACAGCCGGCGAGGTTCACCGTGTTGTATGCGGTATTGAAAATTTCCACCCAAGGCACATGACGACCGTATTCATCGTCAAAGTTGTCTGTATTTTTAATAAAGATTTCGTTGAAGCGCAGATCTCGAACGGACTGACCGAAGGTCGAACTCGTAACGAGCAGTGCCACCAACAAAACCAGTATCTTGTTTAAATATTTCATAATTCTCTATCAGTTTTGTAGATAATAGATTATAATGGGAGATTGTCGTGTTTCTTAGCGGGGTTCTCCAGGCGTTTGTTCTTGAGGGATTCAAGGGCGCGGATGACTCTGAAACGGGTGTTGCGCGGTTCGATGACGTCGTCGATGTAGCCGTATTGAGCAGCCACGTAAGGATTGGAGAACTTGTTGCGGTAGTCTTCCACCTTTTCGTTGAGGAAGGCGGCTTTTTCTTCCGGGTTCTCAATTTTCTTCATTTGAGAGCCATAGAGGATTTCAGCAGCGCCGCTGCCGCCCATAACTGCGATTTCTGCGGTCGGCCAAGCGTAGTTGATATCACCGCGGAGGTGTTTAGAACTCATCACGCAGTAAGCGCCGCCGTAATCTTTACGAAGGATGACGGTAACTTTGGGAACGGTGCATTCACCGTAAGCGTAAAGCAATTTAGCGCCGTGGAGGATGATGCCGCCGTATTCTTGGCCAGGGCCGGGCAGGAAGCCGGGAACGTCAACCAACGTCACCAATGGGATGTTGAAAGCGTCGCAGAAGCGGACGAAGCGAGCACCCTTGCGGGAAGCGTTGATGTCGAGCACGCCGGCGAGATATTTCGGCTGGTTGGCCACGATACCGACGGACATACCGTTGAAACGGGCGAAACCGATCACGATATTCGGTGCGTAAAGCGGTTGGATTTCGAGGAACTTGCCGTCATCGACAATGCCGTTGATAACGTCTTTCACGTCGTAAGGCATATTGGGGTTGTCAGGGATGATGGAGTTGAGGGTGTCTTCCAAGCGGTTGATAGGATCTTCGGTTGCTTCAAAAGGCGGTTCTTCCATATTGTTGGAAGGAATGTAGCTGATGAGTTCGCGGAGCATGGCGATACCTTCTTCTTCGCTCTCGACTGCGAAGTGAGCCACGCCGGACTTCTTGGAGTGGACGGAGGCGCCGCCGAGGTCTTCGGTGGTGACGTCTTCGTTGGTCACAGTCTTAACGACTTTCGGGCCGGTCACGAACATATAGCTGGTGTTCTTGGTCATCATAATGAAGTCGGTGAGTGCCGGGGAATAGACGGCGCCGCCGGCGCAGGGACCGAAAATAGCGGAAATTTGCGGGATAACACCTGAAGCGAGGATGTTGCGTTGGAAAATTTCAGCGTAACCTGCCAAGCTGTTGACGCCTTCTTGGATACGAGCCCCACCGGAGTCATTGAAGCCGATAACGGGAGCACCCACTTTCATAGCCTGGTCCATCACCTTGCAGATTTTCTGTGCGAATGTTTCGGAGAGGGAGCCGCCGAAAACGGTGAAATCCTGTGAGAACACGTAAACCAGACGACCGTTGACGGTACCATAACCGGTAACGACGCCATCGGAGAGGAATTTCTTGTTTTCCAAACCGAAATTCTGGCAGCGGTGTTGTACGAACATATCAAATTCTTCGAAGCTACCTTCGTCGAGGAACATCAGGATGCGTTCGCGAGCTGAGTATTTACCTTTAGCGTGTTGCTTGTCAATACTCTCCTGACCTCCGCCCAAACGAGCCTTTTCGCGCAGCGCGAGCAACTCGTTAATCTTGTCTTGCATTGTCATAAATAATTGATATTTAAAGATTTATAATTAAATTTGCGTGTTAGAGTTACACATATCGTTTGAAAGGCGCGAAAGTACAAAAAAAATCGGTACTTGCAAACAGTAAAATGTTCATTACCGAGAGGGGGGATTAGAAGTTGTCAAGCGGGTGAGGAAATGCAAAAAAAATCACTGTCAGTAAATTTACTGACACAAGTTGTCAGCAGAGTTTTCGTTCTTTGCGGGCGGGAAAAAATCAGAGGAATATGTGCTGAAATATTTTATTTTTGCAAACACTTTGGTAAAACAAATTTGAAAAGATATGGCCGAGAAACAAGACGTGAATATTTAATTATAAACTTATCTAATGGACAACGAACAAAACATCATTATTTACAACTCCGACGATGGCAAAGCTAAGGTTGCTTTGATGGCTCGTGACGGCAAAATCTGGCTTAACCAGAATCAGATGGCGGAACTTTTTGCCACCTCTAAACAGAATATAGGCCAACTAATATCTAAAATATTATTAGAAAACGAATTAGACAAAGATTCAGTTGTAAAGTATTTCTTTATAACTGCCGCCGATGGTAAGAAGTATAATGTAATTTTCTACTCATTAGAGATGATAATCGCAGTCGGCTATCGTGTCAGAGGCATTCGCGGAACACAATTCCGGCAATGGGCAATGCGGCATCTTTCAGCATAAGCACTTGCTGCCTACGAGGAATAGAACGGTTCAGTATGACGCATCAAATTCAAAAAACATTCGGAATTGATTTTATATAAATATGGTCACACTTATGGACGTGATTTGCGGGCGAAAAAAAAAACGAGGCACTGCTGCCCCGCTTTGGATGTTTTCACAACGGAATAATCCTTATTGTGATTCGCTTCAAAATTGTGGCGGCAAAAATAGGAAAAAAGTAATATGGCAGGACAACTAAAATGGCCAAAAGAAATAATTATAGATTTGTAGGCTGAAAAAACAAGAACAAAATCAAACATATCTATCTATATACAAGATAATTACAAATCATTTAAGATATGAAAAAAATTTTAGGATTGGATTTAGGCACCAACAGCATCGGCTGGGCGGTGGTAAGAGAAGAGGAACAATTAGAAGGAATAGAAGCTGCCGGAAGTAGAATTATTCCAATGGACGCATCTGTTTTAGGAGATTTTGACAAGGGAAACTCCGTATCACAAACAGCTGTGCGAACAGGATTTAGAGGCACGCGTCGTTTACACGAGCGCTACCTGCTCCGTCGCGAAAGATTGCACCGTGTTTTATCCGTAATGGATTTCCTTCCGAAACATTATGCTGAAAAATTAGATAAATACGGACATTTTCTGAAAGAAAGCGAGCCTAAATTGGCATGGCATAACGGTAAGTTTTTATTTATGGATTCATTTCAAGAAATGCTTGACGATTTTGCCACGAATCAACCCGAATTAGTCGCCGATGGCAAAAAAGTCCCATTGGATTGGACCATTTATTATCTTCGCAAAAAAGCGCTGACCCAAGCAATCACAAAAGAAGAACTTGCCTGGATTCTTCTTCAATTCAACCAAAAACGCGGCTATAATCAGTTGAGGGACGAGGAAGAGGAACAAAGCAAGAACCAATTAGTGGAATTTCATTCATTGAAAGTTGTTGACGTAGAAGATAGTGGCGATAAAAAAGGTAATGCTATCTGGTACAACGTAAAATTAGAGAATGGCTGGATATACAAAAGGGCAAGTTCCATTCCATTGGACTGGGTGGGAAAAGTCAAAGACTTTATTGTAACTACAGATTTAAATGATGACGGAACTGTCAAAACGGATAAAGATGGGAAAGAAAAGCGTTCGTTCCGCGCCCCTAAAGAAGATGACTGGACTCTTTTGAAAAAGAAAACAGAATACACCATTGACAATTCCGGCAACACCGTCGGCGAATACATTTACAATTCCTTGCTGAGCAATCCTGATCAGAAAATTATCGGGAAGTTGGTGCGTACCATTGAAAGAAAGTATTTCAAAGACGAATTGAAAGCCATCATCAACAAGCAGAAGGAATTCATTCCCGAATTAAATGATTCCGAGTTGTATGCCGCTTGCATTGAAGATCTCTACCCTTCAAATGATGACTATAGAAACAGCATTGCCTCCAGAGATTTCACGTACTTGATCGTTGAAGATGTCTTGTTTTATCAACGTCCACTAAAAAGTAAAAAATCCACCATCGCCAATTGTCCATACGAATCTCATTTTGACAAAGTTCATAATGAATATCCTATTAAATGTATTGCCAAATCCAATCCGTTCTTCCAGGAATTCCGTCTTTGGCAGTTCGTTTCCAATCTTAGAATATATGAACGTCAGCAACTCGTAGATGGTAAACTACTCACAGATGTTGATGTAACCAACGAATTTATTCATTCCGAAGATGACTTAGTTTCGCTGTTTGATTTTTTGAACGACAAAAAAGAAATCACACAAGATTCGCTTTTAACCACCTATTTCAAAATCAAAAAGCCGAAAGGGAAAGATTCCGAACTTCCCTACAGATGGAATTATGTTGAAGATAAAACGTATCCCTGTAACAAAACGCGAGCTGTTCTTTTGGCAAAACTCACCAAAGAGGATAAGACAAAACTGACCAAAGAATTGGAATATGCGCTTTGGCATCTGCTTTATTCCGTCAATTCCAAGACTGAAATAGACGCTGTTTTTGCAGAAAACAAACGGAACAATCCAGCAGGCATTTATCATCAACTTTTGGAAGCTGGTTTTTCAGATGAGAGCATTGAGAATTTAAAGAAAGCAAAATTTGACGAAAAAGACTATGGGGCCTATTCTGAGAAGGCCACCAAGAAATTGTTGGCTCTGATGCGCATGGGCAAATATTGGGTTCAAGACAATATTGATGCGAAAACACTTGATAGAATTGAGAAAATCACTACGGGTGAATACGATGAATCTATAGGCACTAGGACAAGGGATAATATCCAGAAATATGAAGAAAAGTTCCAGAAACGCTTAGATTCTATTTCACTATTCAAAGGTTTACCGGTTTGGTTGGTTTGTTATATTGTATATGACAGACATTCTGAAGCCAACGATATTCAAAAGTGGGAAAAGCCAGAAGACATTGACAAATGGTTGAAAGACTTCAAGCAGCATTCTATGCGGAATCCTATTGTTGAGCAAGTGGTTACAGAAACGGTGCGTACCGTGCGCGACATTTGGAAACAAGTGGGAAGTATTGATGAAATACACGTTGAACTTGGTCGCGAAATGAAAAATCCTGCCGACAAACGCAAAAAAATGACGGAAAATATTCAGAAAAATGAAGATGCTAATCTACGCATAAAGGCAATGTTGATGGAGTTCCAAAATCCTGAATTTGGCATTGAAAATATTCGGCCTTACTCCCCTACCCAACAAGACATTCTAAGAATTTACGAAGAGGGGGCATTGCTTAATTTGTCCAACGATGACAGTGATTTTGAGTTTATCACAAAAATCTCCAAAACTGCACAACCTTCTAAAAAGGATGTACTTCGATACAAATGTTGGCTGGAACAAAGATACCAGTCTCCATATACAGGAGAAATGATTCCATTGTGCAAACTTTTCACATCTGCATACCAAATAGAACACGTCATCCCGCAATCTCGCTACTTTGATGATTCTTTCAGCAACAAAGTCATTTGTGAAGCAGAAGTCAACAAATTAAAAGACAATTTGTTGGGATTAGAATTTATCAAAGAAAATCATGGACGAAAAGTCACCCTTACTGGAGGTAAAGTCGTTGAAATCTTTTCTGTGGACGCTTACCAGGATTTTGTCAGAAAGCATTATGCAAAAAATCCATCCAAGATGAAGCGCCTTTTAATGGATGACATCCCTGATAAATTCATTGAAAGGCAATTGAACGACAGCCGTTACATCAGCAAATATATTAAAGGTATTCTATCTAATATCGTTCGTGAAAAAGATGAAAATGGAAACTTGGAACAAGAAGCCGTTTCAAAAAATCTTATTTCCTGCAACGGCAATATCACAGACAGATTGAAAAAAGACTGGGGCATGAACGACGTTTGGAACCGTATCATTCTGCCGCGTTTCATCAGATTGAACGAGCTGACAAATTCCACACATTTCACCACTGTCAATACAAGCGGTGAAATCATCCCCGCAATGCCTTTGGAATTGCAGAAAGGTTTCAACAAAAAGCGCATTGACCACCGCCATCACGCGATGGATGCCATCGTTATCGCCTGCACCACCCGCGACCACGTGAATCTGCTCAACAACGAAGCCGCATTATCCGAGCACAAAGAAAACAGATATGCGCTTTCTCACAAACTGCGACGTTATGAAGAAGTGTTCATCAACGGAGAAAAACGCAAAGTACCCAAAGAATTCCTCAAGCCCTGGGAAACTTTCACACAAGACGCACAAAGCGTATTGGGAAACATCGTGGTCAGTTTCAAACAGAATCTGCGTGTTATCAACAAAACTGTTAACCATTACCAGCGTTTTGAAGATGGCAAAAAGGTGATGGTCAAACAAGAGAAAGGCGAAAATTGGGCAATGCGCAAATCTATGCACAAAGACACTGTTTTTGGTGAAGTCAATCTACGTTTCAAGAAAGAAGTATCTTTGAATGAAGCGCTGAAAAATCCGAAAGCCATCGTCAACAAAGATTTTAAAGAGAAAGTATTGCAACTGCTTGGCGAGAACCGAGATGCTAAATACATCAAGAAATATGTTGAAGACAACAAAGATGTCTGGTCTGATATCAATCTCAAAAAAATAGAAGTTTACTATTTCACAAAAGATACCAAAGAACGATATTTTGCCACCCGCTTCATCAGTGATCTGGTTTCCTATTTTTCAAATGTCTCCACATACGATGCAGCGATTAAAAAAATTGAAGGCATTACCGATACGGGCATTCAGAAAATTCTCACAGCACACTTAGCAGCCAAAAACAATGACCCGACATTGGCATTCTGCGCCGATGGCATTGATGAAATGAATCAAAACATTGTTACGCTCAACAACGGAAAATTCCATAAACCCATTTACAAAGTTCGCCGTTTTGAATCTGGCAACAAATTTCCTATCGGACAGACAGGCAACAAAGGAAAGAAATTTGTGGAAGCAGCCAAAGGGACAAACCTGTATACATTCTTTTATAATAAGCAAGAAGATGATGGAACTATTACACGTAAATTGATTCCGATTTCTTTTATTGAGACACTAAAATTCCAAAAAGAATTTGGCTGCGGTTGGATTAAAAAGATGGATGAAAAAATTAAAGCAGATAATCATTTTGACACAACATATTCTTTGAACTTCACATTATCACCTATGGACTTAGTATATGTTCCAACTGAATCCGAAATAAGTACGCATTTATTTGATTATAACCCAAATAACATATACAAAGTAGTTTCTCTTGACGATGAAAATCCCAACTTTATTCTTGCTTCCATTGCATCTATGATTATTGATAAACAAGAATTCACAAGACACAATAAAACAAGTCGTTCTTTAGACGGCAAACTTATTAAAAACTGCTGTATCCCCATTAAAGTAGATCGTTTAGGCAACATCATACTAATCAATAATTGTAGCGTGGAATAACCAACTCATTCATTAACCTAAAAACACAAAACTATGAGTAACATTAAGTTGTTTCAAGAGAAAGAGATTCGTTCCGTTTGGAATGAAGACGAAGAGCAATGGTATTTTTCTGTCGTTGATGTGGTGGAAGCACTGACCGATTCAGCAGACCCAAAGCAATACATCAAAAAAATGAAAAAGAGGGACCCAATTCTCCAATCCTACTGGGGTACAATTTGTACCCCCATAGAAATGATAGCATTGGATGGTAAAAAAAGAAAAGTACAATCCGCCAACGTCAAAGGCCTGCTCCGCATCATCCAGTCCATTCCGTCACCCAAAGCCGAACCTTTCAAGCTCTGGTTGTCACAAGTGGGTTACGAAAGATTGCAGGAAATAGAGAATCCCGAATTGGCCCAGGAACGGATGAAAGAACTTTACGAAAAGAAAGGTTACCCAAAAGAGTGGATTGACAAACGACTGCGCGGTATTGCCATCAGGCAAAATCTCACGGATGAATGGAAAAAACGCGGCATCACTAAAGAACAGGATTTTGCCATTCTCACTGCTGAAATCAGCAAGGCCACTTTCGGCATGACGCCTTCGGAATACAAAGAATTCAAAGGCCTCACAAAAAAGAGTCAGAACCTGCGTGACCACATGAACGACTTAGAACTGATTTTCACGATGCTTGGAGAACGGGTCACCACCGAAATTTCCGAAAAAGATGAGCCAGACTCCTTTGTTGAAAATAAAAAGGTGGCCCAACGCGGAGGCAAAGTCGCTGGCGTTGCCCGTGAAGCCACTGAAAAGGAAATCGGACATCCCGTATCTACACCTGAGAATTTCCTGCCCATACCCGAAAAATCAATCGAAGAATAATGATCAAACGCACCCTCTATTTTGGAAATCCCGCCTATCTATCGTTGAAAGATGAGCAATTGGTTATCAAATTGCCAGCCGTGGAGAAAAATGACGCCCTACCCGACTCTTTCAAAAAGAATGCTTGTCGCACCATTCCTATTGAAGATATCGGCATTGTGCTGTTAGACCACAAACAAATCACACTCACTCAAGCGCTATTGGAGAAGTTGCTTGACAACGACTGTGCCGTCATCACCTGCGACAGTAGAAGCATGCCCTACGGGATGCTGCTGCCTTTGGAGGGGCACAGCATCCAACAGGAACGCTACACAGAGCAACTCAACGCTTCACTGCCTTTGAAGAAACAACTTTGGCAACAGACTATTGCTCGTAAAATTGAAAACCAGATGGCCATATTGAAGCAATACACAAAATGTGAAACCGGCAATATGGCCAAATGGGCATCATCTGTGAAAAGTGGAGATTCAGACAATTTAGAAGCACGTGCCGCCGCCTATTATTGGGCCAACATGTTCCCAGAAATCCCAGCATTCACTCGCAAGCGCGAGGGAGACTACCCCAACAACTTCCTCAATTACGGATACGCCATTTTGAGAGCCATCATCGCACGCGCATTAGTCTGCGGAGGATTCCTTCCTACACTTGGCATTCATCATCGAAATCGCTACAATGCCTATTGCCTGGCCGATGACATCATGGAACCCTACCGTCCTATCGTAGATCACAAAGTCAAACAGATTATGACAGAATTCCCCGACCAAAAGGAACTGACTCGTGAAATCAAAGCCGAATTTCTGCAAATACCCGTTATGGAAGTCAACATTGGTGGAAGTCGCAGTCCAATGATGGTAGCCGCGGGCAAAACCATCACCTCGCTGCACAAGTGCTACTCGGGTGAGGCCAGAACCATTCTATATCCCAAAATATCCATTCTTGACAGACCGTTTGACACGCCTTTTTAACAGCCAATTATGGACCGTTTCAGCGAATACCGAATTATGTGGGTTTTAGTATTTTTCGATTTGCCGACAGAGACCAAGAAAGACCGGAAAGCTGCCGCCGATTTTCGAAAGAAGCTCATCAAAGACGGTTTCAATATGTTCCAGTTCTCTATATACGTTCGGCATTGTCCCAGTATGGAAAACGCAGATGTGCATATCAGCCGCGTAAAAAAGTCACTTCCAGAATATGGCCACGTAGGGATCATGTGCATCACCGACAAACAATTTGGAAGCATCGAACTGTTTTATGGTAAAAAAGCACAAAGTGCAGAACCCATTCCCCAGCAGTTAGAATTGTTCTGATTTCGGAGTTTTTTGAAAAAATCGGCACATTCCGCAACAATACAAGAAAGGATTCCAGAATATGAAAAACATTCTGGAATCCTTCTTTTTGATGCTTATAAAACTTATTTTTTCTTTTCTACAGACACTATGTAATACATTGTAATTCAATATTTTTCATAGAGTCTGTTTTATAAAGCGTTGCAAAGATACAATTTTGAAAGCGAATCACAACATTCGCGTAGTAGTTTTTATAAATATCGTGTTTTATAAAGCGTTGCAAAGATACAATTTTGAAAGCGAATCACAACTATTTGCAAGCTCATAATAAGCTATGCCATGTTTTATAAAGCGATGCAAAGATACAATTTTGAAAGCGAATCACAACAGCACCCCGTTGTAAAGACGTAGCGCCGCTGTTTTATAAAGCGTTGCAAAGATACAATTTTGAAAGCGAATCACAACAGACGCAGTGCTGCTTTGAAAAAGTCAACCGTTTTATAAAGCGTTGCAAAGATACAATTTTGAAAGCGAATCACAACAGCTCCGCTTTTATTTTGTTTCCTGAACCTGTTTTATAAAGCGTTGCAAAGATACAATTTTGAAAGCGAATCACAACTATTTGTTGATGTTCTCGTACGGCGTGACGGTTTTATAAAGCGTTGCAAAGATACAATTTTGAAAGCGAATCACAACTTGAATGAGGTTCATATATATATTATTGTTGGGTTTTATAAAGCGTTGCAAAGATACAATTTTGAAAGCGAATCACAACCTGTGCTTGTGTCTGCGGTGCTTACGACTGGTTTTATAAAGCGTTGCAAAGATACAATTTTGAAAGCGAATCACAACCCGGACCCTAGGCGGTTTCCGCCGATTGCGTTTTATAAAGCGTTGCAAAGATACAATTTTGAAAGCGAATCACAACTTGATTAGTGATGTTTTGGTGCGGCAAAGATGTTTTATAAAGCGTTGCAAAGATACAATTTTGAAAGCGAATCACAACAGGATTAAATCCCGTCTCTGGATATACGCGTTTTATAAAGCGTTGCAAAGATACAATTTTGAAAGCGAATCACAACTAATGTTCTTATGTCCTAACAACTTTTGAGTTTTATAAAGCGTTGCAAAGATACAATTTTGAAAGCGAATCACAACACACGTTGCTGCTGTTGTACGAGTTCCTCAGTTTTATAAAGCGTTGCAAAGATACAATTTTGAAAGCGAATCACAACACTGCCTCGTTTTTGTTTCTCGCCTTCAGGTTTTATAAAGCGTTGCAAAGATACAATTTTGAAAGCGAATCACAACAGCAGACCCTGATATAGTCGGATTGGACAGTTTTATAAAGCGTTGCAAAGATACAATTTTGAAAGCGAATCACAACACTACTTGCTCTGTTACTACGGTTGACATTGTTTTATAAAGCGTTGCAAAGATACAATTTTGAAAGCGAATCACAACGAAACATCAACCACAGGACAATCGGGTTCGTTTTATAAAGCGTTGCAAAGATACAATTTTGAAAGCGAATCACAACGGCGATGCGAAGTTGCCGTAAAGCTGATTTGTTTTATAAAGCGTTGCAAAGATACAATTTTGAAAGCGAATCACAACGGAGATTGGTTCGCCGTTGGTTTCGACTTGTTTTATAAAGCGTTGCAAAGATACAATTTTGAAAGCGAATCACAACGGTCCGTTGTGATGGAAGCACCAGAGGCAGTTTTATAAAGCGTTGCAAAGATACAATTTTGAAAGCGAATCACAACTGGCAGCACCAGAGGCAACAACGGCTTTGCGTTTTATAAAGCGTTGCAAAGATACAATTTTGAAAGCGAATCACAACATTTGGGAAGTCAGGAGCGCGTCATTGGAGGTTTTATAAAGCGTTGCAAACTTACATAAAAAAATTGATTTTTTATGCCGGTTGAATATAAATGAAAAAATGTCAAGACCAATGTGTATTTTTGTAGGCAAAAAAGGTTGGGCGTTGTTCCACCCTAAGAATTTAATTA
>JAZRYT010000105.1:0-15598 GCA_045600905.1 Bacteroidales bacterium
CATATCACCCGTTTTTAGGTTTCACAGCACAAAAATAGGTGAAATTATCGAGAAATGCAAGTCGTTGCTAAGTTATTTATTAACAACGGCTTGTCATTTTTCAACAGCTAAAAATTGAGATTAATCTGCGGAATTAAGGTATTATAAAATATAGAATATGAAGCGATTAAATATAATGTTCGTGTTGCTTTCTTGTTTGTTCTCGGTCTCGGCACAGGATTTTAGTCAGGTCTTGCGGAGCGTTGAGGATAACAACTTGACTTTGAAGTCAATGCAAAAGCAGTATGAAGCTCGGAAGTTGGAAAACCATACGGGCTTGGCTCCTGAAAATCCGGAAGTCGGTTTCAACTACCTGTGGGGCAGCCCGGCGGCATCAGGCAATCGTTGGGACTTGAATGTCTCGCAGTCGTTTGATTTTCCGACGGCCTATGTCCAAAGGTCGAAAATTGCCGATAAGCAGGATTATAATGCGGATGCGCAATTCCGTCAGGAAAGAATGATGATTCTCTATACGGCGCAACAGGCTTGCATTGAGATGGTTTATTATAATGCCCTTCTTCATCAATACGAGGTGAACATCCGGAATGCCGAAAATCTGGTGGATATGTGCCAAAAGCGCTTTGATGCAGGTGATATGGGCGTTGTGGAGTTGAACCGCAGTCGTTTGGGATTGGCAGAGTTGCAGAATGCCTACGCACGTGTGAAGGCCGAGCAGCAAATGGCGGCACTTATGCTCAAGCAGTTGAATGGCGATAGGGAAATTACATTGTCTGCAGATAGTTTTCTGCTAGCTGCCCCTGTGAAAGATTTCACTTCGTGGTATCAACAGGTCGAGGGCAAAAGTCCGGACTTGGCGTACTGGTCTGCACAGGCGGAAGTCGATAGGCTGAAGGTGGAACTGAACAAGTCGCTGCGCGCGCCGCGTTTTTCGGTCGGCTATATGAGTGAAAACAACATCGGTGTCGATGCGGAAAAGTTCAGAGGTGTCACGGTGGGCATATCCTTGCCTTTGTGGGCGCAGAATAATACGATTAAGCAGGCTAAAGCGCAGGCTTCCCTGACGGAGATGTCGTTGGAAGACCACAAACTGCAGTTCCGCTATCAGTTGGAGCGCGACTATGTAAAGGCTACGAGCCTGTATGAGAGTGCGTTGGCGTTGCGTCAGGCGTTCAATCAGTACAATAACGCGCCGTTGCTGCTAAAAGCTGCGGCTGCCGGCGAAATCTCCATGGAGGATTATTTCACGGAGATGGATTTCTACTACAAATCTTTGGAGACGGTTTTAGCGGCCGAGCGTGACTATGCGTTGGCCAATGCGGAACTGATGTCTGTGGAATTATAAGTTTACAGCAGGTCGATGTCGCCTTTGCCTTCGCGGATAACGGTTGGTTCGCTGTCCGTGCAATCCACAACGGTGGAGGGCACGTTGTCTCCGTAACCGCCGTCAATGACGATATCGACTTGCTCACCATACCGCTCGTAAATGAGCTCTGGATCCGTGGTGTATTCAATCACTTCGTCGTCATCCTTCACGGATGTGGATAAGATGGGATGACCGAGCTGTCGCACGATTTCTCGAATGATGTTGTTGTCGGGAACACGAATGCCGACCGTCTTTTTGTTGCTCTGCACGAGCTTTGGAACATTGTTGTTGGCTTCCAAAATGAATGTGTAGGGGCCGGGAAGCGCCTTTTTCATCACTTTGAAGATGTTGTTGGGTATAGGCTTCGTGTAATCGGACAAGTTGCTTAGGTCTGAGCAGATGAACGTCATAGAATCCTTTTTCTTCTTGTCGCCCAGCAAAGCGGTGATGCGCTCCACACTTTTGGGTTTGAAGATATCGCACCCGATACCGTAGATGGTGTCGGTAGGGTAGATGATGATGCCACCATCCTGCAGGCATTTGACCACTTGGTCAATGGCTCTTTGATTCGGATTTTCGGGATAGATTTTAAGGTACATTATGATGTTATTAGTTTAAAGTTTAAGGTTTAAAGTTTAAATAAACGAATCATTGTAAACTTCTCATTAACCATTCATCATTCAACATTCAACATTCAACATTCAACATTAACCCTTAACCCTGTTTGTTCTCAAGAAGCGGGCATAAAAAAAGGGCAAGCTACTTGTATCGCATCGCTACAACCGACGTACCCTTGCTGTATTCCTACCCTGGGGGAGTTAGAAGGGAGCAGATCGTACAAGACTTACCCGGGCGCAAAAGTAGAAAAAAATCCTTTGCTTCTACTAGTATCCTAAAATTTTTAGCATTGACTTGTAACTCTGCTCTTTAGCGAATAATTTGGTGCAGATTTCGCCTTCTTCGTCACGGTAAATGATGATGTGTTTCGGAGCAGGTGTCATACAATGTTGTATTCCGCCGTAGCCTCCGAGAGCTTCCTGATAGGCTCCCGTGTTGAACAATCCGATGTATTGAAGATCGTCAAAATCCTCTCCGGGATACTTGTCTGAGGCGATTCTGGGAAGGAATACGGCGTTCAAATGCGACTCGGAGTTGTAGTAGTCCTGACTGTCGCAGGTGATACCGCCGAGGAAGACGCGTTCGTATTCGTGGTCCCAGTTGTTGATGGCGAGTGTGATGAATTGCTGGTTGATACCCCAGGTGTCCGGCAGGGTGGTGATGAACGAGCTGTCAATCATATCCCATAACTCACGGTCGTTTTGGCGCTTCTGTTGCAGTACGGAGAAGAGCGCGGCGCTGGCTTCGCCAACTGTGAATGAACCGAATTCAGTGAAAATGTTCGGCTCTTCAACCCCTTCCTTGTTGCAGATCTGCTTGATCTGTGAGATGATTTCCTCCGCCATATATTCATAGTCGTAATCGAAAGACAAGGAGTTTTTGATAGGAAAACCGCCCCCAATGTTCAAGGAATCCAACTCGGGTGATATCTTCTTGAGCTTACAATATATATTCACGCACTTTGCCAATTCGTTCCAATAGTAGGCTGTGTCGTTGATGCCCGTGTTGATGAAGAAATGCAGCATCTTCAATTCGAATTTCGGATTGTTCTTGATTTTCTCGTTGTAAAATGGAACAATGTCATTGTATCGGATTCCTAAACGTGAGGTGTAAAATTCAAAACGAGGTTCCTCTTCTGCTGCAATTCGGATGCCGACTTTGCATTTTGTTTGGATGTTCTTGTCTAAAAGATCGAACTCTTTTTTGCTGTCCAAGACAGGAACGGTGTTGATAAATCCCTTTTCCAACATCATAGAAATATTGTCAATGTAGGTTTGCCGTTTGAATCCGTTGCAGATAATATAGTTGTCTTTTTGGAATTGGCCGGCGTCGTGCAATGCCTCGATAAGATTCAGATCGAAGGCTGAAGATGTCTCCAAATGCACATCGTTTTTAAGTACTTCCGATAATACGAACTCGAAATGGGAACTTTTGGTGCAGTAACAGTAATGGTAGGAACCCTTGTAGTCGGACTTTGCAATGGCAACATTGAACCATCGCTTTGCTTTCTGGATGTTTTGGGAAATCTTTGGCAGATAGGTGATTTTCAGAGGCGTGCCATATTGCTTGATGATGTCCATAAGGGGAACGTCATTGAATAACAATTCGTTGTCAACTACGGAGAACCCTTCTTGTGGAAAATCGTAGGTTTGAGAAATCAGGTCGATGTACTTGTTCTTCATTGCTGTCGGATTTAATTAAAAACGCCGCAAACATACGATTAATTTTAATATGTTGAAATGATTTTTTGTGATCTGTGAGCAGTGATCTGTGAACTGTACGAAGGAATATGTGGAGGTGGATCTTGAGAAAGTGGTGTGTTTTGATTTTCTGCTTTGTCTGATTTTCTGCAATGTAGCTGAGTCGGATTGCAGAATCTGAAGCGCTTTGATTAAATCGGATTTGGTTAGTAGTGTGATGATGGTTAGTCGTGATCTCTATGGTTTTCGCATTCGCAGATGTCGGTGAATAGAATTTGCGTCTTTGGCAAAAGTCTTTCCATGGCTTCGTATTCTGTTTTTGTAATGGGGATTTGCCGTAAATCCAGCGTCTGAAGTGTACTTGCTAATTGGCTGATGGATTCGGGAAGTACGTATAGCGGATTGTCCCAAGCATCAATGGTGACTAGGTTTTTGAGCTTTGCAATTGCGTCTGGGAATGTTTCCAGAAGGTTCCTGCTTACTACTAAGGTCCGCAAGTCTTGGAGCATTCCAATGGATTCGGGGAGCCTGACCAACTTGTTGTGGTCCAGATTCAGATATTGCAGATGGGTGAGCAAATTTATCTTCTGGTTTACAATGCATAAACGACATCCTTTGATGGTGAGTTCGCGCAATTCGGTTAACTTGAATAACTCCTCCGGCAGAGAATCCCTCTGCGCCAGTTTGGTGAGCTTTAGCCGATATACGTTCTGAGGTTCCTGTAATGCTTCTTCCAGAGAGGAATATACTTTCCCGTCGTCCGTTGTACTGTAGAGAATCAAGCTGTTTTTTTGTGCGTCGCATAACGATAATGTTGTGACGATGAAGGAGAGCAAAATGAAATATCTTTTCATACACATTCAATTTGAGGCGGCAAAAATAGAAATAATATGCTTTTTTGGCAATGTTCAGATACAATAATGGGTTGATGATGAATTGTTGAAGCCCTCGTTCCTCCCCATGTATAGCGCTTCCTTCCCGATGTGTTTTTGAAAAGTTGGTTCCAACTTTTAGTTACGAAGAGTCGTTGTGTTATATGAAGAACAGGCACGCGCCGGCAACGCTGATGACTGCTCCGATGACTTCGCGCACGGTAACGCGCTGGTGGAACAGCAAAGCAGCTGGCGCGATGATGAGTATCGGTGTCAGTGCAAATAGGGTTTGCGCAATTCCTGATGTGGTGTGCTGCACCGCTAACAGCGATAGGCTGACCCCGAAAAACGGGCCGAGGAAGGTGGAACCAAAAGCGCATCCCATCGCCTTGCGGTCGTGGACGGCGCGCTGCAACTGCATCTTTCCATCTTTGGTGAACACCATCAGTAGGAGGAGAAATCCTGCCAAGCCCATAAACGTACGGATCATCGTGCCGGCAAAGGGCAGGCTCAGTTCCAACGGCAGCGGGATGAGTGCCCCACTGGGTATGCTTTGCCCTGTCAGGCCCTGTGCGGCGATGGCTGAGCTGTAGGCCTCCATGCCGCTTTTGCTCAGCACCAGCCCTATGCCTTGGCAGATGCCGGCGCCGCAACCGTAGAGCACGCCTTTGAATGGCAACTTCAACCGAATGGCGGATGTCGTTCCGCCCTCTTTTTTCGTGCCTTTGGAGAGAATGGACATCGCAATGCCCGTCAGAGTGACGCACATACCCACAATCGCCAGCGGACGCATCTGCTCGCCTAACAGCAGTCTTCCCGTGATGGCCGCTGCGGGTGCGGACAGACTCATAAAAAGCTGTCCGAAACGCGAACCGATTAGGATGTACCCTTGGAAGAGGCAGTAGTCGCCGATGACATAGCCCACCACGCCCGACAGCAGCAGCCACATCCAAGTGGTGGCATCTGCAAAACGGGGATAAGGCGCCCCGATGATGACCCAAAGGGTGGCGGCAAACAGGACGAGAGAGATGACCATACGGGTCACATTAAGAGGCAATGAACCAATACGCTTGGAGGCGACTTCGGCAAAAAGCGCCGTCGCCGTCCAAGAAATCGCAACACCTATGGAGAGAATCTCGCCTACAAACATTCCTGATTTTTTTAGGGCCGCAAAAGTACGAAATAATGTGAACTGTGAGCTGTGATCAGTGAGCAGTGAAGAGTGAACCGTGAACCGTGATCAGTGAGCAGAGGATTTGCTGATGAGTGGTATTAGAAATCGTCATTTCTGCCGTGATGCGAATCGGAAGCAAATGATGCGCCTGGCGGCGCAATGGTTTTGGGGCGATAGGATTCGGTCAGAAACCATTGTTGGGTACGGGCTTCCCATTGAAAGAGATGGTGTCGAAAGGATATACGGAAGGCGGGTGAACGTAGTCGGAATCCACATATTGCAAGAGATGGTTGTCGTCAACATAAAGGGTGGAGAAGTAGGTGTTCTCTCCATAGCGGAAACAGGGGCCGTATGAGGTGCCGTCGGTTTGCTCTTCGACAAACAGACCGCTCGGCTGCGAATAATCATTGTATGTCACCACCAATCCGTTTCGACCCACGTTGACCACCATTATCAAAACCGGCTCTATGGAGTTTAGCCGTTGCTGGCATTCTTTCCAAATATCATCCCAGTTGGTCCCGACTTTTTTCAACAGAAACAGGAACAAAGGCGTGTAGTCGTACATGCTTTCCATCTCTTTCCATTCGTTCTGGCTCGCGAGCGAACGCCTGGTCCCATTTTTGGTGTGACGGTCGAATTTGGCGCGTTTGCGTGGGTAATAGTAAAAACGATAGCCGTCGTGTGAGGTTTTGCTGATTTTGCGGAATAGAGGTTTGGAGTCCATAATGTCTGGATTTTTAGGGCCGCAAAAGTACGAAAAAATGTGAACTGTGAGCTGTGATCAGTGAGCAATGAAGAGTGAACCGTGATCAGTGAGCAGAGGATTTGCTAATAAAAAGTTATTGCGGTGCAGTCGTACCTTGAGCAACCCCGGAGGGGTAATATATGGTAACCCCAGATAAGGCTGCAGGCCGCAATCTGGGGGAGGAGGACGTGGTGTGGTGGTGTCGGCGCAGTGTGACTTGCACCGAAGAATCGCGGTAGCGATTGCAGCACATTCGTTACCTCCTAATCACCCGGTTCTCGTAGTTCCAGAAGTATGCGCAGATTATAATCCGGTTTGTACATTTCCAGACGGTAGGGTTTTGTTTTCCATTGGATGCAGTTTTTGGATGGACTGCCCTTCAATCCGGTTTCCGTATTGAAGAAAGATGTCAGTTCCTGGTAAATCAAAGGATATTTGAATTCGGCTTGCTTGCTTCGACTTTCGTCGATTTTCCAGGAAATAGGAGTGTAGTTTTTTGTTTTTTCCCATTCGAAAAAGACGCCTTTCACCAAGGAGTCTGATAAGGAATAGCAATACCAAGTGTGAATGGTTAGAATGCTGTCAATGACTTTGGTGAAAATCTCCATTCCATAGTTCTTGGGAACGTTCAATTCTTTCTGGAAATAGGCGTTCCTTCCGGCCATACGGGTGGTTTTGAAGGGGGTGCACAAGGACTGTTCAAAGGCAAGAACATCGCGGTAGTGCAGGGATTCCAAATGATTATAGACGTAACTGAAAGTTTCTTCAAAGAAATCTTTGCCTAAATACGGCAGGGAGTCCTGATTGTGGAAAATATGGACGATGTGTACCTGATTGCCGTCAATGTCGATAATGCCGTATTCGTTGTTACTGCGGGAAAATGGTTTTAAGCATGAACTTTCGGAACTGTTTTTGCCGCGATAGCAGTTGGAATATTGGAATAGATCGTAGCATTCCGTTAAATCTTTCACGAGCGTGAGCCGGTTGTTGTCCAATCGAGCAATATAACTGTGTTGAGGATCTCTTACGATGGTGTATAGCGAACCCCTGAATTGGAAAGCTCCTTCAAACAAATTGTCCTTGTATGAGGCCATATCCCACCAACCTTGTTCTGCCCACCGATATTCAAGTATGGTCTGGAAAGCGTCATTGCAACGATGGATATCGTGGTTGGGGTCTTTATTCATTTGGATGGCGATAGAATAGAAATCCTTGTCGTGAATGCCATTATTGTACTGAATGATTTCATCGCAGGGAATGCCAGCCGCTGGGTTGTCCAACTTGCGAATACTACCGGCAGTTGTCAGATAGAAACTGCTGCCTATACGGTTGATGCGTTCGAGATGGGTCGGAAACAGATACTGTTTTCCGGAATGCTTGTCTTCGAACCACGAATAGTCGCCGAATTCGCCGTTGTCTATGTAATAGACCTTGTAGTCGTCGTCTTCATAAAGTTGGTCGGACAAACAAGGTATGCTGTCCCATTTCAGCGTATTTTCGTTGAAGAAGTAGTGATGGTCGAGTCTATAATAGTCGTGGATGAACAGCGTGTCGTGACGGACGAACAGGTCGTTGTATGGACTGGACAGTTTTTGAGGATATTCCAAATACTCGATTTTACTAAAATCTGTAGAGATGCGAAGGAAATGATTGGAGTCTTCGGAGAAATAAATACTATTCTCAGACAAAAGCACGTAGTAGAATCCGTGGAACTTGACGGCCTTGATTAGGTGGAGTGTTGAAAGCGGGTCGGCGAAGGCTTTCGCATCAATGCGGACGGTGTCGTGCGTGACCACGAAGGTGTCCGTTGAATCCTGTTGCATTGAGTGGTTTGACTGTGCGCAGGCACTGGCCGCATACACCATAAAAACGAAAATGAAAAAACGTCTCATAGAGAAGGGCTTTTATTTTAAGATTTGTCCCATTTCAAAATTTTCATTTGTCCTCTTTTACCTTTACCCTCAGTCCTCTGCTTTGGGCGCGGAACTCGGGAGCATACAGGCATTCGATGGTGGCTATGCCGTGTGAGAAATCGCCGAGTTGTGTGGCAATCAGGTCGTATTCCCATACGTAGGTGCCCTGTCTCAACTCCGTGATGAAGAAGTTGGTGGAGGCGTCGTGCGGGCAAATCTGGTAGCTGAAGCCGTTTTGGTAGATGACGTCATCTTTGAGGTTGGCAGGCTCGAAGGCGGAAGCACGCTGGTCTTTGAGGTGGACGAACTCCAGGTCGCGATTGCTCTTGATGACGATGCGCACGGTGATTTTCTCGCCCAGTCGGACGGGGTTGTCATCCGTGACCGGCTCCAAACGTGGTCCGTCTGTGGAGGCCACGCGGTGATAGAGCTCGCGTTCGATTTGCAGGCCGTCGGCAGTAGCGGCGACTTTGTCAAGATTTTCGAAATACTGCCAGTATAGTGCGCCGAAGGCAGGATGCGTGCTGTCTGTGCGCACGGTTACCTCTGCCAGTCGTGTGGTGATGTCCTCACCCTTCCACGTGTGGGTGATTCGTCCCGTGCTGATGGCGGCGTCCGAATCGTCGTTGGCGTTGAAGATCTGTCCGTCTATGGTCAGTGTGGTGGTGGCGGTAGATAGAACGTCGGGGCTGCTGTTCAGCAACAGAGCATAGACAGCCTCTGCGGTGGCCGAGGTGTTGCTCCAGTTGTTGCTGTGTTTTTGGCACAGCAGCCACTGCTTCATCGCATCCAACTCGTCCTTGTTGGGGGCGATTTCCGTGAATGCTTCGATGAGCAGCGCTTGGCGCTCGACAGGAGCCTCGTACCACGGGAAGTAGTGGCAGAAGCAGCGTTCTTCGTATGCATTGCGCCAGTACATTCCCAGCTCGGGATGGGTGATGGCCTGTTGGCGAATGGCTTCCATAATCTCGCGTGCTTCGTCTTGGCGGCCGATGCGGAATAAGATGAGGGCGACTTCCGCCTGACGCGTGTAGTTGGCCTCGTAGATGTCCTGGACGGCCTTCTGCAGGATGATCTGAACGTAATGTTGGTTCAACCAGCTGGAGTCAACTTCCCCCAAGGTGCGCGCGTATAAGTACAGAACGTCGGTTTCGGTGATGAAGAAAGTCCAATTGTGTTTCTCACATTCGCGGATTTTTCTGGCAGCGCAGCTGTCCATCTGGCGGATGGCGCGGCTCATTGGCTCTTTGGCATTGGGTACGTCGATGCCGAGATGCTGCAACTTGCGGTAGCCGGCCACCACACGGTTGGTGATGTATTCGGAATAGCGGCCGTTGTTGTACCATCCCCAGCCGCCCTTGGCGAGCATTCGGCTGGAGAGCTTTTGGCAGATGTTGTCAATCTGGCCTTGCAGACGCTTGGAATCCAAAAGCTTGGCATAGTTGGCGGCGATATCCTCTTCGCGTTGGGCATTATAAACCCACGGCGTCTCCTCCAGCATTATGTTCTTGAGTTTCTCGTTTTGATGGAGCGGTGATAGGCTTTTACCTAAAATGGAATCGGCACGCCATTTGGCATAAACGTCTGCGATTTCTGGATGCTGGCGGACGATGTCCAGGGCAATGGCGTTGGCGTAGAGCTTGTGGAAAAGATGGTCTGTGCATTCGTATTTGTACTCCATCAGGTAGGGCAGGGCGGCAATGGCCGTCCAAACGGGATTGGTGGTGAGATCGAAGGTGTAGCTGTAGTTTTGGAGGGTGGATGAAGTGTCGTTTAGGATATGTTCGAACGTGACGGTCTGGGTGGCGTTGGCGGGGAGCGCGAAGTGCTTGGCCTCTGTCACCAGGGCGCGGTTGGGCAGTACGGGCAGTACGTTTTCCTCGCCGTCACCGTAGTTGCCGGACTGCGCGAGCACGCGGTAACCGATGGCTTCCACGCCTTTCGGCACCACGAACTGCCAATTCACGGCGGTGGATTGCCGTGCGGCGCAGGTGAAGTCCTGAAGGGAGTCTGTGCCGTTGGTGAAAAGGACGAGCGGCTCATCGGTATCGAAGTTGAAAAGGGTGAGGCGCGCCTTGCCGCGCAAGGTGGAGTCCTGCGTGCTGCAGACTTTGATGGAGAAATTCAGCGTGTCGCCTTCGCGCAGGAAACGCGGCGCATTGCTCTGTATCATCATCGTGCGTCGTGTCTGCACAAAGTCAACGAGCTTCCCGGTGTGCAGCTCCTTGGTGTGCGCCATCGCGAAGAACTTCCATTTCGTGTATTGGTCGGGAATGGTGAAGGCAATCTTCACGCGACCTTCCGCATCGGTTCGCAACTGCGGATAGAAGAAGGCCGTTTCCGTGAAGTTGTTGCGCAAACGTATGGTCGGACTGAAGACGAAGCTGTCGGGTACAGCTTCTTCAGAGATGGCCTTTTCGTTTTTTTCGGTGTCTTCTGTCTTTTTATTTCCTCGTACAGACGATATTTCCCCATCCATAGAGGCGACACCCTCGAGGGAGGAGAGTGCAGATGTGACACTTCTGCCAGAAGCTGTCCTGTCAGCATCGAATACGGGCGGTTCGTATTGAAAAACTTCTTCTATAGAAACGCCGGACTTCTCTCTGATTCTGACGCCGTCAATGATAGTGGCTGTCCCGTCGCTGCGGTTGCCGCGCACGGTGGCAGGTCCGCTGTAGTTCATTTGGCTTCTGTTGCTCCAAATGAAATCATGCGAATAGGGGAGACGCAACTGCTCATATTTCTTTTGCTTGAGGTGCAAAGGGTTAGAACAGGTCGTTGTGATGGCTTTGTGATTGTTTTCGCCTGTTCTGATTTTGCCATACGAATAGTTGCGGAGTGACTTGGGGATACGTCCTGTGTGCGTAAAGGGCGACATCCAGTATTGTTCCGCGCTCATTCCCAACATTTCCAAAGAAGCATCGACCATCCCGGCGACAAGCTCTGCATCCGCCATCGTGTTGTCGTCCCTCTCCTTGACGCTGATTTCCCAAGTGTCGGAATGGCCAGGCTCTAACACACGGTTCCAGTGGGTGAGTTCTAACTTCAAAATGTTGGTGGTAATCTTGGGAAGTTCTGTGCGAGGTAGCAAAAGAGTCTCGGCGTTTTGATGGAAGCAGTGTCCGCTTTGTACGGTACGCACTACCACGTTGATTTGGTATGCCCCGTTGGCTTTCGTTTTGACGCACAGCTGATGTTGGCTTTTGTCGGCAGGAATCTCAAAGGCGCAGATTCGCTTTTCCCCTTGAAAGACATCGCCATACAGCCAGGCATCGGACAAGTACGAGCCGACCACAATGGTCAGCGAGTCTCCAATTACTGACTTTTTCGGCAAATCGACATAGACAGGCTCATAGCGATGGGAAACGGTATCTTGGGTGTTGAAAATGGAAAAGTATTGTATGTCGGGTGTGATGGTGGAGTCGGTTGCGCTCAACTCAACGCGATATTGTCCCTGCGGCCAATCATTAATTCTATAGCGGAAGATGGAATCCGTAAAGAAAGACTGCTCGATGAACAGTAGCGTGTCCGCTATTTTCCAATTGTTTATTTTGCTATAAAATGGATCCTTGGTGCTGTGCGGAAAACATTGTTGGTAAAGTTCTTCCGAACAAATGGGGTGAGATGGTTGCTCGAAGAAGCCATAACGATAGTGAAGATAGGTGTCCGGCATTTCCATTCGTGTGACGCGAAGTCGTACGGGCACATTCAGCACCTGGTTGCTATAGTTCCTAACTTTTACTTTCCAATTGAGAGAGTCTGATTGTGACAAGTCGATGTTTTGGACCTCCTCCAATTTCAGTTTCAGTTGATGTCCATAGACGGTGTAGGAATTTTTATCGGAATGAGTCTCGCCATTGACATCCGTCACGATGGCTTCCACGTTGCAGGTGTAGGAGAAAAGGTCACTTTCTGGAACAACATATTGAACGACAAATTGTCCGTTTTCATCACTGACGGTATCCAAGAAGAAGGTCTCTCCGAAATACTCGACACGCACGTTGACGTTGGCATTGGAAATGGGATAGCCGGCGAAGGCCTTCACTTCTCCTCGAATAAAAAGTGTGTCGCCGAAAGAGGTGGCTTCTTTATACGGCAGCAATTTGACTTCAAAAGTGGGTAGCTTGTATTCGGAGACTGTAAACAAGCAAGAGACCTGATGCGAAATGTATCCGTTGTGGTCATACTTGCGAAACCTTTTGTGCCGCGCGGCGTTTTTATCTGTAAAAAGTTTACCTTCGATGCCATAGTAGCCATTGGCGTTGGCGGGAATCTTGAACTGCCCAGCAACTGAACCGAATTCGTTGGTGGGCAGCTTGAGAGTGTCGTAGATGTGTGAATGATAGTCCTTTAAATAGAAAACGTATGTCTTATTGGCCTCGATTTTTCCATTATGAACCATTACGGCTTTGAAATATAAGGTCTGCGAAGGTCGATACAACGTTCTGTCCAAAATGATACGGCTATTAGGATAATTTGTATATCCTCTTCGAAAGACGTAATTGTAGGGCATAGAAAGTTCATTGAAATGACAGGCATCCTTTCGGTTGTTTTTCACTACGTAAGAGTTTTTGTCATTGTAGGTTTTGAAGAAGTATGGCCTATACGAAAATTCTCCGTATTTGTCGGTGCTTCCTATGTGCCATTTGGCCCGAATATATTTATGTGTCAAAGCTTTGCCCGTTTGACGGTCGTGGGCGGCCTCGTGTATTTTTCGCCCGATGCCCCAGTAGGCCAATTTCACAGAAGTGATTTCCAACTGATGCATCATAATGACATTGTCCGTGTCGCATTGCGGGGTTAGGTGGAAAAGCAGCACGTAGTCGCCGGCACCTAAGCTGTCAATGGGCAATTCGGTGCTGTAGGATTCGTATGGAATGGGATTCGGCAGTACAAAATGCTGTTGCGCCTCTTGTCTTTTCAGCTTTTTCCAAATTTCAGCAGGGATGGTGTATTTCACGTTCCCGCCTGTACGGCCGGTTTTGAAAAACAGATGGTATAAGTCCTTGACTTTGAATATTGTGAGGTAGAGTGTGTCAATGTTGGTGTATTCAATTGGCAGAATGATTTTAGGAGAAGGGGCGTAATCTATCGCATCGGACGGACAGTCGAGTTTGATTTTTTCAATTTCCTTCAAATAAAAGTTCGCATTGTTGAGGAAATAATCGTTTGAGCTTTCCTTTGCGATTTTCTGAAACAGTTTGTGGCTCTGTTCCCGAAATCCGGGCGCGTTAATACCAAAGTTTGTGGTGTAATTATAAAGGAAATGGGCACGTGCATAGTCAATGGCCTCATCGGAACCGTATTGGTCTTCTATTTGTTGGAGTCCGATCCAGAAAGAGTTGGAATCCAAATTTTCTTTGTCGGGGTAGTGGAGGATATAGTTCTTGGCAATCGCGTAATCAATGATGATGTTGCGTTCGGTCGTTGTGTCGTGTTTGCGGATGGCGCGGTCGATGAGCGGAGCAAAGCCCTGCGAGTTTAAGGGTAGGTTGTCAATGCGGTGTTGCACTATCAGATCGAAAAGGGTGGGGCGGAGGCTGCGGTATTTGCGGCTCGTTTTTTCCAGCAGGAAGGAAAAGTCTTCCGTTGCCAAGATGGAGGTGCTTCCCAAAACGTTGAAGCAGTCTTGCAGGTACCGCTGTGCCATTCGATAAATGTCGCTTGATGCCCACTCCTTCCATTTGCTGAAATCAGACAAGCCGATGGATGAAGCGGTGCTGGCACCACCTGACTGGTACATTTGTTCCAATAGGGTGCCGATGAAATAGTCGTACAGGCAGCGATAGGCGGTGTCGGTGGTGAGATTCTTCACGGAGTCCAAATATTGCAGGCAGGTTCCGAGATCCCAATTGGGGTTGTTCTTCGTGTTCAGGATAGTGCGTTCGTAATGCACACGAAATAGCTGGTAGGTGCTGCTGTCCTGTAGGGCTTTGCGCTCGATGTCGTCCAAAAGTTTGTTGGCGGACTGCACCTTTGCATGGTTGCTGCTCTTATATTGCGCCCACAACGTCTTGTAGGACACGGTTGTCGTGTCATGGCTTGGCGCCTGCGCCCGCAACCCGAACGAAAGAATGATGCAAATGGACAAGAGGAAGAACTTTTTCATAATGTCTTTCATAATGCGATGATGCGATAATGTAGAAAAGTAGAAAGGTAGAGGAGTAGAGAGGAAGAAAAGTGTAATAGCGAATATGCGGTAATTATTTTGAAACTTGAAACCTGAAACCTGAAACTTTTGCTACCAGGTATATCTATATAGTGGTGGCGTTGGCAATCAGTTTCCGTACCTGTTCGCTGTCGGTTTCGTTGCAGCCTTTGGGGGTGGTATGTTTGCAGGAACCGTGGACTTCCTTGGCACCGGTGTATTCTATGAGTTCGCGGACGTTGTCGGGGCGTACGCCGCTGCCGACGAGGATGGTGATGCGGTCGCCGGCCTGCCGGATGATATCACGAAGGTTGTCTTTGCCTTCCATCGCGGTGGGTTCGCAGCCGGAGGTGAGGATACGTGCGCAGCCGCAGTCGATGACCTCTTCCAAGGCGCGATGCCAGTCTGTGCAGCAGTCGAAGGCGCGGTGGAAGGTGACGGGCACGGGAGCGGCAAGTTCCACGAAGCGGCGCGTGCGTGCCGTGTCGATGGTGCCGTCCTCTTTCAGAAAGCCGACGACGATGCCGGCAACGCCCAAGGTTTTGCAAGCGCGCACGTCTTCGGCCATCGTTTCGATTTCGAGGTCGTTGTAGCAGAAGTCGCCCGAGCGCGGGCGGATAAGAACGAACACGTCGAGTTCCAAATCTTGGACGCATTGGCGTATGGTGGCGTAGGATGGGGTTGTGCCGCCGTTTTCAAGGTCTTGGCACAGTTCGATGCGCGTGGCACCGGCGGCCTTCGCGTTGGCAGCCGATTGAATGGAGTTGCAGCAGATTTCTATATTCATAGTATGGGTGTTTTAGGAGGGGCGAAAATAATAAAAATTATTGCTGTCCGGTAAAAAACAGGAGAGTCCTCTAAAGCATTTTACCCAAAGGTATTTGAAGAAGGTTGCCGAGGTGGGTGCTTACTTAAAAAGGAGGGATACTTATTAACTTTTCTTTGCCTTGCCAAAGAAAAGTTACAAAAGAAAGGCGCTTAGCCGCTACCGAAATTCTTGCTGAAAAATCGGATTCCGAAATCTAAAACGGCTAAACTCGCAGCATTCCGCTCTGCTGCATGCTG
>JAZRYT010000106.1:0-7135 GCA_045600905.1 Bacteroidales bacterium
GGACGAATTCTGCTATAAGTTCAATAGGATGTACTTCGGCGATAAGACCTTCGACAGACTGGTTGTTGCGTCAATAAGCTACAAACCGAACTTCGAGCACCGCACGTACAACTCGTCACTTACTTGCGGATAATCATTTTATTATTGTAATGTGCAAAATCTGGGGAGCAGATGATTTTTTGCATGATACAGGTAAAGGCTGCTTTATCACCATTGCCATTGTGGTGGGTGGAATCCTGCTGTTAACATTGTTGCCTGATGATAGCACTAAGTTAGATAATACCATTGATATTATTATGACCTCCATTTGTGTTGGCATTGGTGTATTTTTGGTAGGGTCAATCATTAAAAAACTCGTAAATATTAATTCTGATTCCCAAAGCAGTCTTGAAGAACGCGAAATAGCAGAAATATCATCTAAGTCTCAACAAAAATCTAATAACGTAAAAGAACCCGTTGTGGTGAAAGACGAAAGAAAAGTGAAAGAGAATGAAGAGCTATCCACTGAATTCCTAAAGCGGGCAAGCAACTTCACCGGCACTATCCAGCGCATTAAGTGGAACAAGGACTTTGCTGCCAATATGGAAACTATCGGTGGCATTTCTCTTGTTGGCGATAAGGATGACCAATATCAATTTATTTTCAGCACGGATATCGCTTTCTGTTATAAAATGTTATATGGCAATCTCATTCCTTATCACAGCAGAGCCGGAATCGCCTTCATATATGTTTTGACCATCTTGAATCGAAGTACAGTTGTAGTAAAAGATCCAAAAAGTCTATTTAATTGTACCACATACGGAAAAGACATTCCCGAATCTATTTTCAAAGACACTGCTGGCTTACCTATGAGCAGCATAATGTATTCCGTAGAGCACGAATTGAAACTTATTCAGGAGCATTTCACTAACATGCCGTCTCACGAAGAACCACTGCTCATTGCGGCAGAACTGTTGCAACCCTTGGACACCAATCTGCAGCAACAATATGTTGATACTATCGTAGATATGATGCAGATTATGTATATGGTCAAGCCGGCTGAATCAAGTAACGTTCAAAAATTGAATGAATTCCTGCAACAATATTCCCCTGCAGCCAAAATTAAAGAAAAAGTATTAGCCAGTGACATTGTAAATTCATCCAAAGCTAATAAAAGAGGAGTGATTTCTTCTCATTTAATACTTTCTCTTCAAGAGTTGGACAGCTTGATAGGTTTGGAAAATGTAAAACAGCAGGTCCACACGCTGATAAAGTTCATCCAGGTGCAGCAGCAACGCGAAAAACATCAATTGAAGACCACCCCGATTTCATACCATTGCGTCTTCTCAGGATCTCCAGGCACGGGAAAAACCACGGTGGCACGTATCTTGGCACAAATTTACAAAGACCTCGGCGTGCTGAAAAAAGGACATCTCATTGAAACCGACCGTGCAGGACTTGTCGGCGAGTATGTGGGACAGACGGCTGTGAAGACCAACAAGGTCATCAATTCCGCAGTGGGCGGCGTGCTTTTCATTGATGAGGCCTATTCCCTCTATTCGGAATCCGCGGAAGACTACGGTCGTGAAGCCATTGCCACCCTGCTCAAACGGATGGAAGACGAACGCGACAATCTGGTAGTGGTGATGGCCGGGTACACGGAAGAGATGCGGCAGTTCATCGACATCAACCCTGGCTTACGTTCCCGTTTCAACCGCTATATTGACTTTACCGACTACTCCCCCGACGAGCTTTATCAAATCTTCAAACGCTACATCAACAAAGAGGATTTCAAACTCACCCCTGAATCGGAACTCGCATTCCAGAAGCTGTTTGCAGAGGCCTACGAAAAGCGCGACCGCACTTTCGGCAACGCGCGTTTTGTACGCAACGTTTTTGAAAAAACCATTGAACGCCAATCTCTCCGCGTGGCCGACATCACAGAACCTACTGTGGAGCAACTGACGGAAATTACGGAGAACGACGTTCCATAACTATAAAAACATTTATTCATTATGAAAAACGAAACTTTTACTTTTGGCAGCGAACCTTTCAACGAATGGCTCGCCAAGCACCCTGATGTGGAAAGACTGACCATTGAAGGCCACATTTATAGAGACAAATTGGAAGACATTGACGAACAACTATTCAAATCTTCCATTGAAACATTAGAGATCGGCACGATAATACTAAAAGATGAAATTTATGAAACTGTCTCTTTTGATGATTATGCCTTTTCTTTTTTGGATGAAAGCAATGCTCTACCGAGATTATTCAAGATGCTGGTTAACGCGCAATATTCTTCTGTTTATTCACTATCGGATGATTTAATTCTTTCGTCAGATGGAAATGTGTTAGTCCACATAGCAGAAACAGACACATTGCAAATTCCTGAAAATGTGAAAACCATTGGCCATTATGCCTGTGCTTGCTATTATTATTTGGAAGAAGTTTGTTTCCCCGACGGATTACAGGAAATAGGGGCACATGTATTTGAGGAATGCCGCGATTTACAATTTGTAAATCTACCAGATACTGTTTTAACTATTGGAAATAGTGCTTTTCGTAATTGTTATATCTCAAGTTTTGATTTATCCAATAATCTTACAGAAATTCCCGCCCATTGTTTTGAAAACAACAATTTGACCTCATTTGAGCTACCCCACTCCGTTAAGACTATCCGTTATGGTGCATTTTTAGGAAATCCCATTATAAAGATAACCTTTAACCATGGTTTAGAGATAATTGAAGGCAACGTTTTTCCTGCTTTATGTTATGCAAAGTTTCCGGCTTCTATGAAAGAAATTGCCGTGGATTTTTATTACGATAAAAGTAGAACAAAAATTAAAAGGCAAATACCTTATATAGAGGTGGACAATGACAATCCTTACTTTTGGACAAAGAAAGGAACATTGTATAAAAAAGGCAGTGACGAGCTCTATTTGGACGCTCCTTTCTGTTGTAGGACAAGGCACTATAAGGAAATACCGCAACTGGTGATTCCCTCAAATTTGCAGCCCAAAAGCGTGATTTTGAAATGGAATCCATCTTTTTCTTCGTATCCAATGATTGGTTACCTCGAGTTAATTTACGGTTTTGCGAAAAAGAGCTACTATAGATGCGGAGATTCTATGAATTGGAGCGTGTGGGATTATGATAAAATCAATGTCGGTGACAGAGTGTTTTGGGTGAAAGTCGGGTATGGCCAAATCGGCATTGTGGGTAGCGGCGTCGTAACTTCGGAGCCCTACATAGATGATGATTGGAGTGGAAAAGACCGCATCACATACTATGTGGATTTCATCCCCGACGTGTTGCTCAATCCCGACACCGTACCCATTCTTACCTGTGAGGAACTGCAAAACGAGATACCTGACTTTGAGTGGTCGAAAGGTCACTCTGGTTTGGTGTTAAACGACGAACAAGCCCAAAAGTTGGACACGCTTTGGAAAGACTTCCTGCAACAACACGATGACCTTTTCCAAGAAAAAATGCAGAACAAGTACAACGAACAGGTTTATATCCAAAAATAAAAAAAAACACTTGACTCGTCCCTAAGGGCAGGCCCTATCTTTGCCGCCGCTTAAGCCAATCGATCTTACGATGATGAAGTACAACACCAAATTAAAAATCGGAGAGTTTTCCAAAATGATGCAGGTGACGGTTAAAGCGCTGCGTCATTACGAGCAGAAGGGGCTCTTACTGCCTGACGAGGTGGACGAGTGGACGGGCTATCGCTACTACAGCATCGACCAGATGCAGGAGTTGAACCATATCCGCAACCTCCAACAACTTGGGTTTTCGTTGGATGAGATCAAGGAAATTTTCGAAGAAGATTCACAAGTGCCTACCATCGAACAATTATCTGAGAAAATTGAGGAGACACAACGGCAACTTCAAAAGTTGAGAACCCGACGAGAACGTCTGCTCCATTGGCGAAACACTCGCAAAAACATCAGCAAAATGGAGAAATTTTCAATTCAATCTTTGCCCGAAATCATTGTGGCAAGTCATCGGGAAGTTATCCCCAATTACGAAGCGCTCGACCCACTGTGTGTAAACATCATTGGCCCGGAAATGCAACGTCTCGGTTGTGAATGTCCGCCGCCGGGCTATTGCTTCACGATTGAGCACAACCAGGAGTACTCCCCTACGGACATCGACATCGAGTACTGCGAACAGGTGACCGCAATGGGTGCCGACTCGAAGGTTATCCAATTCAAAAAAATAGAGGCCGTGCCAGTCGCCATCTGTATGAAGCATTTTGGTCCATACGAGAGATTTTACGAATCGTATATGGAACTTTTCCAATACATTGAGGAGCAGGGCTACCAAATCAACGGTCATCCCCGCTACTGTTACATCGACGGTGCTTGGAATCAGGAGGATCCTGAAAAATGGTTGTCCATCATACAGATTCCGGTAGAAAAATGTTAGTCCTATATTGGGCAAACATCGCTATCTTTATCGATTAAATCGTCAATCACTTTGTCCAACTCAGCGGAATGAGTTTGGATGTAGTTCAATGCGGATTCTTTCAGGGCCTGGATATTCTTGAGGCTTCCGTCGTCCATTTCGTCACTGGCATTGCCGATTTCAGGTGTGAGGCGCACATACTGGTTCTGGCACTCTTCTGCCTCGAACAACTTTTTAACCTGATAGCTGATAACCTCCGCGCCAGACGATTGCAGAATATCGATGACAGGCAGCGCCCAGGAAATCAGTCCCCAGCCTTTAGCTTTGTCATACAGATAGGACTTGCTCACGCGGCCCGTGCCAATGGAGACGACATACATATCGTTGATTTTCGGGGCGCGGTTGTTCACTTTCCAGACCTTCTTCTTCGCTTCAATAATGGCACAAAGCGAGGGGTCATTGGCGTAGATGCCGCCGTCCACCAGGCATTTGTCGGTTCCGCCCATGGAGGTCACTTCTGCCACGGGAAAATAGGTCGGTGCGGCGGATGTGGCGCGCGCAATGTCCGCCAAACGGTAGTCGCGGTTCGTGTCACGCTGTGCTGAATCGGTGTCAAAGAGCACGGCCTCGCGGTTCGTGATGTCGTATGCGGTGATCAGTCCTTCCGTATCAGATTCGGAGAGCTGAGACTCGCCGAAGATTTCTGCCAGCACCGCCTCAATGTTTTTGGCCGGATACATAGAATCAAACATTCGTCGAATTTGGTTGAAGCCGTTCTTTTTGAAGATTCTCGGGCCACCGCTCTCAAAAAGGGACACCGCCGTTGAGCAGTCCATCTTCTTGCCGTCGTGTTTGTAGAGCATGGAGCAGGCCAGCATACCGCCGGCGCTGGTGCCGGCAATCATATCGAAGTAGTCGGCGATGCGGGCTTGAGGATTGCCCGAGCGTACACGCAGGCGTGTTTCCATTTCTTGAAGAATCATCGCGGGAAGGAGGCCTCTGATGCCGCCACCGTCAATAGAGAGGATTTTGTATTTTTTCATAATCTTATATTAGAATAATAAGGATTTATTTGTCTATTTCGTCAATAATAATTTCCCAATAGCCGTTTCTTTTGCCATTCACTCGTCGAATGAAACCTTTGGTGGTTAGATTCACCGTCAAGGTTTTGACCGTACGCTCGGATTTACCGATTTCCTCTGCCATCTGCTTTTGGGTGATTTGCGGATTGAGTTTGATGCATTGCAGCAAGGCAACTTCCTCCAAAGTGCAATTTTTGCACTTTGAATCTAGCACTTTTGCACTTTTGCTCAACATAGCCACGTGCGTATATCTGTTCTTTAATTCATTCTGCTCACCCAACAAGAGATTGCGGAAGAATTTCTCCAGAAAGCTGAAATCACAATCTATTTTCTTTTGGAAATTCTGATAGTTGGCACGAACCAAGGCATTTCGGAAATACCACGAGTTGTCTGCAAACAGCGTATTATCAACGGAAAATCCTATTGCACGAAGATATTTTATCACAAACACTGCCGTTGTGCGCGTGTTACCTTCGCAAAAAGGATGGACTTGCCACAAATTGGATGTAAATCGGGCAATATGCGAAACGGCAGCATTGGCATTCAAATTGACATACGAAAACTGTTTTTCCTGTTCCAAATCATATTCCACGATGCGTATAATATCACCAGCTGCCGCATATAATACGGTTTCTCCGTCCAAGGCCCATTCTTTCTTGGTAATATTGTAGTCGCGAATTTTTCCTGCGTGTGAGAAGACACCTTGGAAGATATGCCGATGAATGGATGCCAAACCCTCAAAAGAGAAGGAGAACGTTTGCTCGTTCAGCAACTTGGCGATATTGGCCGATGCCTTGTCGGCTTCCTCGTTATTCTCAGCTGCTTCGCGCGAGGACGATTTTGCGTAATAGTTGCTAATCAGTTGCTGCACTTCATCCATCGTGATGTCGCCTTCAATATGCTTTTGAGCGGTATCTTTCAGATATTCAGAAGTCTGCAAAGCATCCACTGCCTGCAGTCCGATAGCTGTCTGCCACGCCTGCGCTTTCTCTTTCTTCGAAGCATCATCCTGTCGTATGTATTCTTCAAAATCTATCATAATCCGTTTATTTCAATCCTGAGAATTTAGTTCTTCGCAATCCATTACTCATTCAGAAATGTCATCAAATTTATATGCTATTTCTCTTCCGCGAACTCCTTCAGTCTCGGTCCCGCGATGCGGTAGATGGTCCATTCGTCCATCGGCACGGCACCGAGCGACTTGTAGAAGTCGATGCTGGGCTGGTTCCAGTCGAGGCAGACCCACTCCAAGCGGCCGCAGCCGCGTTCCACTGCGATTTTCGCCAATTGCTGCAACAGCCCTTTGCCGTACCCTTTGCCACGATGTTCGGGGCGCACGAAGAGGTCTTCCAAGTAGATGCCGGCGCGGCCCACGAAAGTGGAGAAGTTGTGGAAAAAGAGCGCGAAGCCGACTTCAGTGTCGCCTTCCATCGCGAAAATCACCTCTGCCTTGTGCTTGTCGAATATCCACTCTTCCAAGATTTCGGGCGTGGCCACCACTTCATTTAACATTTTTTCGTAGTCGGCCAATTCCTTGATGAATTGTAAAATCAGTGCGCAATCCTTGCGCTCAGCGTGTCGTATTTTCATTGCGTGAATTTTAGGGGTTAGGGGTTAGGGATTAGGGATTAGGGGTTAAGGGGCAGGGGGTAGGGGTT
>JAZRYT010000107.1:0-10623 GCA_045600905.1 Bacteroidales bacterium
CGAAGAGGAAATTCTTTTATTTTATTGTTCCGCCCGTCACCTTGGGTGCTCGGTTGGGGTTCTCTTGCCTGATATTCTCGTTTTTGCCAATCTCCTCCGACTATTTCTTCTTTCTTGGTATGTATTTATAGAGGAAAGATAGAAAAATTTCAGAAAAAACAATTTTGAATATGGAGTTTTTTTTTTTGAAAAAATTCATAATACTGCGGAGAAAATGTGCCAATGCGGTAATGGGTAAAAGTGTAAAAGGGAGAAGGGTTAATGAAGAATGATTTCGCAGGCGCCAGCTCCCGATCAGGGAGCAAATATCGGTAGAAGCAACGCCCGCGTACGCGTCATTCCTTTCCTATAAAAAACAAAAAAGGGGCGAAGAAATCTCCGCCCCTACATTATGCATTATATCGTAAGATTACTTTTTCACGATGCGTTTGGTCACAACGCCCTTGTCGGTAAGGATGCGTGCGAAATAAACGCCGTCGGCATACGTGTTGATGTCGAGCGTGACGTGGGTGTCTTCCACCTTCGTCGTGCTGATGAGTTTGCCGTAAACGTCATAAACGTCAACACTGTTGATGGTGAATTGCTCATTGCTAATGGTAAATTGACCACTCGTCGGGTTCGGATAGACACTGATGCTGCTTTCCAAAACGTAGTTGTTCACACCGTCAGGTTGGGTGATGAAGTGGATGGTTTCGGAAGCGGCGCTCTGCATACCGTTGTCGCAGTTAGCCATCACCTGAACGTCGTATTGCGTGTTGGGATTGAGGCCTGACAAAGTGTAGGTCATCGCGTTGGCTGTAGCAGTTTCCCAAGCGGAGGCAACGTTCTGTTTGTAGATAACCGTCCAAGAGGATGCGGTGTTCGGTTCTTGGCTCCAGGTAATGACTGCGGAGTTTGTGGTAATGTTGTTAGCGGCCACGTTGGTGGGAGCCGGACAGGAAGGTTCGTCATTGTTCAATGTGGTGAAGGAACCGTTAGCCCAGTTGGAAACACTATTAGCGTCGCAAACAGCCTGTACGCGGACTTGGTAAGCGGTGTTGGCCGTCAAACCGGTGAGCGTGTAGGAAGGTGTGTTGTTGACGGTAATGCTGTTAGACCAACTGCTGGAAGATGCTGTCTTGTATTGGAGGTTCCAGGAGGTTTCGTCGCCACCAGGCGTCCACGCGATAGTTGCGGAGGTTTGACCCACGTTGGTCGTATGTACGTTTGTAGGAGCATCGCAAGTGGTGCCAGGACCAGGAGAACCAGCCTGTATTACAACAATATCATCCACACTGCAGGTGTACCAGATGGATTCCTTGTACCAATAAAATGCAATATTACCAGTTGCAGGAATATTGGTTGCGGTAGAGAAGTCGATAGAATCCGTTGACACAGTTGTAGTGCCCGGAATGACTGCCACTTGCGTGAAGGTGCTAAGCGGAGAATTTGGATTCGTAACGTAACCCACTCTCAGCTCACCGTATGAAGAACTTTCCATACGATAGGAGAAAGTAAGCTTCAAAGTATTCAAGTCTTCAGTGAAGGTCGGCAATACGGCAATAGCACTTGCACCTGTAGTAACTCCTGCTGAAGAACTGTTTGCAACAAAAGTCAAAGCATTGGTGCCGCTGCTCGGGTAACAACCCGTACCACTGGATGTTACGTGAGGAGCCGGATAAGAAGTGTTGTCCGTCCAAGTTGTCCAGCAAGTAGGGGTAGGACCATCTTCACTATAGGTAGTACCAGCGTAAGATTCGAAGTTTTCGGTGTAAGGAAGTGTCACTGCGTCACAATCTGTAGCTGCGGAACAAAGAGTCCACGGGCTTACATCACCACCGCCACAATCAGCCTGTACATAGAAATCATAGTTGGTGGATGCGTTCAAACCAGTTACAGTGAACGGGTTGGATGTTGCCGAAACCGTTGTACCTGTACCTTGTGTGAAGCCTGCAGGACCGTATTCGATGTTCCAAGCACTGGCAGCACCTGTTTCCGTCCAAGAAAGGGTTACAGAAGATGTTGTGCTGGAAGTAGCGGTAACATTGGAAACAGGAGGACAGGTTATACAGGAAACCTGAATGGCAAATCCTGCGTATGTGTTGGAACCATCGGAATGGAAACGGATTGTCAACGGACCTGTTGAAGAGGTGATCGGACCAAAGTTCAACGTTTGGGAAGAACCAGTTTGATTTGTTTTATAAAGTTGAGGACCTGTTGTGCTGGCACCATCTAAGAATTGCAGGTAATCGTAAGTAGAACTTTCAGCCACAATCGTACCGGAAACAGATACAACAGCGCCTGGCGTTTCAGGATAAACAATCATATAGGATTCGCAGTTGTTGCTGTAAACACCATTGATACCGCCATCGTCATAAATAGTGGCATCGCAAGTGGTAACGTTTACTGTTCCCGTTACAGGCATATTTATGGCACCCGGTTGAGCGGTAATAGGACCTCTCCACGGACTTACATCACCACCGCCGCAGTCAGCCTGTATGTAGAAATCATAGACATCCGTCGTCAGAGAATTGATGGTATAAGGATTGGAAGTAGCTATTTCCGTAGTACCCGTACCCTGCGTGAATCCGACAGGACCGTATTCAATGTTCCATTGGGTGGCCGAACCCACTTCCGTCCAGGAAAGGGTTATGGAACTGGATGTTTGAGCTGTAACGGCAAGATCTTGTGGCTTCGGACAGGACGGGATGACGTCAATATTCAAGTTGTCCAAATAAGCATATCCGTAAGTGGTCGTATATTCGTTCTTGAAAGCAATATATTGACCAGTACCAGTATAGTTGTTGAAAGGAATTTCATATTCTGTCCAAGCGGAAGTGTGGTAAACCGTATCAACGGGCACAAAAGTAGAAGCATCCGTCGGGTTGGAGATAACACCGATAATCAGTCGGTCGTTTGTACCGCTACCCTTGTACATAAAGGTTGCCTGCAAGGTATTAACAGGAATGGAAGCATCAAAGAGAGGAGTAATGGCAATGTTATATGTTCCACTTGTTCCGGCATAGAAGTACATAGCGCCCGGTGCGCTGTAGTTCGTGGTGTTGATGTAAGGTCTGTCGCTGGAATAGGTGTTAATCTTAGACCAACAAGCAGGATAGATGGTTGATCCTGTTCCGTATGTGTCAAAAGAGTCCTCAAATGGCAAAGTCGTAATGGCATCACAAGCCGTGCGTACCGTAATAACATTGCCATAATCGCTTTCATCGCCTCCGCCACAATCTGACTTCACATAGAAATCGTATGCTGTGGAAGCTGTAAGGCCGGTAATCGTTGTGGTAGTGGAATAAACAGGTTCTGTTGTACCGGTACCCAAAGTAAAGCCGGCAGGGCCATATTCAACAACCCAAGCGGAAGCATTGGAGATATCAGTCCACGTCAAATCCACACTGTTGGTAGTGACATTCGTGGCAGTCAAACCGTGAGGAGGCAGACAGGTAGGAGCCACGTCAATCACAAAGTCATCCACGTAAGCGTAGGCAGTAGTAGCCGTACCCAAACACATATTCTTCAAGGCCACATATCTGCCTGCTCCCTGATAAGCAGCAAGATAAACTGTAGCATCATACCAAGTAGAAGCGGCAGGGACAGACAGAGTATCAATACCCACAAAGGTGTTGGCATTGTCTGGATCGGTCATCATACCCACAATGAGGTGGTCGCTGACATTGTAAACTCTATACTTGAAGGAGACTTGCAGTGTGTTCAAAGGTACGTTGGGGTCGATTTCAGGAGCCACGGCAATGTTGTAAGCGCCTGCACCCGTGTAGAAATAAAGACAGCCCGGTGCGCTGAAGTTCGTCGTGTTGATATACGGTCTGTTAGAGGAATAGGTGTTGATCTTACCCCAACACATCGGATAAGCGCTTTCGCCTGTACCGTATGTGTCAAAGTTTTCAGTGAACGGGATGGAGATAGCGCTACAGTCGGTTCTGAAGGTGGCTCCTACCCAAGTACTGGTATCGCCGCCACCACAGTCAGACTGCATTCTAACGTAATAAACGGTGTTGGTATTCAAGCCGGTGAAGTTGTATTCATTGCCGGTAAGACCCGGAACGAGTGTCCAGTCGTCGTCACCTTCTGCCATATATGCCATATTCCAAGAGGATTCGTTGTTACCTGGAACCCAAGTCAGGTCGGCAGTGGTTTGGCCAACATTGTTAATGAAAATATTCGGAGCAATACAGGTAACGGTGTTATCACACGGGAAACCGAACTTAACATCACTACGGTTGGATTCCGTGGTAATAGTGGGGTTACTGCTCGGGTCAATAGGCGTTGATTCATCCACTTGGTAACGGATACACATACCCGGTGCGGAATGGCAGCTGAAGGTATTGTTGTTACTGGTGGTATAAGAACCGGTGTTGTTCAAGACAGCCACCACAAGGTTTTGCGTGCCGTCATAGTTAAATGGTGTGGTGAAAGGAATGTTCACCCAACCATCACCGGCATTGGTGAAGTTAATACTGCCAGAGAAGACCTGTTGCATATTGGCAACTGGCACCCAGGTAGTAAGCGTGCTTTGGCTTGTCGTTCCCAAATAGATGGTAACAGGGCTTTTGGTTTGTGCCGTGCTGTAAATATAGTGGAATGAAATACTGTTGATGTCACCAGCCGTACCGATTTCAGAAGCCAAATAAAGTTCTTGTACGTAAGAGTGGTTGTAGTAAGTATTTACAGGAATGGAATAGGTGGTTGAGGAACCGTCACCAATTTCAATGTCGCCGCCGGCGAGACAGTGGGTGGTGAAGTCAACAGTTTGCCAAGTACTTGCATCGCTGCCACAGTTTGCCATCACGCGAACATCATAATGTGTCTCCGGGTTCAAACCGGAAAGCGTATAGGAAGTATTGACAATACCCGTAATCGTAGTCCAGGAATCCAAACCGTATTCGGAGTATTCGAGCACATAATCGGAAGTTTCGCCCAAAACGCCGTCTTCCCAAGTAATCAAAGCGGAAGAACCAGCCACATTGGAAACTTCAAGGTTATTGACCGGAGAGCAGGCCGGAGCCACGTCAAGGATTAAGTTGTCAATGTAACCTTGATTATAGATTGAGCCGGTGAATTGCGGAGCCATCAGGGCAATCAGTTGACCGGTACCCGTGTAGTTGGGGAAGTACATATTGTAGGTTTCGTATGAAGTGCTGTTGATAATCAAAGTATCGGTGGGCACAAAAGTGGTGATGTCGGAAGGAGAGGTCATCACACCGGCAACTATAGTGAACAAATATGAGGTACTGTTAGCTCTTGCATCAAAGGTGAGTTGCAAGGTGCTGATATCGTAAGTGTTCACATCAATGGGAGGCAGAATGGCTACTTGGTCAGCGTATGTACCAGATGTGGTATAGGTGTAGAAACGCATAGCATTGGTACCGGAAGCAGCATACGAGGAACTATTGTAAATAATAGGATAACCGGAATAGTCAGTGCTGGTACCTACATTATAATGATTCCAACAAATCGGCAGGTTGTTGTCAGCCACGGAAGTGGTGGTTGCGCCAGCCACATCGTCAAAGTTGTAGGATACAGGCAATTGTTGAATATCTTCGCACAAAGTGCTGAAATTAATGAACACATAATCGCTATATCCGCCATTCGGACATACGGAGCGAACGTATGCATCATAGTTGGTGGCAGGGTTGAGGTTGTCAACCAATGCGGAGTTGGTATAGACCGTTATCGGTGTTCCCGTTGAGAGAGCTTGTCCGCCATTGACAACGACAACTTCCCACTCTGTTTCCTGATCGCCGGCTGTCCAATCCAACGTGACTTCATGTTGAGAAACGGTGGAGGCGGTCAGTCCGGTAGGATGTGCGCAGTCGGGAGCGTGTTCTAATGTGATATTGTCAATGTGACAAGCATTGTATAAAGGAGAAGAAACTGGTTGTTCAATCAAGAATGCGACATACTCGCCCGTTCCCGTGTAGTTTTCGAAGCTGACGATTTTGGTGTCGTATGTAGTCGTTGAGGTCGTCAAAGTCTGTACCAATTGGAAGGTGGAAGGATTCTCAGGATCGGTCATCACACCAACTTTCAACGTAGTGGTATAGGATGTACTATAAGCTCTGAGGTCGAATTTGACACGTACCGTGTTCATCGGATTCTGGTTGACATCCAATTGCGGCATAATGGCATATTGATCGCCATAATAAGAATATGTTCCTGTATAGAAGCGAATGGAATTGGAACCGGATGCTGCGTATGTGGAACTATTGTAAATGACCGGATACTTCCAATAACCAGAAGTAGAAGTTGCGGTGTTGATGTAACTCCAACAAGCCGGCAGATTGTTTTCTGTCAATGTAGTGGTCAGTGTCGTACCTTCATAGCTTTCCAAGTTCTCCATATAAGGAAGTTGGTCAACGGGAACGCAGGCCGTTCTGAAGGATGCCATCATCCACGTGCTGCTTTCGCCATTGTCGCAGTTGGCTTTGACGAAGATGTCGTATGCGGTATTACCCGTCAATCCTGTAAGCGTCACAGAAGGCGTGCCATAAACGGTGTTCTGAGCTTCCAATTCCGGATTGGTGATCGTGCCGGCAAGGCCATAGACATACACCCATTCAGATTCCTGTTCGCCTGGTGTCCAAGCAACATCAACTGTCGTAGGAGTAACTGTAGTCTCATTCACGTGAACGTTATTGACGTGCAAGCACAACGGAATGGCATCTACATTAATGTCGTCAATATACATATAGCTGGTAATAGCTGCCGGGATTCTGAAGGCAACATAATGTCCGTCACCGGTATAGTTGGAAGTGTTGACTTCAAACATCTCCCAAGAGGAAGTGGCAGTCGGGGAGACCTGACCGACAGAAACGAATGTGTTGTAATCATCCGGATTACTCATAATACCGACTTCAATATTATAGGAATCCGTTGTTTTATAAGCCCAGAATTGGATTTGCAAATCATTCATCGAAACTTGGTCGTCGAAACGAGGAGAAGCCAAATAGGAATAATAGGTGGATGTACCGTAGAAATAGACGGAATAATTGCCGGAGTGGTGTTGACCATTGGAGGTATAAGGATAAGCGGTAGATGTGTAGTTGGTATTGCGTGTCCAACAGGTCACCATATTGCCGCTACCGGAAGCAGGCGCATCGTCGAAGTTTTCAAAATAAGGAATGGTTACGGAAGAACATTCTGTTCTGGTATTGAGAATTGTCCAGTCACTCACCTCGCCACCGCCACAATCGGACTGGATGCGGATAGAATACGGCGTGTCACTGGTAAGGCCGGTAAGTGTATAAGGTGCGGAAACGGAACCTTCAGACGTCCAGTTTGTACCATCCGTAGAATATTCCAAATTCCAAGAACTCTCATTATAACCGGGAGCCCAGTCAACCGTAATGGTTTCGTTGGTCTTTTCATCTACGTATGCATTGGGAGCAATACAGGTTGCCAAACTGTCGCAAACACTTAAGAATTTGATATTGCTACGGTTTGAAGAGATGCTTGAGGTGGCGCCGGACGAAGACGGGCTGGAAGGATCTGGATTGTAAGAATCGCTATAGTAATAGAGAGATCTATCAGCACCACTGGTGGAGTGTACATAGAACGTATAGGAACTTCCATCATAGTCGTAGGAATTGTCATCCACTGCTATAACAATGTTGTCACTACCGTTGTAGTGGAACGGTGTCGTGAAGTTGAACGTGTTCCAACCTTGTGTACAGTTCAAATTGCCGGAATATACCAATTGCAAGTTGCTTGACGGGATGTAATTGGAAGTGGATGTGAAACTGGACTGCGAGGTGTGTCCCATATAGATATTAACATTGGTCTTGGCTGTAGAGGGGGAAGAATAGGCATATTGGAAAGCGACACCGGTAATATCTGCAGCGCCGTTCATTTCGCTGGCCAGGAAGATTTGCTGACTATAGGTATAATTATAGTAGTTGTTGACTGGGATAAAGTAACTGGTCGAGGCACCCGCGTCAAAGGTGACAACACCACCGGCCAGGCAATTCGTCGTAAAGGTTTTAGTGACTGAGGGTGCTGTACCTTCGTCGCATATAGTGGTGATACGCACTTCGTATTGTGTCTGCGGATTAAGATAGGCTATCATATAGCTATTGCCATCCACATCTGCTGTCATCCAGTTGTTCTGCCCTGCCTCGGAATATTCTACCGTGTAGCCGGTCGGACCGTATGGTGCGGATTCCCAAGATACCATTGCGGATGTACCGGTAATTTGGCTAACTGTGATAGCACCGGGAGAGGAACACAAAGGATTGGTGGTGAATGTCCGGGCGAATGTCCAAGAACTGTAGTCGCCGCCGCCGCAGTCCGCACGTACATAGACGTCGTATTGCGTGTCATCTGTCAGGTTATAGACCGTGTAGGGATGGGAATAGGCATTTTCAACGAGGGCGTTGTCGATGTCGTCACCGTGTTCTGCCACAGCCACTTCCCAAGCGGTTTCCTCGGCTCCCGGAATCCAGTTCACATCGACACTATTGTCCGTGATGTTGCTCAAAGTGACGTTTGTCGGTTTGATACAGGTCGGAATGGTTTCAACAATGATATTATCGACATAACCGGTGTTATAGGAAACACCTGACTGGCCCACTCTCGGAGCCATCAGGGCAATACGGTTGCCGAGTCCTTCATAATTGGTGAAATAGACAGTGTGGTTTTCGTACGTCGTATTGGGAAGGACAAGGGTGTCAACAGGAACAAAAGTAGCGGGGTTGCTGGCATCGGTCATCACACCTACGTACAAAGTGAAATTCGTATAGGTAGTACTGTTTTTACGTACATCCATACTGATTTGCAGGTTGTTCATTGGATAATAGTTGATATCTATGGCCGGCAAAATAGCATACTGGTTGCCGTAATCAGTCGTACTGGTAGAGGTGTAGAAACGCATAGAGTTTGTGCCGGAAGCCGCGTAGGTGGAACTGCTATATACAAAGGGATAACCCGCATAACTGCTGTACGTACCGCAAAGATGGTCCCAGCATAAGGGCAGGTTGTTTTCAGAAGCAGTTACTGTTGTCGAGGAGATACCATTTTCAGAATCGAAATCCATCATATATGGCAATGTCGTCAAAGGCACGCAGGTGGTTGCAAAAGAAAGATTTCTCCAACCGCTGAACTCGCTACCGCAGTTGGCGCGTACGTATGCGGAATAAGTAGTGGAAGGAGTAAGGTTGCTTTCTGTGTAGAAAGTGTCCGTCGCGGAAGTGGTAGGGGTCGTGTATTCATCGGGAACAATGTTCTGATCTGTAATATAGAGATCCCAGGAAGATTCGGAACCGCGTGGGGACCAAGACAAGGTCACTTCGTCGGAAGTGACAGATTCAACAGCGAAATTGATGGGTTTGGGGCAAGTGTTGGAAGGAGCAGAGAACAAATAGTAGCGGTTCACATCAGGCCATTGACCACTGGCAATGGTAGTGGCTTGACCGGCATTATAGTGTGTGGCTATGTGGTTGGCATCAATTAAAATGACATCCGTACCATCGATACAGAGACCGCATTGGCGAGTAACTGCGGGTAGAATGGGGGGAGTTGTAGAAGCAAAGACGACTTGAATGTTGTTACTGCCTTCAAAAAGTTGGACTTGCCAACGAAGCAGGGAGTTTCTGGAAGTAGAGGTGAAGGTAGATGTGGCAAATTCAATAACACCCACGCGGTTGGGGGCGGTTCCCGTCAGTTCATAATGCACATAACCGCTGTCGGTCAAAAAACCGTCACAACCCATCATATTGATTTTAGGATTGTTGGAAGCTGCATTCGAGGAACTGAACGGCGATGAGTAGTTGTAGGTTCCCGTTACGGTAGATCCAAAACGCAGGTTGCCGTCCGCATTGACGGAGAATTGCGTGTAAGAGGTTTCACCAAAAAAGAAAGTGAAACCAAGATCTTGAACCGTGGAAACCCCGTAATCACCAGCACCTGCACTGATCAGCGATGTCGTGGTGGTCAACGGAATCCATTTGGAAGCATCCGTTCCAGTGGAGAAGCCATAGTCCTCCAAACCTTGTGCTGACAAGTTCAGTGAGCAAACACTGAGCATACAAGCCAGCAACATTAGTAAAAGCTTTTTCATAAAAAATAATTTAGTTAATAATAAAAAGAGTTGTATAAATAAATGCTTGTGGGAAAATAAAATAGCAAGTGGTGGCGCCATATCTACAGCGCCCATCTTAGTAAAAGATGACAAGTTTTCTTACCATAATCTGCTATTTCTAAAAAAGAGCGCAAACATACACAAAAAAATTGATTTTTATGCCAGTTGAATATAAATTTTGATTTTTTATGGAAGAAAGATGGGGGAAGTTCTTAGAATAAAGCCGGAGGGAATGCGGGAACGCGTATAAGGGATAAAGGGTTAAGGGTTAATGATGAATGATGAATGATTGGGGATGCGCTATTATACCTGAAACTTGTTTCGACGCAGCAAGCGAAAGCAAAGACACAATTTGTTTGGCTTTGCTGAGTTGCCAGGAGAATATGAACGTAGTGAATAAACCTGAAACTTGAAACTAAAAAAGGGGCCGTTCCCGAAACCGAGAACAGCCCCTTGATTGTCAATTATCAATTGTCAATTACTTTTTCACGATGCGTTTGGTCACTACGCCCTTGTCCGTAAGGATGCGTGCGAAATAG
>JAZRYT010000108.1:0-16897 GCA_045600905.1 Bacteroidales bacterium
ATCGTATCTTTGTGCACGTCTAAACCGCAGGTTCTCATCTTCGTAACGTTTTGTGAATTAAATTACAAAGATACAGAATCCTGCGGTTTTCGCGTACATTTTTATTCGTCTGTGCGATTTTATAAATTATGTACATTTGCAGCCTTTTTTAAAAACTAAAAAATGGAACAGGAAATAGAAAAATGTGCCGAATTGCTACGTGCCGGCAAAGTGCTGCTATATCCGACCGATACTGTATGGGGCATAGGTTGTGATGCCACCAACGAAGAGGCTTTGATGCGAATCTATCAAATCAAGCAACGCAACGAGAAGAAGAGTATGATTATTCTGCTTGATTCCGCCGAACGCCTCCCGATGTACGTGGAGAACATTCCTCTTATCGCCTGGGACCTCATCCACCACGTATCCCGTCCCACCACTTTCATCTACCCCACTGCACAAAACCTGCCTGAGAAGCTCGTTCACAATGACGGCACGATTGCCATCCGCATCGTCCAACACGAATTCTGCCGCAAACTCATCCGCAAACTCGGCAAACCCATCATCTCCACGTCCGCCAACATCGCCGGGCTACCTACTCCGCACATTTTCTCCGAAATTTCCCAAGATATCGTTTCCCAAATGGACTACGTCGTGCCTCAGGAATATGCCTCTTCCGTGGATTACAATCCATCCCGGCTCATTAAGTTCTTGGACGACTATAACTTCACCGTAATCAGAGACTAACGCTATGCCAACTACTGCTGTTTTCGCCGGTTCGTTTTGTCCTTTCACCAAAGGGCACGAAGATATTGTCGCCAAAGCGCTGCCTTTGTTCGACCATATCCTCATCGCCATCGGACACAATTTCCAAAAAAGAGACGTCTTTTCCGTAGAACAGCGCACCCAGTGGATTCAGCAGCTCTATCAAAACGAGCCCAAAATAAAAGTAATTACCTACCAAGGACTTACGGTTGACGTTTGCCGTGAGCACCAAGTCGGCTACCTGATTCGCGGTTTGCGAAACGCCTCCGACTACGCCATCGAGGAGGAGATGAGGTTAGCCAACAAGATGTTGAATCCCGAGGTGGAAACCATCTTCATTCCGGCCTCCTCCCAATGGGCAGCCGTTTCCTCCACCCTCGTCCGCGAACTTTGGTCATTGGGTGCTGACTACACGCCGTATTTATCCTACAAACTTCCCGAACATAACATCTGATGTACCGTCGTTTCGTCACATATTGCCTTTTAAGTCTGTGCCTGCTGATTTCAGTCAAGGCCCAGCAGCCTGTGACGATATCGGGAACGGCTCCGTTTGCCAAAAACGAGGAAATTCGCCTTTTGGTTTTCGACGATTTGCTCAACCACATTCCCAAAGTGGTGGCCACGGACAAGATAGACCGCAACGGAAAATTCGTACTTTCCTACCCCACCAACCAGATTTTGCTTGCGCAGCTCGCCATTCGGACTTCACGCGCAGAGTTCTTCATCGTTCCCAACAACCAATACGAGTTCCAAATCTCCACAGACTCCGTACTCTTCCAACTCATCAATCCGGAGCGATACGGCGGATATCTGGAAATATCCACGAACAAAACCGACACCAACGACCTCAACTACAAAGTCAATCGGTTCAGCAACTACTTCAGCCGCGCAATGGACTACTACGCCTTCCGCATCACCTACGACAAAGACGCCTCCGCCTACGACACGCTAACGTCGCTGCTCCACGAGAAATTCGACATCCAATACAATCCGCTGAATTTCTATCAATCCTACACTTACTACACTTACGGGGCATTAGACAAGCTCTGCTTCCCCAACGACAATCTGAAAATCTATCAGAAATACTTTGACAACGACTACATTTTGTACAACAACCCTGCCTATATGTATCTTTTCACCGAGCATTACCGCGGATATCTGTACAATTCCAAATACATTTCCAAGAAGCTGCTTTCGGAAACCATCAATGAGAGCCCCGACTACCTGGCTCTTTTCAACGAAGTAGGTCGCGACCCAATGTTGGTCAACGAGCGTATCCGAGAACTCGTACTCATCTACAACCTCATTGAGTTATACGACAACGAGGAATTTGACCCCGGAAACATCCTCAAACTGCTGCAATACATCAAAGCATCCACCCACTTCCAAGAACACATTCCATTTATTGATAATGCTTTGCTGAAATTGCATCCCGACAAGAACGTGGACAAGAAGTTGCTCTTTAAAAATTCAAAAGGCCGCAAGGAACCTTTTAAACATTTTGGCGGAAAAGACATCTACGTACAGTTTTTCCAAAGTGACTGTATGGATTGCATTCGGGAGATGTTGCTGATAAAGGAATTTCACAACAAATACGGTTCAGACATCCAATTCATCAGTATCAACGTGGATCCAGACGAGAAGCAATATGAAGATTTTTACAAGACATACGGTGAAATGTTCAACTGGCCGATACTCTATTTCAACCACAACTACGACTGGCTTTTGGAGAACGGCATTGAAACGCTCCCAGACTATATGATTATCAACGAGAACGGGCAAATCCTCCAACGGTACGCACCGGCTCCGGAAACCGGGCTTTCTGGCTATCTGCAAAATCGATTTATCAAAGAAGAAGAGAACAACGACAACCCCTTATTTAGAAATAAACAATAAAAATTCAGCAATATGAAAAAGACTATTATTTTGGCAATCGCCCTCATCGCCTGCTTTGCATTAAGCGCACAGAACGACCAACCGGCAAAAGACCAACACTTGGCCAAGCTTCCCGCCATTGACATCCAGACAATTGACGGGAAAATCTTCAACACCAAAGACATTCAAAATGACGGCAAGCCCATCATCGTCAGTTTGTGGGCTACCTGGTGCAAGCCCTGCATCGCTGAATTGCTCGCCATTGCCGACGAATACGAAGACTGGGTTGATGAAACCGGCGTCAAACTTTACGCCATCGCCATTGACGACGCCAAGACTTCCGCTCGCGTTGCTCCGTTTGTAAATGGCAAAGGCTGGGAATACACCGTCCTTCTGGACGTCAACTCCGATTTCAAACGCGCTATGAACGTCAATGACGTGCCCTATATGTGCATTCTGAACGGAAACGGCGAAATCGTTTGGCAACACACCTCTTACGCTCCGGGCAGCGAAAATGAGGTTTACGAAATCATCAAAAAAATCGCATCAGGAAAATAACTTCTTCATATAATCTAGAAGCGGTATATTCCGAGGATATACCGCTTCGGATTTTTATAAACAAAAACCAACTTTTATGACGAAAATTTTACGCTTTATCACAGTTATACTTTTGTTTCTCTCTGTTTTTACTGCCTCTGCCCAACATCAATTGGGCAACAGCCGTATCAGCGGAGACTTCGGTTTCAATGGGATGTACTACATTCCCGATTCCCTAATCGGAGCCGAAAAAGTCGATTCAAAAGTTAGAGCCAACGCTTTCCTCAACCTCTTGTATTCCAATGGTGGTTTTTCCGCCGGTATGCGTTACGAATACTATCAGTTTCCATTGATTGATTTTGAGAAAATCCATTACCAAGGTCAAGGCATCAAATATTTCTTTGCCGATTACAAAAACGACTTCATTCAAGTCACGGCTGGTAACTTCTACGAACAATTTGGCAACGGTTTGTCTCTTCGTGCTTATGAAGACCGCCAATTGGGTATTGACAACAGCCTTTTGGGTGCTCGTGTAAAATTGAATCCCTACAGAGGTATCTACCTCAAAGGCGTGTGGGGTATGGAGCGTATGAACTTCGAATCCTACGTTGGCAGAAAAGATTTTGTCCGTGGCGTGGATGGAGAAATTGCTTTGGGCGAACTGATCCCTAAGGCCGGAGAATTAGGCATCTTAGCTACTATTGGGGCTTCCTTCGTCAGCAAATACGAGCAATCCTCCGATGAAATCAACGTCACACTCTACCCAGGTACCGACACGACCTGTACTGGTCGTATTCCAACTGACAAGATTCCTTCCAACACACCCGTTTGGGCCGCACGCGCCATTTTCGGTTACAAAGGTTTCCGCTTCGACGGCGAGTATGCTCAAAAAATGCAAGACCCGAATGTCACCAACAACTACATCTACAGAAAAGGTTCTTCCTTGTTCCTCTCTGCCACCTACTCAATGAAGGGCTTCGGTGTGGCGGCTTCCTTCATCAGTTCCGACAATATGGACTTCCGCTCCCAACGTCTGCAGTTGCCCACCACACCTCTGTTGAGTATCAACAACATCCCGGCCATAAACCGCCAATATTCCTATCAACTCATCAGCAACTACAGTTTCGCCTCCCAACCGAACAGCCAGGTAGGTGCTCAATTCCAGGTCAACTATCAGATTCCCAAGAAAACCAAGATAGGTGGAAAATACGGCACCGACCTCACTTTCAATTTCTCTCGCTTCCACAAGTTGAAACAAACCCCTACCGCCGATGCACTTGAATTTGGGACTATGGCCGGCACCGAAGGATACACCACCAACCTATTCAGTTTCGACACCACTTTGTTGTATCAAGACATCGGCTTCGAAATCAGTCGTCGTCTTTCCAAAAAATGGAAACTCATCTTGGCATACAACTTCATCTCCTATAACGTACAAGAACTGCAAAAAGAAGAAGGCTTTATGCGTGGTCATTTAGTAGCTGCCGATCTCTCCTACAAAATCAACAGCAAACACGCCCTTCGTTTGGAATTGCAACATTTCTACACCGACATTCGTACCGAACTTTACAACGGCAGTTGGTTATACGGTATGTTGGAATATTCCATCAGCCCCAACTGGTTCATCTCCATCGGAGACCAATGGAACTACGGCAACGAGAATCCAGATAGAAAACTGCACTACTTCAACATTGCTGGTGCTTACGTTTGGAACACCACCCGCATTGCCCTCAACTTCGGCAAGACACAAGAAGGTATTCTTTGCATAGGTGGAGTTTGCCGTTCCGTACCTGCTTCATACGGTGTAGGTCTTTCCATCACAACTTCCTTCTAATAATTGAAAATTGATAATTGAGAATACAATGAAAAAGATATTTATTCCTATCGTTATAACCATCGCAGCGATATTTTTTGCCAGCTGCGATAAGATTGAAGGACCTTTCATCGAGGTCATCCATACGGAAGACGTTGACGTAGAGTTTCCAAACCTTGACCCGAGCAGTGTGTATCGTAAAATACTGTTGGAAGAATACACGGGCCACAACTGTTCCAACTGCCCTGAAGGACACGAAAAGTTGGAATTTTTACACGACATCTACGGCGACACCCTGATTGCCATAGGTTTGCACACCGGTTCTTATGCTCGTCCAAACAATAGCAGTCCTCACGACTTCCGCACGCAGGCTGGCAATGAGCTTATGGAAGACTATGGTATCTCCGCATGGCCTACCGCCATCATCAATCGCAAGCATAATGACGGTGGCGGCTTAGCTATGAGCATCTGGCAAAACGCATTGCAATCAGTTGACCGCAGCCACGTATATGCTGCAATCCAAATGATCAACCAGTTCAACACCAGCGATAGTTCTTTGAAAGTCAACGTGAAAGTATCTATGCTCGATGATTATAACTATCCTGTTCGTCTAGCACTCTTCTTGGTTGAAGACGGCATTGTCAGCCGACAACTGAAAGGTTCCGAATTTATTGAAGACTACGTCCACAATCACGTCTTGCGCAATGCCCTCAACGGCACCTACGGCGATATGCTCACCAGCAACGGCATCCTTGAAAAAGGCCTGGCTTACACCTATGGTTTCAAAACCAGCCTCAAATACCGCGACCTCAATCCAGATGCCAGCAATGACATCCACTTCGTACAACCAAACCCGGACAACTGCTATATTGTAGCCATTCTGTTCGACAAGGCCAACGACGAAGTTTTGCAAGTAGAAAAGTTAAACATAAAATAGAACGTCATTATGAAGATTGTTGCAGTTGAACCTATCGGAATAAGTGAACAACGCGCTGCCGACATAGCCGCTGATTTTGCCCTAAGAGGCGACGAATTCGTTTGTTACCGTGACCGCAAAGAAGATGCCGCCACCCTCATCGAACGTATGAAAGACGCGGAAATCGTCATCGTTTCCAACATTAAAATCGGTGCGGACATTTTATCCCAATGTCCCAAATTGAAAATGTTAGACGTGGCCTTCACCGGTCTTGACCATATTGACTTAGACTACTGCCAAGCTCACGACATCAAGGTCAAGAATGCCTCCGGCTATGCGACTGAAGGTGTGGCTGAGTTAGCCATCGGGCTGATGATTGACGTATATCGCCACCTCACCTCTTTGGATGCAGACATCCGTCAAGGTGGCACACGCAACAACTTCCTCGGCAAGGAGTTGCGAGGCAAGCGCGTGGGTATTGTAGGCACCGGCGCCATTGGAACACGCACCGCGCTGCTTCTTCAATGCTTTGGTTGCGAGGTCGTTGTCTGGAGCCGCACACAGAAAGCGGACATCCTCGCGCACAACATCCCCTACCTCTCTTTGGAAGAAATGATGCGCACCTGTGACATTATCTCCCTGCACGTCCCTTTGACGGCGGAAACGCACCACCTCATCAGCCGCGAATTGCTGTCACTCTGCAAACCGACAGCCGTCATCATCAACACTGCACGTGGCAATGTGGTTGATATCGATGCACTTGCCGAACTGCTCAAGGCAGGCAAACTCGCCGGTGCCGGCATTGACGTTTACGAAAAGGAACCGCCTTTGGCCAAAGACCATCCGCTGTTCTCCGCACCCAACTGCGTGCTTGTCCCTCACGTCGGCTACGCTACACGCGAAGCCTTCGACGACCGCATTGACATTGTTCTTGGCAACATCCTTTACACTTTCAACCTTATACTTTAAACCTTCACCCTTAACCCCTTCTCCCCCACTCCCTCTATGTTCCAGAAAGTCATCAAAGCCTGCGTAAAATTGGTGCAGCGATATCTGCCCGAGCCTTTTATTTTTGCCATAATACTAACCTTTATTGCCGCATTGTTAGCCATGCCGATCTGCCATCAGACGCCCATAGAGGTGGTTGAGCATTGGGGCAACGGTGTATGGGGGCTGTTAGCTTTCGCTATGCAGATGGCCTTAGTATTGGTATGCGGTTCCACGTTGGCAGCAGCACCCGTCATCAAAAAAGGAATCAGTTCCATGGCATCTCTACCCAAGACACCTGCCGGTGCCATTGCCTTGGTTACGGGCGTGTCCGCTGTAGCCTGCTGGCTCAACTGGGGTTTCGGACTGATTGTGGGCGTCATCTTCGCCAAAGAAATCGCCCGCAAACTGCAGGGTGTTGATTACCGTCTGCTGATAGCCTCCGCATATAGTGGTTTTGTGGTTTGGCACGCCGGGCTTTCCGGTTCTATTCCGCTCACAATGGCCACTCCGGGAGACGCACTCGCCAAAGCCACCAACGGTGTTTTGACTGAACCCGTGCCCGTTTCTCAAACCATACTTGATCCGCACAACATCATTATGGTTGCATTAGTCATTGCAGCACTTGTAGTTGTAAACTCGTTAATGCACCCCAAGAAAGACGCTATTACGGTTGACCCCGCTTTGCTGATGGAAGATGAGACAAAGCCAGCTCCCTTATCCACCACACCGGCTGAAAAGATGGAGAACAGCCGTGTGCTCAGTTGGTTGGTTGCCATTCTGGGATTGGGATATCTGATTATCAAATTGTTTTTCCGCGGAGGTTCCTTAGATTTGAACTCCGTCATTATGCTGTTTCTGTTTGTTGGGGTTATTCTGCACGGCACGCCGTTGGCATACGTTCACGCCTTTACAAAATCAGCATCCGGTGCGGCCGGTATCTTACTGCAATTTCCCTTTTACGCCGGCATTATGGGCATCATCACAGGTGTTGGGCAATCGGGCATCTGCTTTGGCACCGTCATCAGTGATGCCTGCATTTCCATTTCCACCCCGACAACCTATCCGCTGCTGACGTTCCTTTGCGCAGCAATATTGAATATGTTCGTACCATCAGGCGGTGGACACTGGGCCATCCAAGCTCCCATTATGTTTGCCGCTGGTGCCAACTTAGGGGTTGACCCCGGCCTTACCGGCACGGCGATTGCCTGGGGCGATGCGTGGACGAATCTCATCCAACCTTTCTGGGCCATTCCTGCCTTAGCTATCGCCAAACTCAATGCCAAGGATATTATGGGCTTCTGCATCATCGACCTCATCGTCAGCGGCCTTATCATCTGCAGCGGTTTGCTGATTTGGGCAATGTAAGTTCCTTCGGGTGGAAGCAAATCAGGGCGAATCTGAAGTAAATATTTCTAATTCCGAAAGTTGATTACACCCCATCTATTGTTGAGCTTTCAAATTGAGGATTTTTGTAAGTTCTTTTGACTCAGCAATATGTTTTGAAATAGATTTTCTATTGGATTTTAAGGAGTCTGAAAGACGACGACCGCATTAAAGCCGGTTCGTCTGGCTATTTTTTGTGGATTTTATATGGATTTTATTACTTTCATTACACTTCAGCCAAAGAGGACGCGGAGCGCCCCCCATCTTGATACCGAACCAATAGGCGTTGAGGGTTCTGTGGACATTGTCTCTTACGCTAAGGTATTGTGTGTTGTCATTATAGAAAAGTGATGATGCCGATGTTTGTTTTGCGCCTGCGGCGCGTGGTTAACCGCGGAAAATTCAACCGCAGAGGACGCAGAGTCTCGCAGAGGTGCGCCTACGGCGCGGAGGACACACTTTTTAATTATGGAACTATGATAATAATAATGGGATTGTGAAAACTCCGTAGAGACGGTGCACTGCACCGTCTCATAATATGCACTGCACCGTCTCATAATATGCACTGCACCGTCTCATAATATGCACTGCACCGTCTCGTAATATGCACTGCACAATTCACTGTAAATGAGACGGTGCGGAGCACCGTCTTTACTGGACTTCGTAGCCAATGCGCTCGACCTTTTCCACGTGGTCAATGTCTTTCAACTGCCCAATAAGATTGGTGAGGGCGCGAACACTTTGTATGTAAAGCATCAGTGTACCGGTAAAAACATTGTTTTTGGTTTCAATATTGAGAGAACGAATATTCAAATCCATTTGAGAAGTGACAATATCGATGATTTCCTTAATCATACCCTTACGGTCGAAACCGGTAATTTTGATTCCAGACAAAAAGGCTATATTCTGACCTTTGCGCCATTTGGTTTTGATAATACGGTTGCCAAATTTGGACATCTGCTCAATGGCAAACGGACAGGATGTCTGATGGATGACGATGCGGTCATTGGCAACCTGGAAGCCCACCACCTGGTCACCGGGAATGGGGTTACAGCAATCCGCGATTACATACTTGATTTGTTCGTAATCGTTATCCAGAAGGAAAGCGGTAGGAGTGGCGGTAAGTTGCTCGTCAATGAGTTCATCCAGCGAACGTTTGGAAATCTCTTCGCCCACCTTCTTCTGGAATTCGGCCAGTTCCTTCGGTTGTTTCATAGAAAGGATCGTCCGAACCTTGTTTTTGGTGATTTTCTGTGTTACAATAGAATGCCAGAAGTCATCTTCATTTTTGGAGAGAGTGGCGGTCACCAATTTGTCAATAACCTCCTTGTTGAATTTGGAATGGAATTCCTCGCAATACTTCTGGAGCATTTCCATACCGGCGGCATTGATGTCTTTCTGCTCATTGCGGAAAAAGTCACGGATGCTGCGACGGGCACGAGGCGTTTTGACTATATCCAGCCATTCCGCTTTCGGAATTTGCTTCTTAGAAGTGATAATTTCCACCTGGTCACCGCTTTCCAAGACACGATCCAGAGATACAATATTGTAATTGATTTTAGCGCCAATGCAGTGGTCACCCAGATTAGTATGGAGTTGGTAGGCCAAATCCAACACAGTGGAGCCAGCCGGCAACGTCTTCATATCTCCATTCGGGGTAAAGACATAGACCTCCTTCAAATCCAAGTTGAGGCGGACCTCATTCAGAAAATCCAAGGCATCGGAATCCTTGCTCTTCAAAATCTCCCGCGTCCGGAGAAGCCATTCTTCCAATCGTTTATCCACCTCTTGGTCAGCGCGCGACGACTCGGTTTGGTTTTCCTCTTTGTAACGATAGTGGGCCGCCAAACCTTTTTCCGCGATTTCATCCATTCGTTTGGAGCGGATCTGGACTTCCACCCATTTGCCCGCCTTGCTCATTGCGGTAAGGTGCAATGACTGGTAACCATTGGCTTTGGGATGCGTGAGAAAGTTCCTATCTCTTGACGGATTAGTCGGATATAACAAGCACACGATCTTATAAATCCTCCAACAGATTTCAAATTCCTCTTCTACCGAACTATCAAACACAAAACGGACGGCAAAGATGTCGTATATATCTTCAAAATCGACTTTCTTATTGAGGATTTTCTGATGAATAGAGCAGATGGACTTTGTGCGTGAGGACATCACGGCCTCAATGCCATTTTCTTTAAGAGCCTCTTGAATAGGTTTCACAAAGTCGGAAATCAGTTGGGCGCGTTCCTCATTTGTCTCCTTCAATTTATTGGCAATAGCGTAATATTCCGTGGGATTGGTATATTTCATCGAGTAGTCTTCCAACTCACTTTTAATGGTATAGAGACCGAGTCGATGGGCGAACGGCACGTAGAAATAGGATGTTTCAGAAGCCACGCGCAACTGTTTTTCGGGCGGCATCGAATCCAACGTGCGCATATTGTGCAGACGGTCGGCGAGCTTAATCAAAATCACGCGGACATCCTTGGACATTGACAGAAATATCTTCTTGAAATTTTCCGCCTGTATCGACTGGTTCCAATTATCCAGCACCAGATCATCGATTTTGGTAAGGCCGTCGATAATTTCCGCCACGACATCGCCGAAGAGTTCTCGCATATCGTCTAACGTATAGTCCGTATCTTCCACCACGTCGTGCAGCAATGCGCAAATCACGGAAGTCGCGCCGAGGTTCATTTCCTGACAGCAGATCATCGCCACCGAAATCGGATGGTAGATATATGGTTCGCCACTCAGCCGACGCACGCCTTTGTGGGCATTGGTCGCCAGCACGAATGCCTTGCGTATGTCCTTACGGCTTTCATTATCCGTCTTGGCATACACGGTCTTCAGCAATTCACGATATTTGCGAACAATCGTCTTATTCTCTAAAACCTCATTCGGGATATAATTCGACATAGCGGACTAAATTTGGGAAATGGGAACTACACGAAACAGACTGCACGTGCTATTTTACTGATGCGGGGAAGTCGCGCCAAGCCCATTTTTCCTTCACAACACCTTTGTTGAACATAATGATGCCGGGGTTGGAGCGGACGGCGTCACGCACCATAAACGGTCCGTGTATCGGGTCAATAGGATTGTGATATACCGGGAATTCAAGATTGTTTTCCTTGACGAATTTGTCAATATCTTCTTCTGAGCTGTTGGATACGGCTACAAATTCCAGATTGTGGCGTGCGCAGTCGGCGGCCAAAACCTTGGCTTTTTCCAAACCTTTGGCATTTGTTTCGTTCACGTCGTGCAAGAAAAGCACATAGATGTTTTCCACATTATCGTAGCTGAAAAATTCGTAGGCGTGGTCGGCACCGTTTTCATCCAACATATTGAAACCGTCGATTTCCGGCTTTTGACCTTTGGTGATTTCTTTATCCTTACGGTCAACATACTCGTAATTATCGTAGAAATCCGGTTCTTGAGCCATCAGTTCGTCTTCTGTCAGAGTCACCTCCTTATTGTCGGCGTTGCTTTTATAGATAAAGACGGATTCTTTCTCGCCGGGTTGGTCGATGAAAGCCTTCACGACATCTTTGCCTTTTTTCCAGTCGGTGAAATCAATCAACGGGAGGTGTCTGATACAGTACAGTTGAAAGACAACGGTAATGACTGCAAAAATCACCACAGCCACCCATTGTCCGAGCACGGTCAGGCGAATATCGGGGATATTCTTACGTTTGACAAAGACGATGATTGTTGGGATGATGATGACTACATTCTTGAGGAACGTACCCAAGTTGGAGAGTTTCACTGCCTGGCCGAAGCATCCGCAGTCGTGTACGACACCGAAATTATGGATGTTGTTGACTTCCAAATATTCGGCAATGGCGAGCCACATTGTCAGGAAGAAGAAGAACGTCATAAACAAAAGATAGCCCCAAGCGGCCAATTTCGGACGAACGCGGAAGAGCATCATACAGCCCAAGATAAATTCGGCAGCAATTGCGCAAACGGCGGCGAACTGAGCCAGCGGATGCAGAAAGCCCATTCCGAATGATACGAAATAGTCATTCATCGTAATGCCGAAATTCACAGGGTCAACGGCTTTGGTAAATGATGAGAACAAGAAAAGGCAGCCAAGTGCGATTCTTAATATTTTAAGCCAAACGGGTTCTTTTTTTGCCATAATGATATTATTTTGGGGTTAATATTCTTAAACGGTTATTCTTCGCCTTCCAGCACGAGGCGTATCAGTGCAAACATCGAATAATTGATGATGTCGTAATAATTGGCGTCAAGACCTTCGGAAATGAGGGTGTTGCCTTTGTGGTCTTCTATGGATTTGATGCGGAAGAGCTTCATCAGGATGATATCATCCAGGGAGCTGATGCGCATTTGACGCCAAGCCTCGCCATAATCGTGGTTTTTGTTCATCATCAAGCTTTTAGCGGCATTGATGTATTTGTTGTATAGTTCCACGGCCTGAGCGGGCGGCATTTCGATATGTTCAGCATCATTGGCCACGCCCACTTCCATCTGGATGAGGGCCATCACGGAATAGTTGACAATGCCGATAAATTCCGGAATGATGCCTTCCGCGATCTTAGCTTCCCCGAGATCTTGGATACTGCGGATACGGTTCGCCTTGATGTATATCTGGTCTGTCAGAGACGGCAGACGCAAAATGCGCCACGCCGTGCCATAGTCATACGCCTTTTTAGAGAATATGTCCTGACATTGTTTGATGATTTCGTCGTATTGTTCGGAAGTATTAGCCATTATTTCTTGACGATTTTGTGAACAGTTACAGATTGATTGTCAGATGTGACTTTCAGCAAATAAACACCGGCCGGACATTCGGACAGATCCACTGATGTTGAAAGGGCGTTGACAGATACGTTCTTCAACAGTTTTCCATAAACATCATATATAGCAACATTTTTCATCATTCTGCCATCTTGCAGATAACGCACAACGACACTGCCGGTTGTAGGATTCGGGTAAGTAACCAGATGGTTGTATTCCATCGTAACATCAGCAATACCCGCCGCGTCTTGGATATCTTCCTCAACGATGTTGCCGAGACCGGGGATGACAATATTATCTACCCAAGCACAATCGCTGCCATGAGCTTGGCTTCCATCCTTTTCATACGTAAACTTGATAGAATGATTTCCTGCTTGTAACGGAAAGGATATCTGTTCCCATTCTGCAATTCCAGATTCTTGATAGACATCCTCATTGTCGATATAAAAATGGAAGATGTCATATCCTGATTCGCTGGATACTTTTCTAAAGAAAGACACATTTCCGTCAATGACAGACGTGAAATTCAAAGCCATCATTGATTTCGCGCTATTACCCATATTCACTTGAGAGCGTGCACAGTATGTTCCAGAGTATGGGGATTGGGTAGTTATTTCCCAAGGACGATTGCTTTGACTCCAGCTGAACCGAGAAAAGTTACCCGTTTCAAATGTTTCCATAGAAGTACCTATGGTAAGGAATATGGTGTCCACCAAATGATGTTGTCCATAAATAGTATGCAAATAGAGAGGTATGATAGCAGAAGATGGGACATTTTCCGAAATGTGGAGTTGAAACTCACTGGTTGTAGTATTGCCATTTTCCAACCAGTTGACCTGATGGGCAATTGAGTTCACCAGGGCACCGGAATAATTGCAAGTCAGATCAACCACAGCATTTGTAAGTGTAGCGTGGCCCACATTTTTGGAAACAAAGTTCATAGTCACATCATCACCAGGTTGTAAAGAACTTGATCCTGTAGTGTTCGTTGACGTATAGTTTTGCAGTTCCATCATAGGAGCAACTACCGTCATATTGATAGTTTTATAAGAGCTATCTGTTTCGTCATTCCAAGTGGTCACCAACAAGAAACTTGCGGTTTGCATATCCTGCGCATTCGCTGGAATTTGCGTCGTAAATGCATTTACGATGGTGGTAGAGGTACTTTGTGCCAATGGGCTATAGATGGCAGAGCCTTGTAACACAGTGAATCCCGGCGTTTGAGAAATCATTTGAACTTTGACATCCGTAGCATTTGCCACTCCGAGATTGCTGATGTTCAAATTCCAATGCAATTCACTACCTGGCAAGGTTATTTCTTCAGTAGAGAGGTCATTCACAACCACGTATGGACCATCGGGAGCAATAACCGATATGGGTTTGAAATATTGGATATAGTTTTGTGCTGTCACAGCCAATTCGTATTCGCCTACGACTGAAAGGGGGGCAAAATTCAAAACGGCATTGCCATCAGCATCTGCGAAAGTAGCGGCCACCAATTCGTTATTGTACGTCAATGCCACATACGAATACGGAGCTACGGCCACACCGTAGGAATTGTCGCCAGCTAAAATGACATCTGAAGCTGTCACTCGCATTTGGACAGGAATTCCCAAATAGGGTTTGATGGAGGCGTCTCCAAACACGTGGTATATTTCCCAATAGTATTTTTTCAAATCTGAAGAGGACGATTGGACAGCCATATTACCACCAAAAACAAATCCACCTAATGAATTGCTCCACACCTGATGATCTTCACCATGTGTATGGAAAAGTTTGTCATAGGCACCCAAGCGACTAGAATTGTACACCATATTGGCAGTCACATTATTTCGCACGCCGACAGCCCAATAGGCATCCTCATTCCAGTAGGAGACCTCGGAAGCGCCGACATAGGCCATTGCGCCTCTGTTTTCTGCGCGGAGAAGGGCCTCTGCAAAGCAGGTACTTTCATTGAATTTACCAGTCAAACAACAGTTTCCAATCATCACGCCATATTTGTCCACATTGTTCATAGAAGAAACGTGCGAATTAGAGAAAGAAGGATCAGCCCAGCCGCTTTCGCTGCCGTGTGCGGTATAGTTTACCCAACCAACGCCGGATCCGATTTCGTTACGGATAGTGGATGCCTGAGAGGAGCAATTGTAGTTGTGTTTGTAAACCATAGTATAGGTATGGTCTGTCGTTGTTTCATTGATATAATTATCATAAATGTAGTTGATTTGGCCATTCGCGTGAGTAGGAGACCAACTGGCATCCGTACCGGCAATCAACACAGCTTTGCCCAAATAGGAAGGATCCGGCATTGCATATTGTTCGTACATCAAAGTTTTCTCAATTTGCGGTGTCAGTTGGCTGACACTGGTAGCGGAAAAACGGCCATAGAAGCAGTCTGGAATATTATCGCCGGCAGTCCAACAAGCATAGTACAGGTCAGTAACGTGAGAGTTTTGTTCGGTGCTGGAGAATGCAGGGACTTGGGCCACATCACCAATGAAGAGTAGGAATGTAGGTGCTGGATTTTCTGCCGTGGCGTTGTCGTATTTAGATTTTATGTAATTCTTGATAGAGGTGCTGGTTGTGCCGACTTGCGGATCATTGGTATAAACAAGTTCCACAATATAGCCGATACGCTTTTTCCAGTTTACGAAATTCATAAGTTGCTCATTTTCGGCAAACATAGGATGTGCGACAATCAAATATTTAATTGGAGAGACATTGAATTCCTCGCGGGTGCGCGGCATTGGATTGGCTACCATTTCTGAAGCAGTCTGGAACATCGGGCTGCCGAAACGGGTCTTCATTTCAAACGTGGCAGGCACATTGGCATTGACATAGGTGAGTTCCACGTCAAAGCTGCGGCAAATGCGGAATTTGTTGGTCACCGGGTTATAGGCCACCGGGGAGACGTAGATGTTGGCCAGGCAGATATCGCGCATAATGCCACTCTTTTCCACTCTGACGAGCGGTTCGGAATAAAACTCATTTTTGCCATAAACCGTTTGGTCCTTTGCAAAAACCTTTTCTCCTGCAAAAGACTTGGGGTAGGAAGGTTGTGCAGGCATAACCTTTTGGTTAACACCTAATTCAGAAGCTTCAACCTCTACATATTGGGCATTTTTCACAATGGCAATCACGGAATCGCACACTGGGATTTCCAACAATTTCACCATCATTGGAAGTTGTGGTTTGCCCACCTGCGAGGAAAGCTCGTAGTCCTCCATTGAGAGGGCAGCAAACGTTCCCGATGTGGTTTTCACATTTTTTGCCACCACATCCGATGCGGCAAAGGAAATGTTCACCTGTTCATAATCGTTACGGGTAATCTGGAAATGTTGCGCATTGGCAGATTCCAACAACAACAACAGCGCCAACGAGAGGGCCAACGAGAAAAAGTTTTTCATAAAGTATTAGAATTTAATTATTTACAAATAGGAACACATAAAAAATGAGGATGGCAAAGATACATAAAAAAATCGGATGTGCCATTAAAAAAAAACAGTCTTAGCTCTCTCTATCTAACCTATTGTAACACAGAAATTCATCAATTAATACTCAACCCATCATTCTACTATGGGAATCCTTTTCTCTGCCTGAGAAATCCGCTGGAAGACAAGCGCTTGTCAATTACGACACAAATAAACTTTGGAGATCACCCTACTCCGATGGAATTTTATGGTCTAATTCTCAACTTTTTTATTCTCTCCTGTGACACTTCCCCTTATAGAAATAGGCCTTATCCTCTTTCTTGGCAGGGTCAAGGGAGAACGCGTCTTCGCTGACACGGATGACGAACATTCCTTTCTCCGCCGCGTACTTGTCTGCCTCGTAATCGTAATTGATAGCCGCCATAGCCAAATACACGTTTGTATCGGCAT
>JAZRYT010000109.1:0-14129 GCA_045600905.1 Bacteroidales bacterium
TGCCCAGGGTCTGAAACTCACCGTGTTTAATATAAGCGGTCAGCTGGTGACGGTGAACGACGGTGACATCGATATGCGAAGCTATCCGCGCGGAATGTATGTCGTGACGGACAATAGGGGCGGAAGGATGAAGGTGGTGAACAATTAACAATGAATGATGTTCAATGATAGAAGGCTGGTTCTCTATAGGGAATCAGCCTTCTTTTTTCTTTGTGTATCACTAATTGCGGAGAAGATGCAGAGTTTTGCGACCGAAGATAATCGTATCTCGTTCCGTACTCCCTTATGAAGAATGCTTTCAATAGCAGTGCCCGTGTCGTTCCTGTGGAAAGTAAATCTCTTTCACTGCGGTACTGTCGTTGGCGACGGGCAGGAAATGGTGAATGCGTTGTGTCTGCTTTGTCGGAGTGAAAACGCCTTTGTCTTCAAAAGTCTTCCGTGTCATCAAATCTGAAAATGACGGTTGAGAGGGGCTAGAGACGGTGCACTGCACCGTCTGAATGTTATGGCTGAGACTCCGCTCCAAAAGGTATGTGTTGAATGCGGACAATGAATGGCGACAACTGTCCCCTTGCTGCGCGACGGCGTGGCAGCAGGTGAAACAGCAGAACAACAATATCAATTTTAATAGATGTTTCATTATTAAATTCATTATTAAATGATTGTATGACGATTGTAGAGACGGTGCACTGCACCGTCTCTACCGTGGCACTGCACCGTCTCTACCGTGCGATGACGACCTTCCGATTAACAATCCCTTGCGTGGTCTGAATCTTGAGCAGGTAGATGCCGGGAACCCAGGCGCTGGTACTCAGCTGGATGTCACTGCCGTTGGCTCCGTGTGTGGCAATAAGCTGACCGGCCAGATTGAAAACTTCGATGCGTGAGATGGGCGCGGCGGTTTGAATGTGCAGGATGTCGCGGGCGGGGTTCGGGAAGATGCTCGCCTGCGGACCGCCCAACTCTGCTACGGAGACCGGACTTGCGCCGTGGTAAAGATTGACGTTGTCAATAAGAATTTGGCAAACGGCTCCTTCGTAGCTGAAGGCGAACTTCACGTTGGATTGTCCTGCCAATGAGCTTACATCCACTGTGGCGTGCGTGCTTTGCAGGTCGGTGAATGTGCCGTAGTCGCTCAGTGTCCAGAGCGGTTCGTAGGAGAATGTGCTGCCGCCGTCGATGCTGGCGTAGATCTTGAGATCGACATATTCGTGCTCAATATAGGCGTAGAAGCTGATGAAGTCGAAAGCGAGGGTGAGACTGTCAGTGAACTGGGATAAATCGAAGTTCGGGGTGATGAGTCTCTCGGTGCGGTCATTGTCTGTCCCCAAGCAGGAAGCCCAGGTGCTGCCGTAAGTGTAGGGAGACCAAGTCTTGTTGGGTGTCTCGCTGACAATTTCCCAGCAGATTGGCGGGAAAGTGGCACCTTCGAAATTCTCATTCCAGGGCAGCTGGCTAACCGTTTGGCATTCAACGCCGGTGCCGGAAACGGCAATCAGCAAATCTGTGGCGTTTGCAGAGGAGAGGGTGACGGTGCTGTTGCTGCTGCCCGACGTGGTTGGTTGGAATCTCACATAGAGGGTGTCTTCTGTTGCCAGATTGTTGTGGGCGAGTGTTGCTGTAGAATCGAAGTTGAGGTTGTCGGAAGAGATGGAAAATGGGGCGTTGGAGCTGATGCTGATATCGTCAGTGAGCGAATAGGCGCGGATGGGCAGCGCCAAGGTGCGAGCCGTGCCGATACCCACTGTGCCGAAGCTCAAATTCTCCTGATTGGCGGTGATGGTGGGCTCAGCCGGAATGGCTTGGATGGAGAAATTGTCGAGGTAAAGGTAGAACTTGTCGTTAGAAAGGTATTTGATGGCCACATATTGGGTGTTGGCGGGCAGCACCGTTTCGTAGTTTTGAATGGCAGTGCTGGAGGTGGTTTGAGCTTCCCAGTTGAAGGATGTGGGATTGTCGTTGCTGGTGGAATAGCCCACCTGGAATTGCTCTCTGCCCAGGTTGAAGTCCCAATAGTCGAATTTGAATATGATTGGTCCATCGCTCGTCAGCAGCGGGGAAATCAGATATTGAGTGGAATTGCTGGCGGGGAAGAAAGAACTGAAATGGAAGATATTGCCATATTCTTCTTTGTTGATGGGACCGAGTTCGTTGGTGTTGGAGGGGCTTTCGTTATAGTACTGCCAGCAGGGAGAGAAGTAGTCGCAGCTCTCGAGGAAGGGCAGGGTGGTGTGCTCGCAATCTACGCCGAGTCCGGTGAGGACGATGGTGGCAGAGAGCGTGTCGGCAGTGAGTACGACGGTGCCATTGTCGATGCTGCCGTCGGTTGTGGGCGTGTATTTGACAAAAAGATTGTCGCCGTGTTGGATGTTGCTGACTTGGGTGGAGAAGTTGTTGCCGTCCAAGGAGATGCTGAAAGGTGCGGCAGTGGTTGCGCTTGCGGAGTTGACACCGAACAGGGAGATGTTGGTGCTCAGTATTGCAGAGCTGTTGAGGACGATGCCGCCGAAGTTCAGCGTGTCGGCGGAAGCGGTGAGGGTGCCGCCGGAGGTGTTGGAGATGGTTACGATGGCGTAGTCTTGGGTGGCATCGTGGGTGATGAGGAAGTGGTAGGTTTTGCCATCTTCGAAGAGATAGTCGTTTTTGACGCCCCAGTCGCCGCCGATAATCCACATAGCGTCACCGGGAATGGGATTGCAGATGCAGAAGTCGTAGGTGCCGGCTGGGATGGTGATGGATTCGCTGCCGTCGAGGACGATGTGCGAGCTGCTGAGGTTGCCCTCCGCGTTGGTCGGAATGGTATATTCGAAGTTGGCGAACACCGAAGCGGGTACGTTGCCGTATCCGGACACAGAGCCGGTGCCGGCGATGGTGTTGCAGTTGAGATTGTGGTCGGCATCTAACAGCATCACGTAGCCGGTGCCGTCGTTCCACACATTGTGGGCTTCCAAGATGAGGGTGGCCTGGGCGTTGGCGATAGCTGAGTAAAATAAGATAGCGAGTAATAGGGTGAAAGTCTTTTTCATTATGGTTTGGGTACTAAATGTTTGTTTTTTAACGAACCGCAAAAGTAGTCTTTTATTCTATGTGTTCGGCGTTTCCATACGGATTTTTCTTTGCATAATTGTTATCTTTGCCGCTCAAATTTCAATAGTATGAAAAAAGTCAATATTCACCACACATTACTTGTACTTGCTTTAATTTCAATGGCTTTGCTGACATCCTCTTGCATAAAGAGAAGTCTCAGCACCTCACTCTCCAAGATGGCCCCATCCGATATTTTGACCGAAACAATAGAACTGAAGGATTCCATCAGGGTCGGTGGTGTGGATGTCCGTTCCTCGATATATGCCGAATTCCCGATTGACGGCTGTTTCCTGGCGGTCAACAGTATTCAGGAATGGATGTCTGAAATGTTCGATGGTACCTATTCCGGCAAATCAAATGATGGTAGGAAAATGCTGAATTTCTATCTCCAGGACAAGATGGATTTCTGTAAGCAGTTTTTGGAAGACTCACCGGCAGGATTGTGTTTCGACTATGATGTGTCTATAAAGAAGATTTATGAGACCGAATCTTTAGTTACGTACGCGTACTTTCAGGAAGTCTATATGGGTGGCGCTCACGGCTCCCATTTCTGTACTATGCAGACCTTTAGAAAGTTAGACGGCCGCCGTATGGATTGGAACGTGTTCCAATCAAATCGTTTGGATGACGTTCGTGAGTTGGTGTCCAATGCGCTCCAAAAAGATTACTTTAATATGGATGATAAAGAGTATCAGGGACTTAAAGAGGATTTTATGAATGGCTATTTCCCGTTGCCTCAAACAATGCCCGTGTTTGTTGAGAACGGAGTCCTGTTCCAATATCAGGAATATGAAATCGCATCCTATGCGGCAGGTGCTCCGAATTGCATTATACCGTATGCTGTATTAGACACATTATTTTCAAACACAGGAAAAGTCCTCCTGCAAGGGGAGTCTGTGGTTGCCAAGTAGTCTGTTGGAAGACATCAATAATTCAGAGATGTTTGTGGTCTCAAGCAGGGTGACAGCGTAAATCGGGGTGTAGGGACGCGATTCATCGCGTCCGCCGAGGTGGCGCTAACGCTCCGTCTCACAAATTATCCTAATTCTAAAATGAAATTTGTCTTAATTTGTCTTAATTAGAAAGTGCTATACCGTATGCCGCAGCCACTTCGGACATTGTCTAGAAGGCAATATTTGAATAACCGGGGACGAAATCTCCGATAGTGGATGTGTCATATCAAAGACACACATTAAGATAAATTGTACATTGTTAATTGTACATTTGCATATCTTCCGCCGTCAAGCCTGTAGTCTTAACAATAACTCCAATATCAACACCTTGCGCTAACAATAATTTCGCCATCTCAAGTTTGGCTTCTGCTTTGCCTTTTGCTTCACCTTCGGCAAGACCTTCAGCTTTGCCTTTGGCAAGACCTTCAGCTTTGCCTTTGGCAAGACCTTCGGCGCGGGCGTGCTCGCGCTCGTACTCTATCGTGTCCTGAACTTCCCGGTATTCCAAAATGCTCTTGGCGTAATCTTCCTTTTCCATAGTCGTGAGTTTATCTACTTTTCCCTGCTCGAAGAAGTCCTGGAATATAGGGTCGTCAAACGGACATTCCTGCATATTTTCCTCTCCCATATTTATTATAATGTATAGCCAGCGGTGGAGCGATTCCTTGTATTCCGGTTTTTTGAACAGGCGCGCAAAAGTACACAATTCTATAAAAAAGAACTTGATCTGCGGCAAAAAAACTCTGTTCTTTTGATCCTTCAACTGGATTTCCCAGAAGTAGTTGCTTTTGTCGTGGAAGACGGTCATCCTGAAGGCCAGGATGTTGATGGAGTAGATGGGCGGGATGTGGTATTTCCTTTCCCCCCGTTTGGCCTCCTTGCTGACGAGGCGGCTGACGTAGGTGAAGGCCCTTTCGCCGTAGTAGGACTGCCCTCCGATCTGCAGCTCAACGATGATGTGCTCATTGTTGGAGGTCGTGCAGTAGATGTCATAGACCATCTTCTTCTCTTTGGGGTTTTCGCCCAACTGCTCGGTGTTCAGGTAGGTGAGGTCCTCGATGGTGCCGACTCTCTCAGCCAAGATGGAGTTGAGGAATGCGATGAGGAACTTCTTGTTTTTCTCGCCGAACATCTTCTTGAAGCCGAAGTCGGTGAGCAGGTTGAGGTACTTGGGCTGCTTTTCTTCTTCCGAAGTGTTTTGTTGTTTTTTAGTCATAACAAGAAAATTTGAGTTATAAAATTGTCCTGCAAAGATACAACACCGAAAAGTAAAAGTCAAGATGTAAATTATTGATTGCCAAAAGAATGAAATCTGCAGAAAACGGAATATTTTTGGTAGATTCCGATGGTTTTCTGACATAGTGCGATTTTTCGCGCCAAAGGAAGCATCACTTCGCAAACCCGATTTTGGAAGTTTTCGGGATGTCAGATGCGAAAAACGTTTTTGTTATACTTGGGGATTCCGTAGTCAACGAATCCTCTGTTTCAAAGCCGTCAAGTGGGCCGCCATGGTCGTAATGTACAATTAACAATTTGTCTTAATTTGAGAAATTTGTGGAAGTCACGTCGAGTTGGTCGCTAACGCTCCGTCTCACAAATTATCCTAATTCTAAAATGAAATTTGTCTTAATTAGAGGAATTTGTGAAGGCGCGACGAAGGCGCCAACTGACTTGCGTGGATGAATGTCGATTTTATAGAGAGATTTATGAAAATATTGCGAGAAGTCTTCGAATATCAGTGTTTTTTTTGTTAACAATTGATTGTTAAATTTGGAATATGACTTTTTTAAATATTTGAAAATCAGATTCGATATTTTTCATCGAAAACGCTTGACAAAGGTCTTTCGATAGCGTATCTTTGCGGCAAACTTTTGATGATGCAAGAAATTGAAAACACTATTCCTGAAAATGACCATATCATAATTTATCGTAAAGAGGACATCTCGTTAGAAATTAATGTTAGATATGCGAATGAAACGGTTTGGCTTACTCAAGAACAAATTGCCATTCTTTTTGGGGTGAAACGACCGGCCATTACTAAGCATCTAAAAAACATATATGATAGTGGAGAACTGGATGTGGATATCACATGTTCCATTTTGGAACGTGTGGGTAATGATGGTAAACAAACGTATCAAACAAAATACTATAATTTGGATGCGATTCTCTCAATAGGCTGCCGGGTTAAATCTAAATATGCTACACAATTCCGCATCTGGGCCAATCGGGTTATAAAGGAATATCTGTTCAGAGGACAGCTTGTTGACAAACGCTTTGAGATGCTGGAAACAAGAATGTTGGAAACAGAGAACAGGATTGCCAATATTGATGAACAATTTCAGCGGATGGTGCAGCAGGCCCTCCCGCCCAAACAGGGCATCTTCTACGATGGTCAGATTTTCGATGCCTTCCACTTTGTCTCCGACCTGATAAGGTCGGCCAAACGGAGCATTGTCCTAATCGACAATTATGTGGATGACTCCGTACTTGCTATGCTGGATGTTCGTGGTGAGACGGTTTCGGCGGACATCTATACGAGCACCACACCTACGCTGAGGTTGGCCAACAAACGGCATACGGCGCAATATCCTAAGAAGTCTGTGCGCATCCACGACTTTCGGCTCAGCCACGACCGCTGGCTGCTGATTGACGACAGGGTGTATTTGTTCGGAGCCTCTCTCAAAGACTTGGGCAAGAAGTGGTTCGGTTTCGCGCTGCTGCAGGATGTTGGCGTGGATGAAATAATGGGGAAACTCAAGTTTGGTCGCTGACGCTCCTTGTTCACAAATTATCCTAATTGCCCTAATTATCCTAATTCCAAAATGAAATTTGTCTTAATGTGTCTTTATTAGAGAAATTTGTGAAGGCACGCCGTAGGCACCTAACCGCTTTTCACAGATTTTGCGGATGACAATGGAATGAATAGCAAAACCTGATGAAATATTGCGAAAATTATATGAATGTATGTGCTTTGCGTTAACAATTGGTTGTTGAATTTTGAATATGATTTTTCTAAATCCTTGAAAACCAGTTTCGATATTTTTCATCGAAAACGTTTGACAAAGGCTTGCGGAGAATGTACACATCTACAATGCGTTGAAAGAAGAATGGTATGGCTTCTAATCCCTGCTCAACACTTCCAACGCCTTCTCCAAAATCTCATCTCTGCCTTCACGAATGCCCTGTACGGTCGGCCAAACGTAGATGTCGGGGATAATGCCTACCCGCTGCGTTTCCGTGCCGTCCGGATAGTAAACACCAAGTCCCGAAAAATATGTTTGTATGCTGCCAGGCAAAGTAATACTGGTAATATTCCCGTCCGCACCTGCCGTGGTGTTGCCAATTACAATACTATTCGGATTCGTTCTGAAACACATTGTGCAAAATTCAGATTGGCTTTGAGTGTCTTCGCTCACCAAAATAGCGATTTTGCCCGTATAACTATTTTTACCTTTACTGGTATAATTCTTGCTTTTACAAACAAAAACACCTGGATTTTCCATTTTCGGATTAGAAATTTGTACAAATGGAACGGATTGATTGGAAATAATAGGAGATAAGGAATTGCCAAAAACCTTATTGGGATATTCTCTTAAATCAATAATCAATCCTTTTGTATGCTGCAACGTGTCAGACAAGGTCTTGATGATTTCTGCGGTCAGATCATCCATTGAAATGTAACCGATATTGTCGTCAATCACACGATAGCAAATGCCATCCGATGTGTCCACATAATCCAATTCATAAAACGAATAGCGCGGAATCGTAGTCTCTTTACGTATGCCTTGAGAGACAAAGGTCAGGCAGACGGAATCTTCCCATCCCGAAGCGATTGTGGTAGAAATTTCTCTTAATTTAGCTCGATGGTTGGAGGCAGCGATGAAAGCCCCCAAGCTGTCTGCCAGTTGTTGCACCGGGCGGTGATTGATGTGGGTGATGACATCTCCAATCTTAGGTCCCAGACTGTCTATTTTCTCGGGATTTCGGTACGAACTTACCACCAAGGTGTCATTGTGTAGGAAGCTCACATTGAAAGGAGTCCGTAAATATTTAAGATAGGGTTTCGTCGACTCAGAATAGAGCACTCCGTGGGTATCGTCACATTTTGCAATCAGCCGTTTGCAGGCGTTAAAGTATTCCAACGTGTCTGTGGCGTTCAAAAAATAGGGAAGGCATTCCTTCATCACCTGATTCCAATCCGTATCCGTCAGATTTCGATAGGGGAAGAAATACTGCACCATATTCCAGTAACGATAGAGTGCCAACAAGCGGAATCCGGCATCGGGATAATACATATTAGCATAAGATTCTTCATGTAGGAATTTCGCATTGTTCGCGTTGAAAACATCTGCCGCCACGTAGTAGTTGTTCTTCTGCCATCGGTTCTGATACACCTTCATCAGCAGTTCGTAGAGTTTCGGGGACAGATCCTCCAAATTTATCCACGTCAGATCCGGTTTGAGAATGGCATTGGAATCCACGGGGACAACCTCTTTATTGGTTGGAATCTTGCCATAATGCCGAATCCATTTCACCAAATATTCATCCCGTTCCTTTGGGCTTTGTACCTGCAGATATCCCGGCAGCATGCGGAAGAGCTCGTAGTCCCAGTTGTATTTGCCCTGTGCAATGGCGGGGTGATGGTACTTGAGGAATCCCCATACGCGCCCTAATAGATCCAAGTTCTCCGACACTTGGTTTGTCAGTTCCGGAAAGACGATGTTGGAACCTTGATTGAATGCAGTGTCAGTGGCCTTTGCTTTACCGTCTTTGCCTTGTCCGAAAGAGAAAGATACGCAGGATAAAATAATGGTGAGGAGTAAAATAAAAGTTCTTCTCATATAGAAAATGATTTGAAGTCATCCTATTGGCCTTGAAAAGCCGAGGTGTTTTTGTTTTGTTAATTGTCTATTTCTGGCTGCAAAAATAGTCTTTTATTCTATGAGTTCGGCGTTTCCATTTTCTTTTTCAATACCTCTACCTCTTTTTTCAGGGCAGCCATTTCGTCGTCGTGTTCTCTTTTTACGGAGTGCTTGAATTTCACCATCGCGAGATTGAGTTCAAAAGAAGTCTCTTCCGATTGTTTTGGCAGTGTGCTGTCCAATATTTCAGATACCAACTGCCCGCTACGTTTCAGCAGGGTCTTCTGTTGAGGTCCGTCCTCTTCCGTCTGTGGAATCTCCACTACCACACGTGCCAGTTCACGGAGTTTGGTATACGCCTCCACAATGGCGATGGTAATTCTTCCATAGTGTTTTGTTGTAAATTTCTGTCGCCAAAGATACTACAATGAGCAGCTGGAGTCAAGTGTAAAAAACTGTGTTACAAATATTTGAAAATTGCAGAAAAAGATGCGTTTTTTGCAACTTAACATAGGAAATATGCATATTTTCATTTTTGGCATTTTCTGTCCAGCAAACATTGGAGAGGACAAATTTCGGAGAAAATCGAAAAAGGACCGCTTGAGGGAAACCCACGCCGTAGGCGTTGTTTGATTTCGTGTTACAACAAAAGTTCTTTTTTTGTATCTTTGCAGACTTTTTTCAAAAATGCCCGCAAAGGGTTCCGTTGAATGTTAAATTAATTTTTAAGTATATGAATAAAAGTAAATTAGGACTCGATTTTGCGCAGGTTGACGCTGCGAAACAATTAGCAAAGAATATCGCCGACCAGGTTCAGGAATTTGTTGACGGCTACACCACCGTGGCGGTCGAACGTACCCTCTGCCGCCTCATCGGCATTGACGGCATCGACGAAAACGGCGTGCCACTTCCTAACGTGGTCGTGGATTCCCTTCTCGAAAAGGGCGTCCTCAACCAGGGCGTGCTCTACTTCTTGGGCAATGCCATCCTCGAAACAAACGACGCTCCGCAGGCTATCGCTGAAAAGATTGCCGCTGGCAAATTGGACATTACCGCATTGAAACTCAATGAACCGGCTAAAATCCAGGCAGCCATCCAACCGTACATCGACGCCTGCCTGACCCGCATCAAAGGCAATGTCGCCAAACGTAATGAATACCTCAACACCATTGGCGAAGGCCCGAAACCGTACATCTACGTCATCGTGGCCACCGGTAACATCTACGAAGATGTGGTCCAAGCACAGGCTGCTGCTCGCCAGGGCGCTGACATCATCGCCGTTATCCGTACGACAGGACAAAGCTTGCTCGACTATGTGCCTTACGGCGCTACCACCGAAGGCTTCGGCGGCACATTCGCTACACAGGAGAACTTCCGCATTATGCGTAAGGCCCTCGACGAAGTGGGCGAGGAAGTGGGCCGCTATATCCGCCTCTGCAACTACTGCTCTGGCCTCTGTATGCCGGAAATCGCCGCTATGGGCGCCCTCGAACGCCTCGATGTGATGCTGAACGACGCTCTCTACGGCATCCTCTTCCGCGACATCAACCCGCAGCGTACCCTCATCGACCAATACTTCTCCCGTATCATCAACGGCTATGCCGGCGTCATCATCAACACGGGTGAAGACAACTACCTGACCACCGCTGATGCTGTGGAAGCTGCCCACACGGTGCTCGCTTCCGACCTCATCAACGAACAACTCGCCTTGCTGGCTGCTCTTCCGGAAGAACAGATGGGCCTCGGTCACGCTTTCGAAATGGACCCGATGCTCGAAAACGGCTTCCTCCTCGAACTCGCCCAGGCACAGATGACCCGCGAAATCTTCCCGAAGGCCACACTGAAATATATGCCTCCTACAAAATTCATGACCGGCAACATCTTCCGCGGCCATATCCAAGACGCCCTCTTCAATATGATCGGCATCTGGACCAACCAGGGTATCCAATTGCTCGGTATGCCTACAGAGGCTATCCACACGCCGTTTATGAGCGACCGCTACCTCTCTATTGAAAACGCTCGCTACATCTTCAACGATATGAAGAGCATCGGTGATGAAATGGAATTCCGCGAAGGCGGTATCTGTCGCGAACGCGCAAAGACTGTCCTCAACAACGCAATCGAGCTGCTGAAGCAAATCGTCGATGAAGGTCTCTTCTCCGCTCTCGAAAAGGGTATCTTCGGCGATGTGAAACGTCCGATGAACGGTGGTAAGGGCCTCGCCGGCGTCGTAACCAAAGGCGACAACTACTTCAATCCGTTCGTGGAACTGATGAAGAACCGTAAATAAGTGGAGCCTTTAGCTATTAGCTTTTTAAACATTAAACCTTAAACTTCTTAAGCAAAGATGAAAATCAAATCAATATTTTTGTTGGCTTTAGTGGCATTGTCCGTGATGACGGGCTATTCCCAAAAGGCCAAGATGGAACAGAAAGACAATAAACCGGCGGTAGTCTATTTCTGCAGTGAAATCACTCCGGAAAACATTTTGAAATTGTACAATGCCTTGGGTGTCGAGCAAAAAGGCAATGTCGGTTTGAAGGTCCACTTCGGCGAACCGGGCAACCAGAATTTCCTCAATCCGGAATTGCTGAAACCCTTGGTGGAAAAGGTCAAACCTACCTTTGTGGAATCCAACGTGGTGTATGTCGGCCCGCGCCGCTACACCGATTCACACATCAAAGTTGCTAAAGAACATGGATTCACATTCGCTCCTATCGACATTCAGGATGCGGATGGCGAAACTGTGTTTCAAGGCGACAAGAATTTCAAGCATTGCAAGACAGTTCGCGTGGGCAGTCATTTCGGCAATTATGATTCGTACATCATCTATTCCCACTTCAAAGGTCACGGTTCTTCCGGTTTTGGCGGCGCCATCAAGAACGTGGGTATGGGTATGGCTTCTCCGGGTGGTAAAATGGCTATCCATTCTAACATCTATCCGGTGGTTTCCGACAATGAAAAGTGTATCCAGTGCAACCGCTGTGTGCAGAATTGCCCCGGCGAGGCTATCACTATTACGGAAACCGGCCCTGTTCTCGATACAACCAAATGTGTAGGCTGCGCCAAATGTCTGGCAGAATGTCCGCTTCGTCTTTTCAAGCAAAACCATGCCAACTACAACGAGTTGGCTTTCTTGGAAAAGCTCGTGGAATACACCAAGGTGATGATGGATCAGAAGCCGATGTACTACATCAACGTGATGGCCAACATTTCCGCTTCCTGCGACTGCAGTGCCAAGGCCCCGAAACCCTTCGTGGGTGATGTCGGCGCTGTGGCGTCCCTGGATATTGTCGCTATCGACCAAGCCTGCCACGACCTCGTGTCTGCCGCAGCTGGCGAAGATGATGTGTTCAAGAAACTGCATAATGTGGATTCACAAGCCCAATTGGACTATGCCGAACAACTCGGCATGGGCGTCACCAAATACATTCTCATCGATGTGGCCACGGGCAAACAAATCACATTGGAAGAAGCAGTAAGGAAATAATGTTTAGCCATTGGCCATTAGCTGTTTAAACTTTAAACCTTAAACTTTGAACCTTAAATAGAATAGTTTACAAGAATCTCTACTAAATGGACAAACAGAATCTTCCAGTCGGTACCCGCGTATCGCACGAAAAATATGGCGAGGGCATCATCAGCGAAAATAACGCCCTGACCTACAAAATCATCTTTGTGCGTGGCGGCGAAATCGAATTCTCTAAGATGAGCGTGGCGTTGGAAGTCATTGAAGCCGTGGAAACCGACGATGACCAACCCAAGCTGAATCTTCGTGAGTTTGAAAAAGTGCTGACGCACATTTTGAATAAGTACAACGGCATTGAGCATAAGGCGGCTTTGGGTAAGAAGTGGCAGGGCGGAACAATGGTTCTTCAACCCGCCAATACCGAACTCAAACCCAAGGAGATGCCCATCGAAACCTTCTTCCATAAGATTGTGATGATGCGCGACCGTCTGCGCGTGCTCGAACAGAACATCAACAGCAGCGACTCCCTGACCGATGAGGAAAAGGTGAATCTGCAACAGTATATCTCCCGCATCTACGGCAGTATGACCTCCTTCAACATCTTGTTTGAAGATAAAGAGGATTACTTCGTAGGGGCAAAGTGATGCTGGCCTTTTGCTGTTTTGAACTTTAAACCTTAAACTTTAAACTTTAAACTTTGAACATAACAGTTCACAGAGTACAGATAACAATAACGAATTAATAACATAACAACTTAAAATCAAGATTATGAGTGGTGGTTTGTATTCAATGGATCAAAAAGATTTTGATCAGACCTTAGACTTGACCCGTGTGAAACCTTACGGTGACACGATGAATGACGGTAAAACCCAGTTGAGTTTTACCTTGCCAGTTCCCTGCGGCGACGAAGCTGTAGAAGCTGCCAAACAATTAATGAAAAAGATGGGTTTTGACAACCCTCAAGTGGTTTATTATAAAGAGCTGACAAACGGTTTCACATTCGTAAACTGTTATGGTGCCTGTACCCACACGGTAGATTATTCTACGATTCACGTGCCAAAGGTGGAATCCACCGTTTGGTCTATGCCCGAAACCGACCAGTTCATCCGTGAACATATCGGTCGTAAAATCGTGGTGGTTGGTGCCAGCACGGGTACGGATGCACACACCGTGGGTATCGATGCTATTATGAACATGAAGGGCTACGCTGGCCATTACGGTATCGAGCGCTACGATATGTTCGATGCCCTCAATATGGGCAGCCAGATTCCTAACGAGGAATTTATCGCCAAAGCAGTGGAAATGCACGCTGACGCATTGCTCGTTTCACAAACAGTAACGCAGAAAGACGTTCACATCAAGAACATGACCGAGATGATTGAAATGCTCGAAGCAGAAGGCCTGCGCGACAAGATGATCGTTTGCTGCGGTGGTCCGCGTATCACCCACGAACTGGCCAAAGAACTCGGTTTCGATGCCGGCTTCGGCATGAACACCTACGCTGACGATGTGGCTTCCTTCATCGCACAGGAATTGGATAGAAGAATGCACAAATAACAAGCTCTAATATCAACAAAAGAGGCGGCAGATATGTCGCCTCTTTTTGTTTCAGGTTTCGTCTGATTTCCGACTTCGTCGTAGTTTCACAAATTTCCCTAATTAAGACACATTAAGACAAATTGTCATTTTAGAATTAGGAAAATATGTGGATAAGAAACATTAGCGACATTATCTCACGAATGTGCTATTGCCGAATCT
>JAZRYT010000110.1:0-5946 GCA_045600905.1 Bacteroidales bacterium
AAGTCATATTCTGTACCCCCTGAAAAGGCAGCCCGTTTAGGGCTGCCTAAATGAACGAATGATTTGTTTATACTCTATAAAGTTCATCTATGCGCCCGTTCTTTCCCTTTGAATAATAAATCCATCCAGCTAATGCCACACTAACTGTCTATCATGGTCGTGAAGTATACCGCCGCTAACTCTATACAGCTTAATAAAATTGAACATTACCGCCCTTTAACGCCAAGGGATCAGACGAAGCATTTATGACGTAAATGAAATATTCGCCCGTTTTTTCAATCCCAAGTCTATATTCTCCATTTGCCTCTAAAAACTTTTCGCCCGGATACATCACGCCGTCCAGTATATATCCTACTACCAATGTTTGATCTCCTACCTCAGACGGATATTTCTCAAATTGATATACGAGCTCATCTCCATCGTTGCACATCCAACCGGCATCATTAGGTTGCCCAAAAATAGCCGCGCTTCCATTCGGTACAATTACTTCTGGTGTCACATTGTCTGCGGTTTCAAAACTGGTTATGTTGTCAGGCGGGAGCACTCCATCTGCAAGCAAACTCACTATCCCGTTTGTTTCTATATCATGGATTACGTATGGTTTTTCCTGTATACCTTTCGTTGCCGTTAGCGGCGTATCGTCGTGTATCTCTTTTCCAATGAACTTACTATTTTCATCATCAATGAGAGCGGCGCGAGTAAGTATATTATTATCAACATTATTAGAATCTGCGCGATCCATTGATTGATGTGCTGCCGCTACACCAAAAGACAAAGCCATCACTGCAACCAAACATACTGCAGCCACAGCTATACGTTTCTTATTTGCCATCATAACAATCTCCTTTTCTAAACAATAATATTTCACAACCAAGTTTAAACGGCTTGAGTTTCAGCAACTGCATCAATTCAGCTATTGGCTTTACCCGCCGCAGCAAAAGTGTCATTACCATTACAAAGGAAAGCTAAAGATCTTTTTAAGAATGAATCTGTCAGTTTTTTCCTAAATATAATAATTCTTTCATGGTAATGCCATACCAACTATTATGAGCTCGAAAGTATACACCCCCTATTTTATACAGTTTAGTACGCCACAACTGCACATTTACTGTAGGCAACTGACGGTCTGGCAAACAAGCCCTTTTTTATAGACTTAAGCTCATCTGTTGCTAATAAAAGGGAAACGTCCCTTTCTTTATATAGTAACGAAGGAAGAGACGTTTTAGGGACACTTGTTTTGAATTTTTTATTTTTTGTAGCATCTACGACATTCAAAAAGAAGACTGTCGCAAATACGCAACCCGGCTTTGAAAGAGCGAACTATTATTTATTATTCTGCGATATATTCAAACCACTCGCCATCGATGTACACCCCTATTGTTCCCTCACTTATTGGAGCCCATGCTGTAATGATTCTTTCGTCTGATAACGGAAAGACAAGGCCCTTAACTTCTTCGCCAAAAATTACTTCACCAAAAGATTTTCCAGTGGCATTATATGGCATTGCATTGACAATAAAAACATCTGTTACTTCAAGATATGTTATTTGGTTATTTTCAGAATCAACAACAATATCTGTAACTGTATAATAAGTATCCTCCAACGCTTCAATTTCTTCCAAAAGGTCCATGCATAATGCTCTGTCAGTAATATAGAAAAATGGGTCTTTTCGTATAGTCGATTCACTGTTAATCATCAAGACTGGAATGATAGTATTTCCATTCTTATCTAATCCTTCAATTTTAAATCCGTACCCCATCCGGCCTATTGAAATACCGGATTTTTTCATTTGATTAGTCTGAAGATTTCTTACAATCATATCAATATATATTTGATTATCAATCGTGAAACCAGTTCCTGTACGACCATCAAACACATTAATGTACGCAACCTCATCTGGGTTAATACTTTTTGCAAAAGTTTTTGGCATCATGTACCACACAAAGGCAATAGCTACCAAAACCAAAGCTACAATTATTGGAATATATATTTTCCTTTTCATAGTCACTACCTCAATAAAACTGAATTTCTTTCTGTTAAAGCAATGTGAGTTTACAACCGACACCACTCTGCAATTCGCTGTATCAGTCACGTGTTTATCAAGCACTATTCAATAGTCAATCTGAACAAACAAGCCCATCCGGTATACTCTGACCGTTTTGCTTGCTCAATATAATCACCTTCTTGAGCAATGACTATGCCAATATAGTATTTTCCAGGTTTTAGATTTGCTAATTCTGTGACGCTAAACAGATTGTCCATTTGCTGCATGGATTCATCAAAAGGAATTATGTACTGGAAGGAAACCTTATCAGCATAAGATACCGCAAAATCGTCTGAATAAACCAACTCAGGCAAATATGTTGCTTCTGTCCACTCAGTCAGTTCTCCATCAATGGGTGTTCCATCTGCAGCTATGATACCGTAATCTGTCCATTTGCTGCCGTAAGCAAAATGGAGGTAGGGATGTATTGTTTTTCCCGATGAACGAACAGTAATCAGATTCGCTGTATCAGAGGGAATATCCGGTCCGGCGTAGTTGTCAATCCTGTCATTCTCTCCTGTGCCATCAGGAGCCGCATAAAATGAATATCTGGCCGTGCCATTATATTCAGGGTTGCTGTTCCATTCAGCGATCACTTCATAGATATAGCCGCTGTCTTTCAGCTCTATACAAAAATTATAACCCACATAAGGCAATAATTCCGCTTTGTTATCATTTTCTTCCGGATTACCCCAATACTTCTCGTCCCAACAACGAACGGTAACAGAATCAGGCGCAGGATCAAACAGGAGATTTGCGTCATTTGGCTTCATATGATCGATGGTTGAAAGCGTATTGTAATGAAGAACCGGGATAATCTCTCGGCTATTGCTATCCAGAGGATGCATGCTGTCGGTTTCTAATCCGCTCCATGTGTCTCCTTCAACATGGTACATCCATGAGGTGGTACCCTGCATTGCGGTTATAATTCGATCAGCGGTTTCAACTGTCAACTCCGGTGCATCCGTTAAGATATTGTTGTCAGATTTCTTCTTTTCTGTTCCAGGAGAATTTTCAATCATTTGAGCTCCGGATATGTCATTTTCTGACAGCATTTCCCTAAGAGCGTCAACAACCTCGATATCAACAGATGTCTCGTGGATAAACTGTCCGTTTTTCACTTCGTCCATATACCACGCATCCTCACGAAGAAGATTGATATGGAGTTTAAGTCCGCCGTTAAGTTCCAGCACAAAGTATTCTTCCGGTTCCAACTTGGTTATGTCATTGTTCCAGTTTCGACCGTCATAATTCAGCAATTCAGAAAACGTCGAGAGTGTCTGTGGATCTGTTACAGTGACTTCTACTTTCTGCGGGGAATCGGAATACCAATAATGTGTGATCCCAAGCTTCTCAAGTTTGAAAGTCGTTTTTGGATTCGTCATAAAGCACACACCAACAACAATGCAAGCAACCACAGCGACAGCGATAATCCAAAATGCAGGTTTCTTATAGTTCAGCACAGATTTTGCCTTGTGAGTATTTGACATGTTTATAAACTCCTTTTATCATCTATTTTCTTTCGAATATTCGTATTACTTAATTTCCATAGCGATCTTTTTCAGCTCATCAATTGGAAGATTGCTGCGAAGCGTGAACAGGATGTGTTCATGCGTCCACAAAACCGTACTGTTTCCTTCATTGGTATTTGCGAAAGCCTCCTCGCCGTTAATATAGAACACCTCATATTTTGAGTTCTCTGTATTAAGTATCGTTTGATAGGAGTCGTTGGATATGAGTTGATCTCTCATAATCACAATAAATGCTCCATCGTCCCGCGCATAAGTAATCCGTTCAAAGTCATCCTGTGTTTCTCTTTCTTTTTCAACCATACCCTCCGGGAAATAACCATAGACCAATTCCGGAAGTACCTCCAGTTCCTCCTGACTGGAAACAAAGCGGTATTCTGTCAGATCATGATAAACCCGAACAACGACCTCGATAACATGTTCCCGGAATTCTGCATTAACGGCCATTGCAGTTGAGAAAGAAAATACGGCAACGATCAATACCGCGGCTACGGCCCGGCGCACGAAACGGAGCGTCTGATTGACACGCGGGGAACGACGCTGCTCCTTCAAAAGCCTTTTCATGTCCTTTTTGAAATGAGCCGAAAACTCATGCTCAGGGACTTCCTCTTCCTGCGGCAGCGTAGAGAGCCACATATCCCTTGCTTTCCCAGCCTGCGAATATAACATTTCATCTGAAATAATCATTTTTCTGCCTCCTGTTCCTCAAGAATTTTGCCCAACTTCGCTTTTGCTCTCTGGATCGTCTTATGTACGTTTGCCTCTGTCATGGAGAGGAGGCCGGCAATTTCCTTTTCGGAAAATCCGCTGTCATACTTCAAAAGCAACAGTTCCCTGTATCTTGTCGGAAGAAATGCGATTGCCCTTGCAAATGGCGACTGATCGGTAAACAGCGTGAGATCAGCAGCGTCCGGAACATTCAGCATCTCATCATCAAAGGAAACAGTGCTTTTCCGTTTTCTTGCCCGATAGAGGTCTATTGCTTTCCTCTCAACTATTGTTACGACCAAGTTCCTCGTTTTGGGACACTTCGCCACATCAATTTTTTCAATTATTTCTGCAACCTTCAAAAAGGCGTCATGTACGACGTCCTCGGAATCTCTTGAATCTCCTAAAATCTTACTCGCTACATAGAACATAAGATTTTTGTATTCGGTATATATGATCTCGAATTTCGCTTTATCCGAATCCGTTTCAATCATGGATAAGAAAATCAGCATACAGTCCCTCCGTTCAGTGCTTATCTGAAAGTTCTGTTATTTCAAAGATGAATAGCTCCTCTATCGGGGCTTCAACCACCCGCGAAATATCTATCGCTAATTTCAAAGACGGATTATACTGTCCTTTTTCCAAGCGCATAATCGTCTCTCTGCGAACGCCTACCGCCTGCGCTAACTGCTCTTGTGTCAGTTCTTTCAGCAGACGGTACTTTTTTAATTTACATGTAAATGCAGCCATAAAACCACCTTTTCCGTGTGATATATTCATCTCTCGACAGGATAAATATATCACATTTTGCTGTGACAATCAACTTGCCAAATATGAATTTCAAACGGTTGTCCCAAAACTGTCTCTTCTTTCGTAATTTATAATAGAGGAAAAGTGTTCAGGAATGCCGTAACGATTAAAAAAGTTCTAAACCCCATAAACGAAAGTGCGCGTCAGTAAGTGTATGTTATGGATGTGTTACTCTAAATCAAAATTAAAACATAAAAATTTTTGAAAATTTTTGTAAGATTTCTTCATCTTCGAAGTCTTATAAGTGAAGGAGGTGACAGCGTGACGGAGTTTGAGAAGATATATCGCACATATTTCAGCGATGTGTTTTTATATATCCGACGCCTTTCCAATGACGAACATATAGCCGAAGAAATCACAAGCGAAACCTTTTTCAAAGCGATGCGCTCCCTCAGTAGCTTTCGCGGTGACTGCGATCTTCGGGTATGGCTGTGCCAAATCGCAAAAAACACTTATTATTCCTATCTGAAAAGCGCCGGGCGAACAGACAGCATTGAAAGTGCTGATCTTTTGAATACCCCTGAGCAGGGTAAATCCATAGAGGACAACCTTATTCAACAAGAAGAATCCATGCAGATACGAAAAATACTGCATGATCTGCCGGAGCCATACAAGGAAGTTTTTATGTGGAGGGTATTTGCAGAAATGAGCTTTAAGCAAATTGCGCAGATATTCGGGAAAACGGAGAATTGGGCTTGCGTCACCTATCACCGAGCCCGAAAAATGATTCAAGAAAAATCGGAGGTCGGAAGAAATGAAAAATGAATGTAACATCATCAGAGACCTGCTTCCGCTCTATGTGGAAAATATGGTTAGTCCTGATACCGTTGAGTTTGTAGAAGCGCATTTGAAAAA
>JAZRYT010000111.1:0-23270 GCA_045600905.1 Bacteroidales bacterium
GGTGGGGGAAGTTGTATCTCGACATCTCAAAAAAGCCACCGCAGAGCCTCTCACGCCTGAGGAGACGACCTCACTCACGGGCGATGAATGTAACTATAACTTTTTAAATCAGCAAATTTTCTTTCTGCGGATTTTAGGTAAAACGAAAACAAATATTATCTTTTTCATCATATTAATTTTTGACTTATATATACTTTGGTTGTAAGGACTAATCAACTAAACAAGCGTCGAGTGCCGCTGTGATGGCTGCCTTATCCATCTTCTGTCCGATAAAGACAATCTTCTGCATACGGTCGCCATATTGCTCGTCCCAATCGCGTCGAAGGCCGGGTTCTTGTTCCATCATATCCGCCAACTCGTTGGCAGGCATTGTGGCAAACCATAAGCCCACGTCTCTCAGCAGCAACTGCTTGCCGGCCTGCTCGAACAGGTAGCAGGTGTCGTACTCTGTGCGGAAGTAACATACTCCTTTGGCACGGATGATGTTCTTGGGAAGTTTGGAAACATAGTCGTCAAATTTGCGAAGGTTGAAGGGACGGCGACGATAATATACAAACGTGCTGATGCCGTATTCTTCGGCCTCGCCCTCTTCTTCATTGTGGTCGTGGTGATGTTCGTGATGGTGGTGATCGTGATGATGCCCTTCGTGCTCCTCCTCGTGGTGGTGATGGTGCTCGTGCTCATCGTGGTGCTCAGAATGTTCCTCTTCCTCGTCGTCGTGGTATTTCTCCACGCCCTGAATCCAAGCGGCGGACGTGGCAACTTGCTCGTAATCGAACATATTGGTGTGTAGGATTTGGTCGAAATTCACATCGCCGTAGTCGCATTCGATGATTTGCGCTTTGGTCTGAATGGCGCGTACAATCTCTTTGACACGTCCGAGTTCCTTTGCCGATACTTCGGAGGCCTTGTTCACCAGCACGATGTTGCAGAATTCCAACTGTTGGATGATGAGATTCTCGATGTCGTCTTCTTCTAAATTTTTCTTCATTAGATTGTCGCCGCAGGCAAATTCGCTTTGCATACGAAGGGCATCGACCACGGTGACGATGCAGTCCAATTTCGGAAGGCCGTCCTTTTCAAAATCGTAGGCCATTCGGGGCATATTGCAGATGGTCTGGGCAATCGGTTCCGGTTCGCAAATCCCGCTGGCTTCAATGACGATGTAGTCGAAGCGGTTTTGAGAGGTGATGTCGTGGAGCTGTTCCACCAAATTCATTTTCAATGTGCAGCAGATGCATCCGTTTTGGAGGGCCACCAGGCTGTCGTCCTTTTGATCAACTATGCCGCCTTTCTGGATAAGGTCGGCATCAATATTGACTTCTCCTAAGTCATTGACAATAACGGCAAAGCGTATGCCGCGTCGGTTGGAGAGAATTCTGTTTACTAGGGTGGTTTTGCCGCTGCCGAGGTAACCTGTGAGCAGCAAAACAGGTGTTTCTTTAATCATAATCGTTGTTTTTTTAAGGCGGCAAAAATAACAATATTTAATTTATCTTTGCCCTTTCAAAAATTAGTGCATCATATAAGAAAGTATGTTAAAGAAACAGGACTTTTGGGCAAGGAAGTACGAGCAGAATATCGGCAGAATGACAGGTATCTGCAATCGTTATGTGTCAGACCCCCAACTTGCGGAGGATTTGGCGCACGAGGCGTTCTTGTCTGCCATCGAAAAGGCTGATACGTTCAAGGGCTTAGGCAGTTTCGACGGATGGATGTTCCGCATTGCGGTAAACACCGCGCTTGGCCATCTGCGCAAATCGCATCGCTTTGTGGATGTGAACGAGGTGCTTCCCGAAGTGGACAAAGTTGTTGAAAAGGAGGAACTCTCCCTGATTGAGCAGGCGGATTTCGCCCAAGAGGAAATCATTGCGGCCATCAAAGCGCTGCCCGAGCAGCAACGCGCGGTTTTCAATCTCTTCGTCTTTGAAGACCAGTCGCACAAGAAGATTGCCGAAATGCTCTCAATAGCCGAGCGTACCTCCAAACTCCGCCTCGCGCAGGCCCGGAAAATGCTTCAAGACGTACTGGTGAAGAAAGCAAAACACAAAAAAATCTGGATTATGATGTTTCTATTTTCCATATTCAAAAAAGGACACGCTGTGGATAATGCCTGCAGAAGAACGCTGAAAGACTATTCGGTCGAACCATCCACACCGCCATCTTCTGTGAAAGGCTCTTGGAAAGCCGCAGCCACTCCTTCTATATGGCTGCGCTTCCCGGCACTCAAGTGGTTGGCGGCGGTCGGACTCCCCGCTGTCTTGATGGTTGGCGCGACTGCCTATTTTGTCGTGAAATCCCACAATGATGCCGCTCATCCTAGTAGTTCAACGCTTGAAACTCCGATGCCCGTAACAGTTTCGTCTGATACACTTGATGCCAATGACGATTCGGAATCCCAAAGTGATGCGACACCAACAGCAGTGAAAAGAATGGTGGCCACAACATCGTCTGTGACGACTCGAGCAGACAACACTATCCAATCGCAAAAAAATCCAGAACCGGTCATTATTCGTGACACCATCATTAAAACGGTCGTGAAAGTGGTACATGATACGGTTTACCTAAACAATGACCAATAGAAATTATCAGGCGAATTTGTTACTCTCATAAAGTCCTGTCAATTCGCTTTCGGAAACCTCCATAAAAACTGAGTGAGAGTTTTCTTCAAAGGGAATGTGGATGTTTGGAAGATGGAGTGGAGACTTCAAACTTGAACTTCGTATGGCTGCTATACTGCTCTCCAGATTTGAGATAGGCATTGGATTCCGGCCAATGATTGTTTGGGGAGTCGGGAAATTTCTGGGTTTCCAAACAGATGGCGCTGCGCTGTGGATAGAGAACGCCGTTTTTGCCTTTTACGCTGCCATCTAAGAAATTGCCCGTATAAATCTGAATGCCCGGCTCCGTAGTGAAGACTTCTAACACAATACCCGTGGCGGGACTCTCCAGTCGGGCGCAAGCCTGCGTGCTGTCGCCCTTGGTGTTGAGCACCCAGTTGTGGTCGTAGCCGTTGCCATTGCGCAACTGCTCATAATCGGCCGAAATATCCGCACCTACAGCTTTGGACTTCCTGAAATCCATAGGTGTGCCTGCTACCGGCAGAATCTCTCCTGACGGGATGTAAGTGGCGTCAATGGGTGTGTAAAGGTCAGCGTTTATAGTCAGCAGATGATTCAGGATGGTGCTGCATCCATCACCGTTGAGGTTGAAATAGGAGTGGTTCGTCAAATTGATAACCGTGGTTTTGTCGGTCGTGGCCTCATAGTGGATTTCCAACTCGTTGTTTTCGGAAAGCGTGTAGGTTATGTGGGCATTCACCGTGCCTGGAAACTCGTTGTCTCCGTCAGGACTGGTCAGCGCCAGTTCCAAGTGGCTTTCGTTGGCGGACAACACATCAAAGACTTGGTATTGCCAGCCCGTTGGACCGCCGTGAAGGCAGTGCGGACCGTTGTTGCGTGGCAGCTGGATGACTTGCCCGTCCACTGTGATTTGTCCGTTCTTCAGACGATTGGCGTAGCGCCCGATGATGGCCCCGAAGTCGGAATGGTGGTTCTCAGGAAAGTAGTCGGGTAATTGGTCGAAACCGAGCACCACGTCCTGCAATTGCCCGTCTTTGTCCGGTACGAGGATGGAGACGATCCGCCCACCGAAGTTGGTGATTTGGACGGTCATCCCGTTCTTGTTGCGCAGTGTGTAGATGTCGATGTCTTTATGGTTGTAGGTCATAATCTTTGAAATGTGGGGGGTGAATAATATGTCAGAAAGTATCTTTATTTTTTGGGTGTCGTGACGATGCCGTTTTCGTAAAAATACTGTAAGAGTTCTGAATAGAAATCGGTTTGAGTGAGAGTCGCGCTGTTGCCCACGACGATGAGTTTGAGGCGCGCCCGCGTGATGGCGACGTTCATACGGCGGAGGTCCTTGAGGAATCCGATACTGCCCTGGTCATTGTCGCGTACCATACTGATGAGGATGATGTCGCGCTCCTGTCCTTGAAATCCATCCACCGTGTTAACGGCGATGTGGTGGCGGATGGGTGCGAGTGTGTGGCTCTTGTTCACTAAATGACGCAGTAGCGAAATCTGTGCCTTGTAGGGGGAGATGATGCCGAAGGTGGTGTTCGTGAGCAGCTGGCTTTCAATGGCCATCTGGCGTACGTAGTCCTTGAGAATGCCGATGAGCAGCTTGGCCTCCGATTGGTTGAGGCGGCTCATTGAGGCATTGCTACGCTCCGAAAAATGGCTGCCGGCCGTATCTATCCATACAAGCGGACAATCCCACGGCGCGAGGGTTCGGTTGGCGACTTCCGGGGCGGCTTTCAATTGGCCTCCATAAAACCACTGCGATGAGAAACTCATTATCTGCCGGTTCATCCGATATTGTGTGTCGAGCAGGGTGACAGTCGATGGCTTGTTGAGGACGACCTTCTGCATAAGCGTGTCGGCAAGGCCGTTGCGTGCAGCTTCGGGTGACTTGATGGTGGGCGGAAGCTGCTGGTGGTCGCCGGCGAAGATGACACGGTCGGCTTTCAAAATGGCGGTCCAACAGGCGGCCTCCATAGCTTGCGTGGCTTCGTCAATGAAAAGGGTCCCGAAGTGGCGATGCTCAAGGACGTAGTTGGCGCTGCCGATGAGGGTGCAGGCGATGACTTCGGCGCTTTGCAATACCTCCTCGTGTATTTTGAGCTCGAGTTCCTCGCGACGGCGGTAGAGCTGCTGCAGATGGTTGTTGCGCTGTCGCGAATATGGCTGTCCGCTGTGGATGTCGCGAATCAGTTTGCGTATGCTCCATAACTCCGGGTAGTCGGGGTGCGCGGCGTAACAGTGCTCGTATGTGTGCTCGGTGAGCGGACGGTTGATGCGCAAGGGGTTGCCGATACGGACAAGGCGCACGCCCCGGCGGATGAGCTGCTCGCTTATCCAGTCGATGGCGGCGTTGCTGGGCGCGCAAACCAACACCTGCGGCTCACGTCGCGTGGTCTCCTCGATAGCCTCCACCAGAGTGGTAGTCTTCCCCGTTCCCGGCGGACCGTGGACGACGGCAACTTCACGCGCTTTCAAAATCTTCTGAACGGCACGGCTCTGACTTTCGTTCAAATGCTCGAACGGCACCGTGGGAAGTTCTCGAAACTGAGGCTCCTCAGCACCGATGAGTGTCTCGCGCAAATGAACCATCTTCTCGCTTTCCAAATCTTTGACTTTCTCCAAAGATTCCAACATCACCTGGTAAGTCGTCTCGTCAAATCCGATACGCACGCCCAATTCATAACGCTCTGACAAATCTTTGAGCAGGGTGGGAAAGGACGGATCGGGGACTGACACCTGCAGAGACTTGTTCTGCATCCGCTGGATGACGCAAACGGAGGGCACCGTCTTAATGTTGTTGGATTGCTCGGAAATGCGATAGAAGAAAGTCACGGTTTTGCCCGGCTCAAATTCGCAATCCTGACTCAGCGCGTAACCCCCGATGTAGTCGGTTTCCACTACCAACTGGTTGAGCGCGTTGTAGAAACTGTTTCCCACGCGGATGGGAAACCAACAGTTGCTGTTGTTGTAGCTATGTTGTAGCGATGACTGGAACGAAGCCTCCAACGATTTCCGATCGTATTCCTGTTCCAACTTTATCAGTCGTATTTGCTTTAATATGGAGTCGGTAGATGTTGGTTTCAAGTTTTAAGTTTAAGGTTTAAAGTTTAAGGTTAAAGAAACCATTCCTGTAATCTTCAAGTTTTCACATTCCCCTAATTTCAAATAAATTATATGTGAGTGATGAATTCGAGTATCAATCTGTCTTCGTTGCATTCCACGTCTTTGTGGACGAAGTTTTTCTCGTAATTGATGCGAATGCCTGCGCGCATTGGCTTCTCCACGAAGATGAAGGTTAATCCGGCAGTAAGGCGCTGACGGAGTGGATCGACGGTATAGCCGCCGTTCTCATTGAGCTGGCCGTTGCAGTTGTTGGCGATGGCATCATAACGAGCGGAAATCGCGATGTTGTCCAAATATTTTTTCCCCAACATAAATTGGTAATAAAGAAATCCGTAGAAGGCGTGCGTCGGTTTAAAAGCTTTGTCTTCGTAAATCTTATAGATATATTCTGTCTCCAAATGCAGGTTGGCAATGTCGTATGCCAACTCAAAGTCGAAATTGTGCATTCGCATCGCTTCCGGTTTCACTCCGGCATAGTTTAACGTGAGTTTAAAATCCTTAAAAAGCTCGAATGTGCCGCGTGCCACATAGTTCAAGTGCTCTTGGAACTGCATCTGTTTGCTGAAACCTGTCCCGTTGAACACGCCGACTTTCAGCTCGAAAGGCACGACTTTGTCCCATTTGTAGGCGAGTACCGCGCCCACATCCGACCACGCGGTGATTTTCTGCGTCAAGAAGGATTTGTCAGAGAAATAGTATCTGTAGGGAGACAAGAGGTTTTCGGAACTGAACGGCATCTTGTCATAGCCGATGAGTAGGGAAAGTCCCTTCACGGGCTTGAATTGAGCGAAGATGGCTACGGGTGAAAAGGCACCGCCGTAGGTCAAATCGACAAGGGCCATATAGGAAAACATCGGATGAACGTTACCGCTGACACCGATACGGGTGTGTCGCAATTCGAAGTGGTGGGCGTTCAAATTCGGATTGTACTCATAACGTCCCAACACGGTGGCCGTGAATTTCGGAATGTATTCCTTCTTTATCCAACGGTGTTTCTCTTTGGGCTTTGTGGTATCCGCAGATTCAGTTTGGGCCGTTGCAACAAAGGAAAAGGCAACTGTTGCTATGAGCAGTAGTAGGATTTTTTTCTTCATAATGAGTTGGTTTGCAGTAAGAAGAAATCTTTAGTGATTGAAAATCGCCATAAAGGTTTTGAATATCAGGCGGATGTCCTCCAGTAAAGATTGGTTGGCGATGTATTGTAGGTTGAGTTCCAATTTGGCGGGCATTACTTCGTCAATATAGGTCTGTTCGGGATTGTCGGAGGCTGCCAACACTTCGTTCTCATTAACATATTTTATGGAGGCATAATCCGTAAGACCGGGGCGCACGCTGAGGACCTTCATCTGTTCTGGCGTGTACATATCCACATATTTGCGCACTTCCGGACGCGGTCCCACAATGCTCATATCCCCTTTGATGATGTTGAGCAGCTGAGGAAATTCGTCAATTTTGTACTTACGTAAAAAATAGCCGATACGTGTAATTCTGTTGTCTCGCTCGCCGACGGTCAATAATCCTTTCTTGTCCGAGCCGACACGCATTGTGCGGAATTTGTAGAGATGGAAATCCCGATTGTCTTTGCCTACACGCACTTGCTTGTAAAACACACCGCCCGGCGACTCTATCGCGATGAGCAGAGCGATAACCAACCACACCGGCAGCAAGACCAAAAGGACGATGGCTGAAGTCAATATGTCAAAAATTCGTTTCAAGTGATAATTTTGAATTGATAATTGAGAATTGCGGAAATTCTGTTGGCCACCACACTCCCCAATAATTAATAGCTTAATAACTTAATAATTAAATAGCTTAATAATTCTAACCGCCCCTTAATCATTGTATTTCCAATTACCATTGATGTCGCCGCCAAAGTAGTTGTCGGGTTCTGGATCATAAATGTCGGTTTGAGGTTGGAGATTTTTAACCAGACGCATTTTCCAGTTGGTGTCGTGCGGCTCGCCATATTTGTTGGAGTGCAGCAACTCGTAATCGTTGCCGACCAAAGACGGATCGTAAAACACGAATTTCACGTTGGACTGGTCATCCAAATAGTAGTAGTGCCAAATCTCGTACGGGACGGTGACGGGGTCTGAAGGAATTTCCTTGATGTCGTTGGGTTGGCCGTATTGCAGATAGACACGTCCGCGGTCTGTCTTATACCCCTTGACGAGTTTGCTGCCAAATCGTTCTTGAACGTATGACACCATCTTGTTGTATTTTTCCCATTCTGCGCCTGGATTGTTCGCATTTCTAGCCAACCAGAAAGAGTAGAAAAATCGTTGGAGCTGTTCCGTAGAGATAAGTTTCATACGTGTTTCAAAAAACTCTTTCTCAATATTGGTGCTGATAGGGTAGAGGGATTGTACGTAGCTCTCCAGTACTTTGCGGTCTGTCATATTCGATACAAAGGAGTTGTCAATGACTACATCATCGTAACGGGCAATGTCGAATTTGATGGAAGGATTGCTTTTTTGGAAGAATAGTTTGTTGACCATCAGCAGACTGTCCTGACTGTCATAAAGTTCTACAACCATATTGTAATTGCCGGAAGGCAGATTGAATACGTTGAGCTGGTCGATGACAAGTACGACATCGTCAGTTTTGAGTTTTTTTGTGATAATGCTGTTGGGTAGAGCCACTAATTTGTTTTCTGCATTCTCTATGAAGCATTTGGCTTTGAGGTCTTTGTTCTCGCCGAGAACGTGCTTGGTGTTGTAAACTTCCAAAGCAAATGGGAGAATATACTGCTTCTCAGGTACGAAGTTGTAATAGAGCGGTGGCATATAGTAGCCGTATTTGATGTACATTCCGGGAGAAATAGGAGCGGACATATCCTCGTAAAGAGAGATGCGTGAAGAAGAGATTTTGTCTTCTGGAAAATTCAAGACTATACGGTCAATGTATTTCAATTCCGCGGAATCCGAATTCCGGTCCTTCATATAGAAGTTGAGGTAGTAATCACCATTCGGGACAGCTAAGTTTTGGATGTCTGCAAAATCTGGCTTGTCGATGCGCACAGAGTCTGTGAACTGGTCGGAGGCGAGGATGTAGTGCAAGGTTTGGACGATGGTGTCGCCTTTTTCCACATCTACACGCACTTCCACGGCAGCTTGGTATTTGCCGTTGTCGTTTAGGGCGTATTGCACGGAGTTGCCGCCCACGATGAACGTGAATTCGATATAGGGCTGCATTTTGTTGGTGCAGTAAGCTTTGTGACTGATGAAGGCCTTCATATTTTGTGCGGATGTCGTGCAAATCAGCAGGACTGCCACGATGAATAGGGATAATTTCCTCATAAAGTTTATTGTTTTATTAATGTATTGTAGAGACGCGATATTATCGCGTCTCTACTGATATTATCGCGTCTCTACTTGTAAATATTGCGTATTCAGTACGTTAACGTAATTTTTTGGATATTTCGTCAACGAGTGAGTCGATAGGAAGACGATATTGTGCCATCGTGTCGCGTTCGCGGACGGTGACGGTGTTGTCCTCTTTCGTTTGGTTGTCGATGGTGATGCAGAACGGTGTGCCGATGGCATCTTGACGACGATAGCGGCGGCCGATGGCATCCTTATCTTCATATTGGACCATAAATTCTTTCTTCAAGGTGTTGAAGATTTCTTGTCCGATTTCCGGAAGTCCGTCTTTCTTGACCAGCGGGAGAATGGCCACCTTGTACGGCGCCAACTTGGCGGGCAGTCTTAGCACCACGCGGGTGGAACCGTCTTCCAAGGTTTCTTCCTGATAGGCGTTGCTGAAAACAGCCAGGAACATACGGTCCACGCCGATGGATGTCTCGATGACGTAAGGCACGTAGTTCTCATTTTCTTCGGGATCGAAGTAACGGAGCTTTTTGCCGGAGAATTTCTCGTGTTGGGAGAGGTCGAAATTGGTACGGGAGTGGATGCCTTCCAACTCCTTGAAACCGAACGGGAATTTGAACTCGATGTCGGTTGCGGCATTGGCATAGTGAGCCAATTTCTCGTGGTCGTGGAAACGGTAGTTCTCAGGATCAATGCCCAAGTCGGTGTGCCATTGCAGACGGGTCTGTTTCCAATAGTCGAACCATTTGAGCTCTTCACCGGGTTTGACGAAGAATTGCATTTCCATCTGTTCAAATTCGCGCATGCGGAAGATGAACTGGCGTGCGACGATTTCGTTACGGAAGGCCTTGCCGATTTGGGCGATGCCGAACGGCAACTTCATACGGCCCGTCTTGTAGATGTTGAGGAAGTTGACGAAAATACCTTGTGCTGTTTCCGGACGCAGGTAGATGGTGTCTGCACCTTCGGCCACGGAACCGAGTTTTGTGGCAAACATCAGGTTGAATTGGCGGACATCCGTCCAGTTGCGTGTGCCGGAAATCGGACATACAATGCCGAGTTCTTCAATCAAAGCTTTCAGACCGACCAGGTCGTTGGCGTTCATCAGCGTGGAAAAACGCTCGGTGATGTCGTCAATCTGCTTTTGATATTGAAGCACACGTCCGTTGGTCTCACGGAACATCTTCTCATCGAAATTATCAAAACGCTTTTTGGCCTTTTCAACTTCCTTGTTGATTTTGTCCTCGATTTTCTGGATGTGGTCTTCGATGAGGACGTCGGCACGGTAACGTTTCTTGGAATCCTTGTTGTCGATAAGAGGATCGTTGAAAGCATCTACGTGGCCGGAAGCCTTCCAAATGGTGGGGTGCATAAAGATGCAACTGTCCAAACCCACAATGTTCTCGTGGTATTGAACCATAGATTTCCACCAGTATTGTTTGATATTGTTCTTTAACTCCACACCATTTTGACCATAGTCATATACGGCAGCCAGTCCGTCGTAAATTTCGCTGGAAGGGAAAATAAAACCGTATTCTTTAGCGTGGGCGATAATCTGTTTAAAGCGTTCTTCGTTGTTTGCCATAATTATTCAAATGTAAATGATATTTGTAACATCTTTGATTTCAAAGAATTAATAGTTGTCGCGTGAATGTCCTCGTTGGGAACCAGAAGATTTCTCAAGCCAAATCCCATACGCAATTCTGTGGAGAATTTGAAATAGGTGCAGTAGAAATCGAAACCCACACCGGCGAGGCCCATAAAGTCGCCAGGATAGAGACGGAGTACGTAGCCCTGAATGTTGCTGGTCTTCTTGGAGATAGAAGTCAAGTCCAGACTATATTGGGCACCAGCCAGCACGTAGGCGCGGATGTTGTTGAGCATACGGGATGACTTTAGTTTCACCATCAGCGGCAGGTCCATATAGACGGCACCCGCCACGTTGTTGTTGGGATTGGTGTTCTGATGGTATTCCAACGAATGGTTGTCGTTATAGATGACGCTTCTGTCAATGAACGAGAGTGTCGGAATGAAGCGCAAGTCAAAGTATTTGCCCATGCGCAGGTCAGTGATGATTCCGAGGTTGAAACCGCTGTAGCCGCGCGTGTTGATGATGTTCAGCGTGTCGTGGTCATTGCTCATCGCATGGGAATTGATTAGGAAGTTGGATTGGTTGTAGCCAATCAAAAATCCAAAGTGGAAGAGTTTTTTGTCGTATTTCAATAGGTTGGGGACTCCAAATGCTTTAGATTGGGCAAATGCGTTGGAACATACCATAGCTAAAATGAGCATTAGCCCCAAATGTTTCAGATATTTCATACTGCTTATTTTCAAACGGATTTGAAAACGGAAGAACTTCCGTTTTATTATTCAACGGAAGCAGTGCTTTTTTTCACGATTTCGCTCTTGAGTTGTGCGCTGTTGACAGGAACTACGCCGACGTACTCGCAAACCAGGCCTCCGGCCAAGTTGGCGGCGAGGCAGGTGTCCTCAATAGATTCCTCGTTGAGCAAGTACAGGGTGGCAACGGAAATCACGGTGTCGCCGGCACCGGACACGTCGCTGACTCTACGCTTGAAGGCTTCTTGATGATAGAATTGGTCGGTCTTGCCGTCGTAAAAAGCAATGCCTTTTGCGGACATTGTAATCATCATCTTGTCAATGTTCTTTTCAGCGGCAAATTTCTTGACCAACTCGTGGATTTCGTCCAATTTGAGTTCGATGTTTTCTTCGATGTTCAAACCGGCAGCTAACTCTTTGAGGTTGGGTTTGAACAAGTTGACGTTGGAATAGTGGTTGAAGTTGCGCTTTTTGGGGTCAACGGCCACGAAGATGTCCTTCCTATGAGCAAAACCGATAATCTCTTCAATTAAATCCTTGGAAAACAAACCTTTGTCGTAGTCTTCGAAAATGACCGCGTCAATGTGATGATGCTCGATGAGTTGCTCCACAGTGGTGAGGAACTGTCTCTTCTCACGTTCTTTGAGCTGTTCGTCTCGTTCGTCATCCACGCGGACGATTTGCGCGTTATTTCCGATGATACGGTATTTGATAGTGGTTCTGCGACCGTACATAGGAACTAAACCGACGGAGTCCAAGTCGCAGTCTTCCATCAAATCGTAGAAAACTTTGGCTTTGTTGTCACTGCCGATGACGGAGCAGAGAATGGGGGTTGCACCGAGTGATTTGAGATTGAGCGCCACATTTGCCGCACCACCCAGACGATAGTTGCGACTTTGCGCGTTTACAATAGGCACGGGAGCTTCCGGACTGATGCGCGTCACCTTGCCCGTAATGTAGCAGTCAATCATCACATCGCCAATTACTAACACCGTTGCATTGTTGAATTTATTGAAGATTTTGTTTATGTTATCAATGTCCATAGTACAAATTTTAAAAACGGCGGCAAAGATAGAAAAAATGCGATAATGTGGAAATGTGAAAATGCGGTGATGAACTAATTGATAATTTTTATATTTTTGCAACCGTTATAAAAATGTAATCATTACAAAAATGATTGATACTAAAGACTATCTTCTTGAAAAAGGCATTCGTCCCTCACCACAACGTGTCGCAGTTATGCGCTTTTTGCTGGAACATCGTATTCACCCAACGGTGGATACGGTGTTTTCCGAGTTGCACAAAATGATGCCAACACTTTCCAAAACAACGATTTACAATACATTGAAACTTTTGGAGGAAAAAGGTGCGATACAGGTCCTGAATATTGATGATAAAAATGTCCGTTTGGATGGAGAGGTCACACCGCACGCGCATTTCCTTTGCCGTAAATGCGGCTCGCTTTTTGATGTTCCTCTATCCCAACAAGCTATGAATCTTCTGTCTTCTGTCGCGAAAAATCCCGAATTGGCGGATTTTCTGATTGGCGAAACGCAGATTTATCATAAGGGTCTTTGTCCAAAATGTAAGAACGAACAAACTGATTAATAACATATTTATTCATTAAAATTAGAATTATGAAAAAGTACAAATGCAATTTGTGTGGCAAAACATTTGAAGTTGCCGATGGCACCGAATTGGTATGTCCTACTTGTGGTGCCGGTGCCAATGACTTGACATTGGTTGAAGAAGCTGCTGCTAAATCCAACCCGTATGCAGGCACGCAGACCGAAAAGAATTTGGAGGCTGCTTTTGCCGGTGAATCACAGGCACGCAACAAATATACCTATTTCGCTTCCAAAGCGAAGAAGGAGGGCTTTGAACAAATCGCTGATCTTTTCCTGAAAACTGCTGACAATGAAAAGGAACACGCCAAAATGTGGTTCAAGGAATTGAACGGCATTGGCAGCACTGCGGAGAATTTGGCTGCCGCCGCTGCTGGCGAGAACTACGAGTGGACCGATATGTATGAAGGTTTTGCTCAAACAGCAGAAAAAGAAGGTTTCCCCGAATTGGCTGCCAAATTCCGTTTGGTTGCTGCTATTGAAAAACGCCACGAAGAACGCTATCGCGCTTTGTTGCACAATGTCGAAACCGCTCAAGTGTTTGCTAAGAGCGAAGTTAAAGTTTGGGAATGCCGCAATTGCGGTCACATCGTGGTCGGCACTAAGGTGCCCGATGTTTGCCCGACGTGCAACCATCCGCAATCCTATTTCGAAATTAACGCCCAAAACTATTAATAGTGAAAAGAAAAAGTCCGGCTGCAAAGTCGGACTTTTTTTTTATCTATTTTCCGTTTTCTATCATAAAGTGCAGTCTGTTGAAGACGTTGGCCTCGCTGGTGCCGCCGTCAAAGTCTATGAACAGCATATTGAGGTCGGGATAGAATTTCCGAATTTTCTTTTCTATGCCTTTGGAAATGACGTGGTTGGAGATGCACGCGAACGGTTGTAGGCTGATGATGTTCTTCACGCCGCTTTCGGCCAGCGCGGACATTTCGGCCGGTATGAGCCAGCCTTCGCCGAAGTTGGCCGCCATATTGATGATGCGTGCCGCCAACTCCGCGTCGTGGAACATGTCGGCATACGGACGATAGTATGGAAATTCCTTGCAGACAGCGTCATAAGATTGGGCATATCTGTAGATGATTTTATACACTGCGTCTGTGGCAAACAGCGGATATTTCACGGGCTTGATGTGCAACTTCTTGTTGATGTGCTTGTTGACGAAACTGTTCATAAAGAAGTTGTAGATGGAGGGCGCGATGACTTCCACACCTTGATCCGCAAGCCAATCTAATACGTTCAGGTGCCCGAAGGAGTTGTATTTGATGAAGATTTCGCCTACAACGCCTATTTGCGGAAGTTTTTTGTGTCCGTAGATGTTTGCCGTAAACTCGTGAGCGGCTTCCTTCAGCAGCTTTTTAAGTCCTTTGTAGTCGTGCTTTTCAATAAGAGGGAAGCTGCGTTCGATATATTTCTGATGCAGGGCTTTGGCGATGCCCGGTTGCTTTTCGCGCGGCCGGGAGGCGTAGTAAATGCGTGACAGGCTGTCGGCGTACAGCAGCGTGTTGAGGGTAGGCAAGGCTAGCTCCTTGGCATCGAAGTGGAAGCCGGGTTGCTCGTTGGCAAGCGTGTCGCCCAAGGCCAATGCCAGCACGGGTATGTCTTCAAAACCGGCGGCTACCAGCGCCTTTTTGATGAGCATAATGTAGTTGGTGGCTCGACATTGTCCGCCCGTCTGCGTGATGATGACGGCCACGTCGTCTCTGTCGTATTCGCCACTGCACAAAGCTTTTAGGATGCTGCCAACCACGATGGTGGCAGGATAGCAGACCTCGTTGTTGGCATACTGGAGTCCCAATTCCACGCATTGCTTGTCGCCTAACGGCAAGGTGACCAAGTTGTATCCGGCCATCTTGAAAAGGGTGGGCACAAATTCGGAATATCCTCCGGCAAAATAGGGCCCGATAATCGTCCTTCGTTTGTCGGCCTCCGTGAAGACGGGCGTTGTGACAAACGGCTTGTCAACGTGAACCTTATGGCTGAATTGCAGGCTCTCGACCATTGAACGGACGCGCAAGCGCAGGGAGCCGATGTTGTTGACGTCATCGACTTTGAGAAGCGTGAAACTCTTGCCTTTGCGGTCGAGAATGTCGTGGGTTTCATCGATGATGAAGGCGTCAGGACCGCAGCCGAAAGAGGTTATCATCATAAAGTGGACGTTGTCGGGGCTGTTAGCCACAAAGTGCGCGGCTTTGAACACGCGGTTGGGGTATGTCCACTGCGTCACGGCAACGAGCTCGTCGTAAACCGCCGTGTCTGTCTCGTCGGCCACAAATTCGGTGACCACGTCAATGCCCATATCGGCGAGCACGTCGGAAATCTTGTGTTGGATGAGGGGGTCGGAATGGTAGGGACGTCCCGCGAGCACTACGACCATACGGTTGTTCTTGCGTGCCTCGCGCAGAATTTCCCGCGCGCGGCGGTGCTGCTCGAACAGGAACTCCTGCTGTGCCTTGAGGGCTGCCTCTATGGCGCGTGCCGTGGTGATTTTATCCACCCCGAGGCTCTTCAGATATTCTGAACAGCTGGCGCGAAGAAATTCTTCGTTGTTGAAGGAGAACACCGGCGCATCAAAAGGAACGTTGAAGCGCTCCTGCGTGTCAATGGCGTTCTTCATCACGTCGGAATAGCCCGCCACAATCGGACAGTTGTAGCTGTTGCGCACTTTGCTGTCGGCTTTCTGCTCCATCACGATGAATGGGTAGAAAATGCGGTCAACGCCGCGTTTGGCCAAGTCAAAAACGTGACCGTGCATCAACTTGGCAGGGAAACAGATGTTTTCAGACATCACCGTGTGCACCCCCTGCTCGTATTGCTGGTTGGTGGATGGCCCGGAAATGATGGTCGTGAATCCGCACTCTTTGAATAAGGCGTGCCAGAATGGATACAGCTCGAACATTCCCAATGAACGCGGAATGCCGATTTTCAATTTGGCCTCCTGAACGTGTATGATGGGGCGGTTGTAGAGCAATTTGAGTCTCTCGTGGTGTTGGTTCCTGCCTTTCTTCAGACCTTCGGAGGCATTGGCGAATATCTTCTCGCAGTTGTTTCCGGAGTAGTAGCAGTTGCCGTTGGAGAATTTGTATTGGATGACGGAACAGTGGTTCGGGCAGCCCGGACACGTTTGCTGTTCCGTTTGGAATTGCTGGATGGAGAGGAGGTCGTCCAGGGTGAGCGGCTGGCTGACGGGTTGTTCCATTGCGAAGAGGGCGCAGCCGTAGGCTCCCATCAGTTCCGGGATGTCGGAAAAGCGGACTTCTTTGCCGGTGAGCAGTTCGAGGGCGCGCACGACGGCCAGGTTCTTGAACGTGCCGCCTTGTACGACGAGGTGGTCGCCCAATTCTTGCGTGTTTTTGAGCTTGAGGACCTTGAACAGGCAGTTTTTGATGACGGAATAGGCGAATCCCGCGGAGATGTCTTCCGGGGTGGTGCCCTCGCGCATAGCCTGTTTGACTTTGGAGTTCATAAAGACGGTGCAGCGCGTGCCGAGGTCGTAAGGGTGTTTGGCCTCGCAGGCAATTTGAGCGAAGTCGGCGACCTTGTACCCCAACATTTTGGCAAACGTTTCAATAAAGGAACCGCAGCCGGAGGAGCAGGCCTCGTTGATTTCCAAACGGCGGATAGCCTGGTTTTCCACAAAAATAGCCTTCATATCCTGTCCGCCGATATCTAAGATGAAGGACACGTCGGGCGAAACTTTGCGTGCGCCGAGATAGTGGGCCATAGTCTCCACCACGCCGTGGTGCAGTCCGAAGCCGGCCTTGAGCAGGTTCTCGCCATAGCCGGTAACGGCGCTGTTGACGATGCGCGGCTGGAAATGGTGCTCGTCGCACGCCTTCTTGAAACGCTCTAAAGCCATCGTGAAGGCATTGAAACTGTTGCCGTTGTTGGAACTGTAGTCTGTGTATAGCAATTTTCCAGTAGCATCTAAAACGACGAGTTTCGTTGTGGTGGAACCGGAATCGACGCCTATGAACACATCGGTGCTGGTAGTCTTTTCAAAAGTGGTTCGTGGAACAAAGAAGTTCTGCTTTTGCTGTTTCCACTGCGTAAAGGCTTCCGAATTTGGGAACAGCGGGGCGAGGCGGTTGTTGAGCAATGCGTCCTCATTGTCGATGCTGGTCTGCGTGATGGTTTGGAAGAAATTCTCTATGGAGAGAGTGTCGGTAGAGGTGCTTTCGGCCATCAGGGCGGTGCCGTATGCGGGGACGACGCGTGCGTCAGGAACGTTTACACAGTCGGCCTCGGTTAGGTGCAGATTGTCAAGGAAGGTTTTCTTTAAGATGGGAAGGAAGGCAAACGGACCGCCGCAGAAGAAGACGGGGGCAGTCACGTCCAAGCCGCGCGACAGGGTGCCGATGACTTGCAGGGACACCGCGTGGAATACGGAAAGTGCGACATCTTCTTTGCTGACGTTGCGGGCCAGGAGATTTTGGATGTCTGTTTTGGAAAACACGCCGCAGCGGGAGGCGATAGGGTAGATGGTCTTGGCGTTTGCGGCCAACTCGTTCAGCTCCGCGGTCGTGACATTGAGCAGGCCGGCGGTCTGGTCGATAAAGGCGCCCGTGCCGCCCGCACAGTTGCCGTTCATACGGATGTCGGGAACGCGACCCTCCTCGAAAAATATCATCTTGCTGTCTTCGCCACCAATGTCTATGAATGTTTTAGTTTCAGGAAACTGCGTCTTTACCATTGTGGCGGCGGCAATCACCTCCTGAACAAATGGCAGATGCCAACATTCCGCATAACCCATTCCTACGGAACCTGTGACGGCGGCGCGTACAACAGCATTTGGGAACTGTTGGAAGACGGGCGAGACTGCCTCTTTCACCGTTTCCCGAATGTTCATATTGTGACGTCTGTAGTCAGAGTAGAGTAGTTTGTGCTCAGCATCCAGAACGACGATTTTCACTGTTGTGGAGCCAATATCAATGCCGATGGTAAGTGCTAAATTCATCTAATTAGTGGTTTAGAAAAAGGGCGGCAAAGGTAAAAAAAATGTGATATGGTGAATGAGGAATGGTTAATGGTTAATGGTGAATGGTGAAAGGAATGTGCAGTTGAGAGGTGGGGGATTACGCGTTGAGGTGTTTGTCCTGCTGATATTGTGCGTCTGTAAGAGTAAATACGAACTGCAATCCTCCCTCTTTGCGATTTTGGGCAGAGATTTCGCCGTGGTGGAAATTGACCGCATTACGAACGATGGAAAGTCCTAGCCCCGAACCGTCATTGGATGTGGAAGTCAGGTGCGATGAGCGATAAAATCTTTCGAAAATGTGCGGCAGATCTTCTTCTCGCGTGCCCAAGCCGGTGTCATAGTAGGAGAATTGCCAATGATTTTTTTTCTTGGTGCAGGCAATATGTATGGAGGTGTCCGTTCCGCTGTATTTGATGGAATTTTCCACTAGATTGCGTATGAGGGCATACAGAAGAGGATAATTGCCCTGTAGTGTTGTGACTTGTGTGATTTCGTTTTCTATTTGTATGCGATGTTGCGTAAGCGCATCTTTGAACTCGTCAAGTATTTCCTCTACCACGATTTTCATGTCGATGGTTTCAATAGGGAAAAGTTCTGGAGACTCTTCTATTTTGGTGATTAACGAGATATCGCGAATGAGGTCCGACAATCGTATGGTTTGCAGGTAGGAACGTTCCAAAAACAGTTCTCGTTTTTCGCTGCTTATCTGCGGATTGTTCACCAAGGTTTCCAAATAGCCGCGGATGCTGCTTACCGGTGTTCGTAGTTCATGGGCTATATTGGAGGTCATTTGATGTTTTAATGTCCGTTGGTTTTCTTCCTCCTTTAAGGCGATTTTCCTACTGTATCTGTTGGATAGTAATATGAATAATAAAAAAATAGAACAGAAAAACAGGGCGATTTCCAACCAGAGGAACCAATCGGGACGGAAATAGTCTTTTAGACTAACTTCAAAAGGGAGGGCCACGCGTATGATGCGTTTCTGCGAAGCATATTTTTTAGCGTAATAGAGGTATTTCTGTCCGGCCGTTTCGGAATACCGAATGCAGTAACCGTCCCCCTTTTTTATACAGGATTGTATTTCGGGTCTGGAGAAGTGGTTCTCCATTGTAGAAGCGGCACTGTAGGTGTCGTAATAAACGCAACCTGTGTTATCCAAAATGGTGATGCGCAATTTCTTTGGAAGAAAGAGAATCATCTGGGACACAGAATCCTGCTTGGCAATTATGTCGGCATAGACTTCAAGATTGGATTGCAGCAGGGAACGCTTGTAATGGTTCTCGGCTTGGTACTCTATGGCAATCATTGTGGCAGAGCAGAAACCGAATACGACTGCAAAAATGATGATGAGTTTTTTCTTGTATGACATTATACCTTCTCAATATAGTAGCCGAAGCCAATTTTGTTTTTTATGAAATCTCTGTAATCTCCTAACTTCATTCTGATCCTTGCAATATGCACATCCACCGTTCTGTCCAGTACGTAGGGCGCGTCTTTCCACAATTCGGCAATGATGGAGGTGCGGGAAAAATAGGTTCCCGGGTTGGCGCAGAGCAGTGTGAGGATGTTAAACTCCTTACGCGACAATTCTACATTTTTCCCATGAAGCAATACTGTTTTCTGAACGGAATCGACAACCAAGTCGTTGTATTGGTAAACCTTGTCTTGTGTTGGGACGGTAGCCTCATATCTCTTTAATACGGCTTTGATGCGTGCCAATATCACATTGATGGAGAATGGTTTGGAGATATAGTCGTCACCGCCGGCACTGAATCCCATCAATAGGTCGTTTTCTTCTGATTTGGCAGTTAGGAAAATGATGGGCGTGTTGTTGTTCAGCTCTTTACGGATTTTTTGAGCAAACTGATAACCTGAAATGCCGGGCAGCATGACGTCCAACAGGATAAGTGATGTTTTCGAACTGAGTTTTTCGAGGCCTTCTTCTGCTGAAGATGCGGCAATAGTTGCATATCCTGCATTTTCAATGTTGAAAGCCAGAATTTCGCGAACGTCGAGGTCGTCTTCTACAATCAGAATTTCATACATAAGAGGAGAGAATAAGGCGGCAAAAATACAATATAATTCAACGCCATTCGAGAAACCTGTGTTTTATTTCTGTTAAAAAGCATAATGCTGTTACAAATTGGTTAAATGATGAAGTCGATGTTTTAACAGCCTAAAACAATGCTAATTTTGCAGCCGAAAATTTTACGAGAAATGAATGTTTTGTTTGTCATTATCAACTTTATAGGAGCGCTTGCTGTTTTTCTGTTTGCCATGAAATTGATGAGCGATTCCCTGCAGCAGATTGCCGGGAATGGGATGCGCTCTATTTTAGGCAAAATTACCAATAATCCGTTGCGCGGCATTCTTACCGGGACTGGCGTCACCTTAGCGGTGCAGTCCTCTTCTGCAACGACGGTGATGGTGGTCAGCTTTGTCAACGCCGGCCTCCTTTCGTTGGCAGGCGCGGTGGCCGTTATTATGGGTGCCAATATCGGTACAACGATTACGGCATGGATTATCACTCTGTTAGGCTTGGGCGAGACCACATCCGCCTTCAGTCTGCCGATGCTTTTGGGCGTTATCTCTTTGGCCTTGATGTTTTCTAAAAAGGACAAACTTCAAGATACAGGCAGTTTTGCTATGGGACTGGCTTTGCTGCTGATTGGCATGAACCTGTTGCAGTCTGCTATGCCGAATCTGGAAGAAAATCCCGGCTTTTTGGAACCTATAGCCAATCTTTCGCAATATGGATTCTGGTCCGTACTGCTATTCGTGCTCATCGGCGCGATAGCCACGTGCCTGATGCAGTCGTCTTCCGCTATGATGGCTATCACGCTGGTGATGTGCTATAAGGGCTGGATTGGCTTTGAAATGGCCGTGGCTTTGGTTATGGGACAGAACATCGGTACGACAATCACGGCGAACTTGGCGGCAATAGTGGCCAATACGGCCGGTAAAAAGGCCGCCCGTGCGCATCTGGTGTTTAATGTTGTCGGCGTGATATTTACTTTTATCGTCTTCCGCCCGGTGCTGAATCTAATAGCAATGCTGACATCCAACACGATGCAGGCCGATCCATACGCGGCGGTGGGAGCGGACAACTATTCCCCAGAAGCCATACCGCTGGCATTGTCTATTTTCCACACATTTTTCAACGTGGTGAATACGATGGTTTTGGCGTGGTTTATTCCGCAAATCATCAAGATTGTCAATTGGATGGTGCCCACGAAGGAATCGGAACAGGAAGATGAATTCCGCTTGCAATATATTCCAGGCAATTGGATGAAAACCACGGAATTGAATATCCAATCGGCAAAACTGGAAATCGAACAGTTTTCGACGCGAGTGCTCCGTATGTATAGTTTCCTGCCCTTATTGCGTACTGCGCAGAAGGAGGAAGAGTTCAAAGAGGCTGTGGAAAGAATTGAAAAGTATGAGGAAATAACGGACCGTATGGAGTCTGAAATCGCGCAATATCTTACGCATGTTTCAGCGGGAGATATTTCCACGGAAGGTTCTCAACGGATTAGTGCGATGTTGCGCATCGTGGATAATTTGGAGAGCATAGGAGATGCTATTTATCAGATAGCCGTCACTCGCAAGAACAAACGTGAGGATGCCGTGCATTTTTCGCAGGATCTGAATGATAATCTCGATCAAATGACGCAATTGGTGCAGCAGGCATTGGATGTGATGGATGCCAATCTGCGTGGCGAATATGAGCATACGGATTTGGCCAAGGCCTACGAAACGGAGGATGCCATCAACCGGTATCGTGACCAGCTGCGCGCACAACACCTGGAGGCATTGAAGAACAACACCTACGATTATGCAATTGGAATCGCCTATAGCGGATTATATGCTCAGTATGAGAAACTTGGCGATTATGTGATCAATGTCAGCGAAGCTGCCAAAGGCGAGAAAAGAAGAGATTCGTAAACCTCCGTCTTCAAATTGGAAAATTTCTATCTTTGCGCCTCCATAATTTTCCTGAGAATGAAGGTGTTAAAACGCTTGTACCATTGTGAATCTCGCCATACAGCCCTACGATATCCGATGTGGTGGCCGAAAATGCTGGTGCTTGTTGTGCTGTCCTTTTCCTCTTGCCAGGGGGTGATAGGACAGATTACCAAACATCCCAAGCGCAAGGAATTGAAGGAACAGCTCGATTACCAACTTGATTTGCGAACACGTCTGTCTGCCGAAACCATCAACGGATATTATATTCCGAAAGATTTTATGGATTGCTTCAGACAACTTGATAGTTTGTTGACAGACAAACAAATCAGAGGAATCCAGTCATTGCAGAACCGTCGGGATGTGGAACAATATGATATGAGTGTCGGCCTTTGGATCCGCAATCACTGGGGCCTTTGGGAAGGCTCCCGTTTGTCGCAATATTTGTCATTTTACAAACTTACGGCTCCAACCCTGCAGTCGAATGCCATTTTGCAGTATTACTATGACTATCTGCACGGGGATTTTGAACTCCGATTCCAACGCGATGTTTTGAAGACGGCCTATCTTACAAGGTCGGACACCCTGCTGCAAGTGTTTTTGGAAACGTGGTCGAAAGCATATAAACCTGACACCACGATGTCCGATGAGTACGTTGCGGAGGCTTACAAAGTGTTTTATGCGTTTTACAATCCGGTTGAACTGGAAAATCGGAAAGGTTATCGCAGGTGTTATAATGATTCCCAGTATTTTGTGGTTTGTCCCAAACTAAGTTGGTTGGGAATAGTGGATACGATGCCAATACCCGAATACGGTAATGAAAGTGAGTTTGTTGAGCATCGCCCACCCGATAATTGGTTGGGAAATTATTATTATAAAAATTCCGTGATGTGGGATTCCAATATGGTCTTTTTTGCCCCGATATCGCATTCCAAATGTCTCTATCTGACGGATGAATATGAGGAAATATTGGATGAGTTTTTGCCGCAGGATGATGAGGTGGAACAGTCGCGGCGTGCCAATTTCCTGAAACGGCATTTGGGCATTTACAAATTATCATATTGGAAACATAATAAATATAAATATAAGACTGAACCGGATGTGAGTTCTATCACCTTTGATTTCGATAGGAACCGTGCCTATATTCGATTTTCCTGTCTGTATCAAAACTATGCTGGATACGCCTATATGGAGAAACTAGATGGAAAATGGACGGTTGTGCGCCTAGAGGGAGATGTGGATTTGGACTGAGGGGAGAGAGTGTGCAAGGACATAAAAAACGGACGGCTCGGAAGCCGCCCGTTTTGTTATAGTATTTTGGGAA
>JAZRYT010000112.1:0-3233 GCA_045600905.1 Bacteroidales bacterium
CGGCATTGCCTTGGCCACGATGGCACTCTGCCAGCTTACAGGCATCCCCTACTCTCCTGACCTCACGCTTAGCGACACCATGGTCGTCGTGGAAGCCGACCTTGCGACAGACATCGGCACAGCGGTGGCGCAGCGCAAGGAGAGTGCGCTGTTGGATATGAGCGTGCGCGCCGAGCAACTCAAGAAAAAGATGATGGTGGGAGAAGCCCTGCCGCAAGTGGCGGTGGGCGCGGGTGCCGCGTACGGCAGTATGGTGCTCGACCGCTACAGTGCCAACGGAATCGCCTTCGCCACCGTGCAAGTTCCCCTGACCAGCTGGTGGGAGACATCGCATAAAATCAAGGAGCAGAACATCCGCATCCAGCAGGCCGAGAACACGCGCGCCGATCTCACGGGCAAGATGGCCTTGGAAGTGCAGCAGGCCGTCAACAACGTGCAGGAGGCCTACGCGCAAATCGCATTAGCGGAGAGCACCGTGCGCGACGCGTCCGCCAACCTCGCCACCGCACGAGTCAACTTCGAGGCCGGCCTCATCCCCGTGTCCGAACTGTTGGAGGCGCAAACCCTCCACCGCCAGGCCCTCGACCAGCTCACCGACGCCCGCATTGCCTACCGCAACCACTGCGCAAAATTAGATGTGCTGAGAGGAATGAAATAGTTTCAGGTTTCAAGTTTCAGGTTTATTCACTTCGTTCATATTTTTCTTGCAGCTCAGCAAAGCCAAACGAGTAATGCCTTTGCTTTCGCTTGCTGCATCAAGACTGGTTTCAAGATCCATAAAGGGAGCCACAAGGGTAACGGAACCCGTAGGGGCGCAATTCATTGCGTCCGCGACAAGGTTTCAGGCAAGGGCTTAAAAATACTCCTTGACCGCAAATTCATACTGTTGGATGAAAATCTGTTTGAAAGCATGCAGATTATTCTGCTCATAAAAAATCAGCATTGCTTTTTTGTAATCTATAGGGTCAACACTACGAAAGGAAAGCGGGCAATAGCCATTTGCAATCAAAATGGCATTGCAGGTAATACGAGCGGTACGTTTATTGCCATCAGCAAATGCCTGAATATAAGAAAGCAGCGCCACTGTAAGCAGAGCCTTTTCAAACACGCATTTTTTCGCATTGACAAGTTGGCACATATCGACCAATGCTTCACGAATTTGAAACTCATTGTCCAACGGACGATAATTAGTACCCGTAATACCGACACGGCGGCGACGAATTCCCTTATCCACAGCCAATTCCTTAGTCAGCAAGCGGTGAATGTCCTCAATACGATTTACGGTTAGTTCTTGCAAGTAATCAGGATTTTCGAGAATAAAACGCAGCGCATCCTTGTGATTGAGCAACATAACCGCCTCCTCCTTTGTTTTTCCGTCAGCGGTTTTGCTATCACGCAGGAGGCGTTCTGTCTCAAGCAATGAATACGTATTGCCCTCGATTTGCGAAGATTTCCAACTCAGGTCGATACCCAGACGTTCCATTTCCTTATGATACTCGTTTGGAGTCATTTCTTCAAGGTGCTGATGAAACTCAGATTGCAGTTCGGCAAGATAAGTCCGTTCCTCAGCCGTAAAAACATCCACAGCAGGAAGTTGTTCGCGGAGGAGATCGAAATTGAATGAAGTCTGCACCTTACGTTCATCAATATCCTGACTGAAATAGGTATCAATATTCAAGGGCATGAGTAGGTGAGCCCGCGACGAAAGGGAATAGCGGGTGGCTCGAGCCTTGCCGAAGACTATGATGTCTCCAGACTGCACCAAGGCGGCAATCTGTCGCTTCAAGGAAGCATCGCTGCCCTCAAATGAAATGCCGGCTGCAATTTCCTCTCGTGAAGAAGATGGGGCGAAATGCAGATATTGTAAAATTTCTCTTGAACTATCCATAACTCTATATTCTGAAAATCGGCGCAAAAATAGTCATTTTTTTATTGTTATCGACTCAATTTGAGCCGATAAACTCACTTTTTTGTTAAGAATTGAGCTGATTTAGTTTGATGACATCGGCGACACGAAGCGTTGAGGTTTCGCGATATTTACCACACGGGGCAGATTGCACTCCCTGTAGGAACGCAATTCATTGCGTCCAATCCAGGTCTCAGATGGGGCACACCAAAGCTAAATGCCAATGGCAAATAGTTTCAAGTTTGTGGTCTGTCGTAAAGATGACCTAAATTTTCTGCGGAAACATATTGGCGACCCACCTTTTCGGCCACATAGATGCGCATCCGCTCAGTTGGGTAATCTTTGCTGAAGGAAAACCGAAAGGTTGCTTTATCAATTATCAATTCTACAGGTCCTCCAGAATTTCCTTTCGGGCGTCTTTGTTTTTGTCTACATTGTCATATTGGAGTTTGACAACAACAATTGCCTTACCCATACTCTTACCACCACGGATGGACAAATTCACCACCATTTTGTCCACATCCTCATCTCCCCACTCGGCATAGTACTCACATTGGCCCTCCTTGACAGCATGTAGCTTGAAGTACGAATCAGGAACATAAACATCTTGCGCAAAGCCTTCGTTTTGTTCTGTTGGTTGGCCGTATTTTTCGGTAAGGAGGTCTTTTAAGTTATTGTAATCCTCTATCAGTTCTTCCCAGGTTTCATAGCTGTAAATAGAGCCGTACTCCGAAATTTTCACACCAAACATCACGGACACGGAGGCGATGTTATTGGTGTTCTCAACGGGAAGCAGGTAGATAAGACAGTCGTCCTGTCCGGCGAACCTGCCGGTATAGAGATAGGTATTAGCTTCTTTCGAAAGCAATTTGAAACCTTGACTGGCGAGTTTGGTGCCAAACTGGTCAACCGTTCCGGTGATTTCGATGCCTTTGAATTTCGGGACATTCAGGGCAGGATTTTGCGCGAAGGCGAAAATGGCGAAGAGGCAGAAGGCTGCCAAAAGAGTTATTTTTTTCATATCCATATTTTTTAATATTAACGATGCAAATTAACAACCGAGTCACTGACACCTTATGTCAGTAGAAAAAAAAATTTAACTGACACAAGTTGTCAGTAGCGTCTGCTATTTTCGCCACGCGAAAGTAATTGCGAAAAAAAGACAATATTTGAGAAAAAGTCGGGTAAAATAACGTGAGTTCGATATAATATAATTTATTAAAAATGAATAACATAACGATATTTTTTGTATATTTGCAGCGTCAAACCTCAAATACCTATCGCTATGTTATCCGACGGCAAAATTACAGAAATTTTTTGTATGGCA
>JAZRYT010000113.1:0-27587 GCA_045600905.1 Bacteroidales bacterium
CTTGACAACGAAAAAACGTATATGCTCGTCACGATCAACTTCATTGCTGATGGCGGCGATGACATACTCAAAGATATACATTTTGAAAATACCCGGCTTACCAACATCATATTCCGGGATTTTCTTATCGAAGAAATTAAAAACATCACCAAATCAGGGAAATCCGTGACCGGCCGGCTTGACGACCGCGTCATCATCAATCCCACAAACTAAAAACGCACTGCTATGATAACATTCACATTAGCCCTAGTTATTTTAATCGCCGGATATATTATTTACGGTAAATTTATTGAAAAGATATTCGGGGCAGACTCAGAACGCCAAACACCCGCAATGACGATGGCGGACGGCATTGATTACGTGCCGATGAAGCCGTGGCGAATCTTCCTCATCCAGTTCCTGAACATTGCCGGCGTAGGCCCGATTTGCGGTGCCATTATGGGTGTCCAATTTGGTACAGCCTCGTTTTTATGGATTGTCTTCGGCAGTATTTTTGCTGGTGCCGTCCACGACTATTTGGGCGGTATGATGTCTCTGAGAGACAAAGGATGCAGTCTGCCTGAAATTCACGGACGTTATCTCGGCAACGGCATCAAACAGTTTATGCGCGGCTTTATGGTGTTTGTGATGGTGCTCGTGGGCGTGGTTTTCGTCAACACGCCAGCCACCCTGCTGCACGCGCATTTCACACCTAATTGGAATATTTACATCTGGGTCGTCATCATCTTGGCCTATTATCTCATTGCCACCCTGCTTCCGATTGACAAACTCATTGGCAAAATATATCCTATTTTCGGATTTCTGATGTTGGGTATGGCCGTCGCCATCGTCATAGCCTTTATCGCATACAAGCCCAACATTCCCGAAATATGGAACGGGTTGGAGAACCGCCATCCCGATGCGGCGCACAATCCCATTTTCCCGATGATGTTCATATCCATTGCCTGTGGTGCCATTTCCGGTTCCCACGCCACACAGTCGCCATTGATGGCGCGATGTATGACCAATGAAAAACAGGGCCGTCCTATTTTTTACGGAGCTATGATTGCCGAAGGTATCGTCGCGCTCATTTGGGCGGCAGCCGCCGCCTATTTCTTCGGGCCGGACAGTCCCGTTGACACAGCCGGCAAAGGCGGACCCGCCATGGTCGGCATTATTGCAGACACCTGGTTTATTCCGGCCATCAGCATTATAACCATTTTGGGCGTCATCAGTGCGGCCATCACGTCTGGCGACACCGCATTGCGTTCCGCACGCCTGATTATCGCTGACTTTATGCACTACGACCAGAAGCCCATCAAAAATCGTCTGTTGATTGCCGTTCCCGTATTCGTCGCAACCGGACTGATTCTCATTTACAGCGTCACCGATGCCAAAGGATTCGATATGATATGGCGTTACTTCGCGTGGGCGAACCAATTGCTCGCAACTTTCACCTTATGGGCGATTTCCGTCTATCTCAAACAGAACAAGTCCAAGATGTGGTATCTCATCACAATGATTCCCGCAACCTTTATGACAATGGTCACAGGCTGTTTCCTCTTTGTCGCTGAGAAAGAAGGCTTAGGACTCATCCTTTCCCGTCCTGTCGGCTATACCATCGGCGCCCTCATCACGGTCACCGTAGTCACGTTGTTCTTTGTGAAGAATAGAAAGTAGTTTCAGGATGTAGGGGCGCAATTTATCGCGCCCGCTCAAAGTTTCAAGTTTCAACTGCCTACGCACAACCAGCAAGTGAACGTGCAACAACATCATCAGCCCCATCATCGCATCACATTATATGATTTAAATAAATGGAAACGTATGAAGAGGATTTATCCCCCTTTGATTCGAATAGATGTTTCCTTTTTGTATTGATGTGGCTTCTCTCCGAGAAACTTAGCCGGCACACTTTGTCTCACCCCACATTGCGGACTTCACTACGTTCGTCCTAATGTGGGGTTATTGAGATGCGTTCTCTCCGAGAACGGCATATTCTCGGTAGGCCGCAGCCATTTTCAAACATTGCCTAGAAGATAATATTATTCATCATTAACACTAACATTTCGTTTTTTGCATTTTTTTCCAACTGCAAAAAAAATATGGATCTTGTCATTTTTCAATGAAAATATGTTATTTTTGCGCGCTTTTTTGCATAAAATCTCATTGAAAATGTAAAAAGTGGAATTAACAGATTATCAATAAACTTATCAACCCAAACGCCCAAATATGAGAAAACTCTTCCCCTTGGTTAATGCCAGCACGATCACTTTCTGGGTTTGCGGCCTAGATAATAATTCTAACCTCAACAATGGTTATATCTGATTAGAATCAACACTGAAAACGGCGTTATCAGCCAGAAATTCACGGTGGACCGCTAATTATCAGTAATTGCCAATATGTAAAAATCCCGATGCTCCCCGCATTGGGATTTTTTTTCCTCTTAGGGAGGACCAATGCTATTGTTTCCTTCTTATCATTGATATTTTTATAAAAAACGTTTTCTTTGCCAAATCTTTTTCAGTTGTGTTTCGTCTTTTTTATAGATGCATCTGAAATTGTTTAAGTTCAAAAGAAAAAATATGACTAAATTTTATCATACTACGAGATTGCAGCAGTTGGAGGATATCGTTTGTAAGGAACAAAACGATATGTTCCGTTTTGCCTATATGCGCGTTGGGGTGCGAGAAGATGCAGAGGATTTAGTGCAGGAGGTTTTTCTGAAACTCTTTCGTTCTGAAGAGAATTTAAAATCTGTGCGAAATCTTCGGCAATATCTGTTTCGATCGTTGCACAACCAATGTTTGGACTTCTACCGAAAGAAATCCTTACAGATAGTCGGGTTGGAAAATGCCGAACATATTCCGGACATTGCGTCAGAAGATGCGGACATCCATGCCGAATATCTGCGCATACGGAAGCTGTTAGATGGTCTTTCCCCTGAGCAGCAGGAAGTGGTTCGTTTGAAATGTTCCGACAAGTGCAGATTCTCGGACATCGCCTCCATTTTGAACATTCCCGTTCCGACGGCAAAGTCACGTTACCGCTATGCGATTCAACACATTAAAGAACAAATAAACCTTAAAAACCAGCACTATGAAAGATAATAATTCAAAAATAGAAGAACAATTGTTTCCGAAAGGAACTTTCCAACCATCCGATTCGCTAAAAAATAGAATTATGGAAGAAGCGAAATCGACAGAACCGACATTTGCGAGAAAAACGTCCAAATTCAAGAAAATCATCCTGACAGCAGTTTCCGCCGCTGCAGTGCTCGCCATAATCATTGTGGCAAGATCTTTTATCAAACAGGCTTATTCAATGGAAAGTCAGTTTCACAAGGCATCCGAATATTTCACAAAAGCATCCTCCTTTGTGGCTGACATTGATGCGCGTACGACACCCTCTGAGAATTTCGCGTATATCGATGTGGGAGAGAATTTTGTGCATCACAAACTTTCCGTGCAACCGGCAAGCGGCTGTTGGCGTTTGGAAAAATCTGAACGCGTGGCTATGTATGATGGCAAGAACACGTGGTTATGGAATCCCCAGAAACAATTTGGCCATAAATGGGCTGCGAACAGGGAAGGCGTTATTGAGGATTTTGCTATTTTGACAGACCCGTTTATGATGTTGGAATTGGAAACGGACTATTTGCGATATAATCCTAAAGCGATATGCAAGAAATCTACTAAAAACGGTCTGGTAACCTTTGTACTTGAAGCACCCGCTCACGGCGATTATGAAAACGACTACCTCAAAAATACCAGCTTGGAGGATATGGACACCTATCGTGAATATGTTTTCGAAAAGAAATCGGGGTGTCTGCTTCGTTTGAAAATCAGCACCAAAATTGATGGGAGGACCACTACGGTTTTCGAAATGAAGAATATAGAATATAACGTCACCTTGGATGCCTCGACTTTTACAGTACCTGACGGCTATGAGTGGAAAGTCGCGGATGCGGATTTTGACGTCAAAGATGCCGTTGTGAAGTCCTTCGTAGGCATACCGGCTGAAAAAGCGGTGGAAATGGCTTTTGCCGCCATGCATGATTGGGATACTACGGTGTTGAATGTGGTTTTAATGGAATATGATATCAAAGAATTGAAAAAACAATACGAAGGTTGCCAACTTATGGGTCATAAAGAGGCTTTCCACTCAGGTCGGTATGTGGGAGTCTTTGTACCCTGTAGAATCAGGATGAAGGATCAGTCGATACGCGAGCTAAATGTGGCAATACGCAAGGACAACAAACAGAAAGTCTGGTTGTTTGACGGAGGAATATGAATCTATAGCAATCTCAAAACCTATGCAATGGAATTTCATAATCATAACGAAAATGAGATTATGGTTCGTCCCTCTGATTTCGTTTGATTATGCACTAAAATAGATATTGTTGTCAATTAGTTCTCGGTTTCCAATAAAAAGCTGACAGGGCGGAAACCGTCGTTGCAGGAAATCATAGCAGAATAGGGATTTTTCATCCAGCCGTCATAGAAATTGCCGCCGCCTTCGGCCAAGGCCTCCACAAATTCCCTCATACTGCCCCACGCACTTTCACATAGGTTTTCTGGTCGCTGGCCGTTTTCGGAAATGAAAACCTGACCTTCGCAAATATCACACGTATGCTCTATCGGATTTTCATACTTCTCCATCAGATCAGGATAAGAAGCTTTACGTATAGCTGTAATCTTTACTTTCTTCATTTTTATAAAAATTAAGACCGCAAAAATACAATTTAATGAGGAAACTATTTTTGTATCTTTGCCGCCTTTAAAAATCAAAACGAACTATGGGCGTAACTACACAGATTATAGGCTTGATAGCCAGCTTGTCATTTCTGATTATCACACACGAATTGGGTCATTTCACCTTTGCCAAAATATTTAAAACAAGAGTTGACCAATTCTATTTGTTCTTCAATCCGGGCTTTTCCATCATACGTTTCAAAAGATTTGATGGCAAAAACCATTTCAGCTTCTTCTCCGGCAGAGCGCCCAAGGAGTGGGAAGACCATCCTGAGAGCACGGAATGGGGCCTCGGCTGGCTGCCTCTCGGCGGTTACTGCGCCATCAACGGTATGGTTGACGAGACCACCAAAGCCAGCGATTTGGACGATGAAATCCACGATTGGGAATTCCGCGCGAAACCCGCGTGGCAACGTTTCTTCATCATCATCGGCGGCGTACTGGTGAACTTCCTATCCGCCATCATCATCTACATTGCGCTCTGTTTCACATACGGCCGCGAATACATCCCAATGGAAAACGCCAAATACGGTCTGGAATTTTCAAAAGAAATGCAAGCTGTCGGATTCCAAAACGGAGACAAGGTTTTGCTCATCAACGACTACAAACCTCAGACATTGAACGATTTCGCCAACGACATCCTTTTGGAAGACGTCAAGACCGTCACCGTCGAACGTGATGGCGCGCAAAAGGTCATCCGCATACCTAAGACTTTGCCGCGCAAAATCGTCGGCGCCGGCACCAATGTCGCATTCTGCAACTACCGCATCCCGTTCGTCATCGACAGCGTGCTGCCCGGCAACCCCGCAGAGAAAGCCGGCCTACTTCGCGGCGACAGCCTCGTCGGCATCCGTATGCCTATCGCCCAGGCAACGGATTCCACAGAAGCCCAATACCAGGACAGCTCCGTGTTCTGCTTCTTCGACTACAAGAAAATCTTCACAGAAAATAAAAACAAGACCATCGAATTGGCCTATTACCGAGGCGACAGCCTCTGCCACACCGCCGTCACCCTCGATTCCGCAGGCAATATCGGTGTCTCCTACAAACTCCCCTACGACTTTTTCGGAAGCGTGAAGGAGGAATACGGATTCTTCCAATCCATTCCCAAAGGCATCGTGATGGGCGTCCATACGTTAGGAGACTATGTCAAGCAATTCAAGATTGTCTTTACCAAAGAAGGTTCCACCCAGTTGGGCAGTTTCCTGACCATTGGCAGCATCTTCCCGAAAGTTTGGGACTGGGAGCGTTTCTGGAATATGACCGCTCTGCTCGGCATCATCCTTGCCTTTATGAACATCATCCCCATTCCGGCATTGGACGGCGGCTATATCCTCTTCATCCTCATAGAGATGATTACCAGACGCAAGCCCAGCGACAAGTTCCTCGGCATCGCCAACACCATCGGCTTCATTCTACTTATTCTGCTGATGGTCTATGCTTTAGGACTAGACTTTCATCGATTCATCTTCAAGTAAATTTCAGGTTCACTCCATAACATAACTCATAATTCATAACCCAACAAAATGGATAAAGAGATGCTTAAATCGGAAATCCTCCGTTTGAAAAAGGAAAAGAACGCCATCATTTTGGCGCACTATTATACTTTACCCGAAGTGCAGGAGATTGCGGACTTCGTGGGTGACAGCTTGGCGCTCGCGCGAACGGCTGCCCAAACCGAATCCGACATCATCCTGTTTGCAGGCGTGCATTTCATGGCCGAGACCGCAAAAATTCTTAATCCCACTAAGAAAGTGCTCGTCCCGGACATGTCTGCCGGCTGTGTTTTGGCCGACTGCTGCCAAGCCGAAAAATTGGCCGCATTCAAGGCGGAGCATCCCGACTACAAAGTGCTTTCCTACGTCAACTGTTCGGCTGCCGTAAAGGCTCTTTCCGACCTTATCGTCACGTCCGGCAACGCACTGAAGTTGGTGAACATGCTGCCCGTTGATGAGAAAATCATCTTCGCGCCCGACCGCAACCTGGGCGACTACATCAACAGAATGACGGGTCGCGAAATGCTCCTTTGGGACGGTGCCTGCAGTATTCACGACCATTACGAGTTGGAAGCGCTGAAGGCGTTGAAAGCAGCCCACCCGGGCGTGCCCGCCGTCGCGCACCCGGAGTGCCGCCGCGAGCTGTTGGAACAGGCTGACTTCGTGGGCTCCACCGCCGCTATGCTCAAACACATCAGCGAAAGCGACCAACAGGAGTTCATCGTCGTAACCGAAAGCGGCATTCTCTACGAACTCCAAAAACAGAATCCTACCAAGACATTCTATACACTCTATAACGCCGCACTCGAGCACGACTGCGTCAATATGAAGAAGAACAATCTCGAGAACATCTACCAGGCCCTTCTCAACGAGAAACCCGAATTGCTGATGGATGAAGAACTGAGACAAAAAGCTTTGCTGCCCATCCAGCGGATGTTGGAGTTAAGCTAATCAGTCTTCAAAATCCTCCTCGTCGGCGAACTGCTGTTTGATATATTCAAGTTGTCGGCGATCACGTTTGGTAGGGCGGCCAAGTCCGTGCGGACGGAATTCGTACGTGTGCAATGTCTTCATTCGGTCATACTCTTCCTGTGGTGTGAGGTCCTCCATATACTGCGGAACTAACGGGGCGCCCACCCTACTCTTAGGTGCGCCGATCACTTTGACCGTCTTATTCAAAGAGCCGATGTGCACCTCATAGATTTCCTCTGTGCACACGGAACGCGACGGCTTCACGTTCGTGCCGTTCAGCTTCACTTTACCCGCATTGCAGGCATCCGTGGCCATAGAGCGCGTCTTGAACAGACGCACACTCCACAACCATTTGTCGATTCTAATATCTAATTTTTCCATATCCGTTTATTTTTCCCGTGGCGCATCCACCGTACACGGGACACCTCCACCGTACTCGCGGCGCATCCAGCATACGCGAGGCGCATCCAGCGTACCCGCAGCGCATCCACCATACATGGGGCGCGTCCGTACGCGAGGCGCGTCATACCCGTGGTTGCACCACGGGTTAACGATGTAACCCCGCTGGGGTTACACGTTGTCAGTTTACTGTTTCTTCCATTTCATCGTACGTCCAAAGGCGGGAACACCCACGTAACCACGCACACGAAGCTCGGTAGCTGATTCAAACCACATCTTGCTTTTGTAGGTCTTGCCGTGAACCGGATCATATATTTCACCGCCGACCCACTTGTTCTCTTTGGCATCGTACTTGAAATGATAGAGCAACTGTATTTTATCGGCAGGTGTTTTGCGTTTGGACGGGTCCGGATTCATAATGTCCGTTTTAGGTTTGCCGTCCTTGAAATTAGGATACTTCATCCATACGATTCTGCCCTGATAGGTACCGTCCGATGACTTGGTGATTTTAACCTTAACAGCCTCAGCAGATTGGTCATCAGCCACATAGTAGGTACCTAAAATTTTATCTGCGGCCGACTGGGCAACCGCAGATAAAACTGGTAATGATAATAAGAGTATCAAAAATATTTTAGGAAATACTTTCATAGGAGGATTATTCTGCTGGAGTTGCTTCAGGAGCAGCTTCTTCTGCCGGTGTTTCAGCAGCAGGAGCTTCATCAGCTTTGGCTTTGGGGTTGTTCATCATGCGAACTTTGTATTCCAATTCCTTGACTTGAGCCTTAGCAGAATCGATCTTCTTTCTAAACTCAGCCGTGATAATTTCTGCATTCTTAGAATTGGCGAAGAAGCCTAAGTTGTTTTCCCAAAGAACGATGTCTTCTTTAAGTTGAGCGAGTTTGTTGACGAGGAAGCGTTTCTCTTTGTCAATCAGTTGGTCGGCATTCGGGTTATTGAGAATGTTGTTGAGTTTGGACTGATAGCGATTGTGCTTCATATCGTCAGCACTGATTTTGAGTTCGGCGAAGCGTTTGTTGAGGGCTTCACGATATTCGGTATAGATTCTGTCTTTTTCCTTTTTAGGAACGAAACCGATACCAATCCATTCGTTTTGGTAAGCCTTCATCACATCCATATTGGCGTTTCTGTCCTCACCGAATTCGTGGCCGAGGATTTTTTGGATAAGTTCTTCTTTCTTACGAAGGTTTTCAGCTTCAACATCTTGGATATTGTTGAAATAGTTGGATTTAGCCTCGAAGAATTTATCACAAGCGGCACGGAAGCGTTTCCAAATTTGGTCGGAATACTTACGCGGTGTAGCACCGATGTTCTTCCATTCGGTTTGCAGGCTGAGGATGTCGGCAGTTGCCTGTTTCCAGTCTGTACGATCAGCGATACCTTCAGCTTGGATAGCCAGATTGAGTTTCTGGTTGTAGTTCTGCATTTGGGTATCTTTGATTTGCTGGAAGTATTCTTTCTTAGCAGTGAAGAATTTGTCGAGTGTGCCTTTGAAGCGAGCCCAGATTTCATCATTCAATTTAGCGGGAGCAGGTCCGAGGGTCTTCCACATATTGAGGATTTCCGTCAGTTTGTCGCTGATTTCATTGTATTGTTTGATATTGTCCGTAGCTTTTGCGGTAAGTTCTTCAGCTTGTTCGCAAAGAACGACTTTCGCATTGTAATTGTTTTGTTCTTCTGCGAAGAGCTTGTCGTAATGTTCTTTACGTCTTTGGTTGATTTGGTCAGAAGCAGCCTTGAAGCGTTCCCAAACTTCTTCTTTTTTATCTTCAGGAACCGGTCCGATTTCCTTCCATTGTTCGTGGAGGCTCTGCAAATCTTTGAATGACTGGTTGATGGAATCAATCAGAAGCAGGGATTCTGCCTTTTCGCAGAGTTCGAGCTTGCTTTCGAGGTTCTTTTTGTAATCCATTTCACGAGCTTCCTTGTTGAGGCGGAGGATGTCGAAGAATTTTTCAACATAGAAATGGTAGTTCTGCCAAAGATTGGTGGATTCGCTTTGCGGTACAGGGCCGACAGCCTTCCATTGTTCTTGGAATTCTTTGAATTTATCATTCAAAACCTTAAGGTTGGATTCCGTTTCAATGAGGTTTTTGAGGCCATCGATAATCTGGTTCTTGGTTTCTAGATTTTTTTGTTTTTGAGTTTCTAAAGCTTCAATGAATTTGGCTTTAGAATCTTTATATTGTTGGAAAGCTTTATTGAAGCGCACTTCCCATTCGTCCGGTTCGAGAGATGGAGCTTCCACTTCTTCTACAGGAGCGTCTGGATTTTCTGCGGCTGCAGCTTCAGCAGCGGCTTTGGCAGCAGCGTATGCCTGTTGTGCGGCGCGTTTTCTTTCGCGGAAAAATTCAATGATTTTAGAGCGGAGCACACCCACTCTTTGTTTAATGATGTTGAAGTTCGGTTCTTCGACCAAGCGTTCCAATTCGCAAACACATTGGGAAAGATCCATACCGGCATATTCGGCTTCCACCTGTTCCAAAGTTTCAGTCGGAGCCACATCTTCTTCCGTTTCTTGTTCAACAGTTGTCTGCTGTTGGTCCATTTCGGAAATCATTTCCTCAGCAGATTTGGGAGTCGTTTCTACAACGGGTTCAGCCACTGGAGCTTCAACTGCTTCAGGAGCGGTTTCGGCAGCCGGTTGGTTTTGTTCAACAGTCACAGTTTCCTCTGCAGGTGCGGAAGGTTCTTGAGACGTAATGTTTTGGGCTTCAACAGAAGCGCCGGAGTTCACCTCTTGGTTCTGCATTTCAGCATTTTCCGGGTGAAGAAGTTCTTGGTTTTCCATAAAAAATTGTTTTTAGAATAAATTATTAGGGTTAAAAAACAGGGCGGCAAAAATACAAAAAAATCAATGCAAGGGGAAAGGGAATGAACATTGTACAATTTACAATTCTCACACATTTCCACATTACCGCATTATCATATTATCACATTACCGCATTATCATTTTTTCTTTGAAAAATCAAAATTAATTATGTATGTTTGCCACGTTTTGTTTGAAAATTCAAATTATCACATAATCAATAAGTTATATTATGAAAAGAGACGAACAGATTTTCAATCTTATCGAACAGGAGCGTCAACGCCAAACCAACGGCATCGAATTGATTGCATCCGAAAACTTTGTGAGCCCTCAAGTTATGGAAGCTATGGGCTCCGTAATGACCAACAAATACGCTGAAGGTTACCCTGGGAAACGTTATTATGGCGGTTGCCAGATCGTTGACCAAAGCGAGACCATCGCTATCGCACGCGCTAAAGAGCTCTACGGTGCATGCTGGGCAAACGTCCAACCGCACTCCGGCGCCCAAGCCAATATGGCAGTCTTCTTGGCTTGCCTCAACGCAGGCGACACTTTTATGGGTATGGACCTCAACCACGGCGGTCACCTTTCCCACGGTTCCCCAGTGAACTTCTCCGGCATCAACTACAAGGTTGTCGGTTATCAAGTCAAAGAAGAAACCGGTATGGTTGACTATGACGATATGGAAAAGAAGGCCTTGGAATTCCATCCTAAATTGATTATCGGCGGCGGTTCTGCCTACAGCCGTGATTGGGATTGGGCACGTATGCGTGAAATCGCCGACAAAATAGGTGCCATCCTGATGGGCGACATCAGCCACCCGTCCGGCCTTATCGCCAAAGGTTATCTGAACAATGCCGTCAAATATTGCCATATCGTCACCACGACGACCCACAAGACCCTCCGCGGACCACGTGGCGGTATGATTCTTATGGGTGAGGATTTTGACAATCCTTGGGGCAAAACCACTCCAAAAGGCGAAATCAAGAAGATGTCTGCCCTCCTCGACAGCGCCGTATTCCCCGGCACACAAGGTGGTCCGCTGGAGCACGTTATCGCTGCTAAGGCTGTCGCTCTCGGCGAAGCATTGACAGACACTTACGACCAATACATCCAACAAGTAATGAAGAACGCCAAGGTTATGTGCGAAGCATTTATGGAAAAAGGTTATAAAGTCATCTCCAATGGTACTGACAACCACCTGATGCTCGTTGACCTCCGCACAAAATTCCCTGAAATGACAGGTAAGGAAGCTGAAAACGCTTTGGTTGCTGCAGACATCACCATCAACAAGAATATGGTTCCGTTCGATAGCCGCAGCGCTTTCAAAACCTCCGGCCTCCGCGTAGGTACTCCTGCCATCACCACTCGTGGCTTGAAGGAGAATGAAATGAAAGGCGTTGTTGATTTGATCGATGCCGTTCTCTGCAATCCTACAGAAGACGTTATCGCCAAGGTGCGTGCTCAAGTCAATGATATGATGCACGACAGACCTCTCTTCGCTTGGTAATGAGTTTCCAGTTTCAAGTTTCCGCTTTCCCTTATGGATACGGGACTTGAAACTTCTTATAAGTTTTATCATTAAAAACAATTAATATGAGCAAATTAATATCCATAGAAGAAGCCGTTTCCCACATTAAGGACGGTATGACCATTATGTATGGCGGGTTCCTCGGTTGCGGTTCTGCCGTAAAGTTGATCGAAGCCATCGCCCAAAAGGGAGTAAAAGACCTCACCCTCATCGGTAACGACACTGCCTATCAGAACAAGGCCATCGGTATGTTGATTGCCAACAAGCAGGTTAAGAAGCTCTACGTTTCCCATATCGGCACCAACCCTGACACCATCCAGCAATTCAACGAGAAGACCCTCGAAATCGAATTCTGTCCTCAGGGCACCCTCGCAGAACGTATTCGTTGCGGCGGCGCAGGCCTCGGCGGCGTACTCACCAAAACCGGCCTCGGCACCATCATCGAAGAAGGCAAACAGAAAGTAACCGTTGACGGCGAAGAATATCTGCTCGAAAAACCGCTTCACGCTGACGTGGCCCTCATCGGCGCCAGCATCTGCGACACAATGGGCAACTGTATCTACAAAGGCACCACCCACAACTTCAACCCTATGATGGCTACAGCCGCTGACCTCGTCATCGCTGAAACCAAAGAACTCGTTGAAGTAGGTGAAATCCCAATGGAGAACATCCATACCCCAGGCATTTACGTTGACTATATCGTAAAATAACATACACTCGTTACTTGACATCGTCTGCATCGTGAACAACGACCGCAGACGATGTCTTTTTTCACCATATCCATACAGAACATGAACAGAATTTTCGGACTGTTGCTGATTTTCACCTCTTTGCTTTGTTCCCTCAGGGCGCAATCCGACAGCCCCGTACATTTGGAATTCCCAGCATCCAAATACACAACAGATCTCCAATGCGTGCTCTGCCACCAGAACGGCATCTGTATGGTTTACCCGTCTTGGATAGTCGATTCCGCATTTACGAACATCCAGCATTACGACACGAACCTCAATCTGCAACACTCCATAAGAATCCCCATCAGCAACCAATATGTATGCGTCGAGACCGCATACGACAAGGGCGTAGTTTATGTTTTCTATCAAAGCAAAACCAAGAAGAAAAAAGAGAATGTAGGGATGATGCTCATCTATAATCTGGAGAGCCACCTCTTCGACACTATTTCTCTTAAACAGCTGCCGCTCACTGACATTGGCAGGCTTACCGCCAAAGACGGCAACCTCTTTTTCACCGCCCCCACAACGAAAGACAATTCCAATATTTATTACATACCCCACGGCGACAAATTCGCGCACGGCCTTTTTATCAAAGACGCACCCGCCTACTCTGTTGAAGACTTCATTTTAGATACCATCAGCCAGAAAGCAGTGGTGTGTCTCAACACTTCCGCCAACACCAAAGACAACGTCATCTGGCTATGTGAGACATCCCTCGAAGGCGAGCTTATTCATTACATCGACTTCCCAGACACGGGCGATTACAGATTCCAAAACGCGAGAATCATCCAAACAGACACCGACACCTACCTGCTTACCGGCACCTATCAACAGCGAAGAAGCGGGCTGGGGAACACCGCGACAGGCATATATTCGACACTCTTTCGGAAAGGATCCTTTTCCATCCCGCAGCTATTCCCCTACAATTTCATTGATATGGAAGCCAAACGCCATAGAAGTATCGACAACGACTTTGACGAATTGCTTTACCTCGTCGGAAAGATATATGCCGACAACGGTCGTTACGCGCTCGTGACCGAAGGTTTCTACCCCGAATACCGCTATTCCACCACCTACTCCTACGGGGTGCCCACCACAGAGCCAATCTTCGTCGGCTATCGCTTTGTCAGCGCCGAACTGATGCTGTTCGACGCTTTCGGGAATAAAATCTGGGATTACCGGTTCCCGTTCAATATGCTCGTCACAAACCTTGTCACCCACCTGCGCGTGGCCTATCCCAACAACAACATTCTATTCTACTATATGCAGGGAAACGATATTGTGACAATGCTTACCGATAAAGAACAAACCGTCATCGATCCCATCAGGACCAGTCCCATACTGCCTTCAGAAAGCAAAAACACGCAATCCACCACCACAACGGGACTTTCGAAATGGTACGATGATTTCTACATCCTATCGGGGTATCGATTCAAAAACACCGGCAAAAGCAAAAGCCCCACCTTCTTTCTAAACAAGCTGAAATACGAGTGAGACAATGAATAATGAACAATGAATAATTAATGCCGCATTGTCGCATTACTTGTCTAAGAAGGAGAAGATGGACTTTTCGAAATGTTCCTTGGCGTAGTCCTCGGTCACTTCAATGGATTTCTTATTCAAAGATGGGAAATCGTACATAGCGTCTGTCATAATCTTTTCAATGATGGAACGAAGCCCGCGCGCGCCCAACTTCAATTCAATGGCTTTATTTACAATATAATCCAAGGCACCTTCTGAAAACGACAAGTCGATTTTGTCCATTTTGAAGAGCTTGATGTATTGTTTGATTAAAGCATTTTTGGGTCGGGTAAGAATCTGTTTCAGCGCGTCGGCATCCAAGGGATTCAACGACGTCAGCACGGGGAAACGGCCGCAGAGTTCAGGAATCAGACCGAATTGTTTAATATCCTGCATAGAGACATACTGCAGCATATTGGATTTGTCCAAAGCCTTATTCTTCTTATTATAGCCGATAGCATTCGTGTTCATACGTTCGCTGACGATTCTTTCCAGATTATTGAACGCGCCGCTGGCGATGAAAAGGATATTTTGCGTGTTGACGTGGATGAACTCCTGTTCGGGATGTTTACGTCCGCCTTGGGGCGGGACATTGACGATAGAGCCTTCCAGCAACTTGAGCAGTGACTGTTGCACGCCTTCACCGGAAACATCGCGCGTGATGGAGGGATTATCCGCTCCCTTACGGGCTATTTTGTCAATTTCGTCAATGAAGACAATGCCGCGCTCGGCCTTGGCCACATCGTAATCGGCAGCCTGCAACAGACGGGAAAGGATGCTTTCAACATCTTCCCCCACATAGCCTGCCTCCGTGAAAACCGTCGCATCCGCGATGCAGAACGGGACGTCCAACAATTTGGCAATGGTGCGGGCAATCAAAGTCTTACCCGTACCGGTTTGTCCTATCATCAGGATGTTGGATTTTTCAATTTCCACATCCTTGTCTTCCTCATCGGAAGTCTGCATAATGCGTTTGTAGTGATTATAGACGGCGACGGAGATAACCTTTTTGGCTTCGTCCTGGCCGATGATATAGTCGTCCAGGCGAGCCTTGATTTCGTGCGGTTTCAGGAGATTCACTTTTAAGGCGGCAACTGCCTTTTTCTGATTCTCGAGTTCGACATTATGCATAATGTCATCAATTGCCCGGACGCAATCTCCACAAATTAAGCCGGACAAGCCGGCTATAAGGAATTGGTCTTCAGGAATCTGACGTCCGCAAAAACTACAGATTCTGTCAGTATGTTTAGATTTCGCCATTATTTGCGTTCTTTAGAGAGCACTTGGTCAATGAGTCCGTATTCTTTAGCTTCGGAAGCGATGAGCCAATGGTCGCGGTCACAGTCCTGCCAAACCTGGTCGTATGGTTTTCCGGTATGGTAAGCGATAATCTCATAGAGTTCCTTTTTGATTTTCTGAATCTCCTGAGCTTCGATTTCGATATCGGAAGCCTGACCTTGAGCACCGCCCATCGGTTGATGAATCATTACGCGGGAGTGCGGCAGGGCAAAGCGTTTGCCCTTGGCGCCGGCACAGAGAAGCACAGCGGCCATAGAGGCTGCCATACCCGTGCAAATCGTTGAAACATCCGGTTTCAGATACTGCATCGTATCGTAAATGCCAAGACCAGCATAGACTACACCTCCCGGGCTGTTCAAATAGATTTGGATGTCGCGGTCCGGATCTTGGGATTCCAAGAAAAGCAACTGCGCTTGGATAATATTGGCGACATCATCATCAATGGGGACACCCAGAAAGATGATTCTATCCTTCATCAAACGGGAGAACACGTCCAACTGCGTGATGTTCATCGGGCGCTCTTCGATGATGTACGGGGTTATGTAATTGCGGGTCATGGACATAAAGCGGTCCATCTTCAGGCTGCTGATACCGTGTTGTTTCAGCGCGTAATTTCTGAATTCATCGTTGATCATCATAATATTTATTCTTCTTTGGTTGTTGATTTCTTTGCTCTGGGCTTTTTAGCCTTAGGTTCTTCTGCTGTTTCTTCAGCAGCAGTTTCCTTCTTAGCGCATTTGCGTTTCGTTGTCTTTTTGGGTTCTTCCTGAGCATCTTCTTTAGCTTCTTCCTTAGGAAGTTCTTGACGAGCGCCTACGAAATCAACGAAAGCCTTAACGTCGCCTTCTTTGATTTCCACATTCATCTTTGAACGGAGAAGTGCCACCAACTTGTTGTCATAAAGCATATCATAAACAGCCTTGACATTTTCTCTGTTGTTCATAGCCTGATTGACAAGTTCTTCAACACGTTCTTTGACATCATCGAAATTGAAGTTACCGAAATAGTTCTTAATGAAGAACTGGCGGAAATAATCTTTCACGTCATCGGCTTTCACTTGGACATCAGCGCCTTCAACGACGGCATTTTCCAAAATCTGCCATTGGAAAGAACGTCTGTAGTCGTTGAACCTTTCCTCAACCATTTCTGCGGTCATATCTTTTTGGACAGCGAGGATATAGCGTTTGATGAAATCATCCGGAAGTTCGACTTTGACATTGTCAAGCAGCGTTTCGATAGCGTCATTCATAAATTGACGGTCGAGTTCCTGTTGGTATTGTTCGGAAATAACCTTGTTGGCTTCAGCTATGAGTTGTTCTTCATTGGTGATAGAGCCGTCTGGATAGGCTTTCTTGAAGAATTCCTCATTCATTTCGGCGGGTTCGATACGGCCGATATGTTTAATGCTGAGTTCATACGTATAGTCATTTTCAGCTTCGAGGTCTTTTTCGTCCTTTTTGAGGAAACGGGCAAGGGCGAGTTCTGTACTGAAAGCCTTTCTCAAAGCGAGTGTGAATTTTTCATCAGCCTTCTTTCCGAGGATTTCCTTCTTAGCCTCATCGGTAAAGTCGCGAACAAAGCAGAAGCCGTCTTGGTCCTCACCATATTTAACAGAAATGCTGTCGTTTTCGGCAACAGATTCAGGAGTAATGTAGTTGCCGTGACGTTCGCGGAGTTGGTTGATGAAATTTGCGCGTTCCTCATCTGTCGGGATGATTTTGAAGTCAACAACAGTAGGGAGCGTAGTATAATCGACTTTTACTTCCGGAGCGAGCGCATATTCGTATGCAAACTCGAAGTTTTCAGCGTTTTCGAAATCGATTTTGGATTTTTCCTCAATTGGAAGGGGTTCGAAGATAACCTTGATGCCTTTATCCTTGAAGAACTTGTCCATATTTGTATTGACGAGTTGGTCGATTTCATTCACCATCAAAGTTTTTTCGTACATTTTCTTAATCATACCCATTGGGGCGTTGCCGGGTCTGAAACCGGGAACTTGGGCGGTACGTCTTTGTTTTTTCAAAGCAGCTTCGAGGTTTGCTGCATAATCTTCCTTGTTGATTTCAAATACTACTTCCTGAACTTGACCAGGAACGTTTTCGTGTCTAATATTCATATTACTTACTATATTTATATCATAACAAAAGACACACAATGCCTAAAGGAATTGTATGTCTGTAAATCTAAACTGAATCAGAACTTATTCTTGGGTTTCAGATTGAGAATCTGCATTCTGAGTCTGCTCGGTTTGAGCTTGGTTGTTCACTCTATTGGCATTCACCTCACTTTTGGCCATAAAGGCGCAAACGAAGCAAAGGACCATAATGAATGCGGCGAGGCCCCAAGTGGTTTTTTCCAAAACGTCCGTAGTTTTGCGAACGCCCATAATCTGGTTGGAAGATGCGAAGTTGGAAGCCAGACCGCCACCCTTTGAATTCTGAATCAATACGACAAATGCTAAAACGATACTAGCTACAATGATTAATACAACGCAAAGTGTAAACATCTGTTTCGGTTTTTTTTAATTTATTATTTAATACTATATTAATTATCGGATTGAATGGAACTGGATTTCAGTTTTTCAATTAGGGCTGCAAAATAACAACTTTTTTCTGGAAAATGCAACTTTAAAATTTCATACATTTGAATGGCCTTGTCGTAGCATCCTTGTTGAGCGTAAATATCTGCTAGTGTTTCACTTACGATGTTCGGATCTTCTTCTAGGCTTTCTTCTCCGTAATTGGCTTCCGCATCGTGGATCTCTGGGGAATAGATAATTTTCGGCGCATCTTTCGAGAATTTTTCAATCAGCTGATTAATCAATTCATTACGGTCCTCGTGGCTATCTCCGCTGTTTTTTAAGAATACAGGCTTGAGACCGTCGTCAATTACAGGCTTACGGACCTCCTGCATAGGACGGCGCCTGCTGTCTTCGTAAGTCTCTACCACAGGCATCAATTCCAACGGGAGCTGATTATACATTCGCCTATCCAAAAGTGTAAGGAGCAAACGCGAGCGCACACGGGATTGAACACGACTTGGAGCAGTTTTCAAGAAAAACATATTCACCAACGGAGAGGCTGGATAATGTTTCTGCAAATCGGAAAGTTCCTTTATAGCATTTGCCGAGTTGCTCAAGTGAATGAAACTATTTAAATAAAACTTTTCCATAATGTTCATTTTCACGATAAAGGAGAGACGGAAAAACCGTCTCCCCATTACAAATACAAAAAACAAAAAAAACTTAATAATAATATCTAATGAAAAAATATTACTCTTAGTAGGATATTTTAATATTGCGGACACAACGCACGCTAACGCCATAATATTTGTTCTGCTCGCTGAAAAGGATTTCAGGACAACCATAAAGAAGGGTGCACGGCAATGCTTTCACGCCATAATTTTCAGTTGACCAGAAATATGCCTTACCGAGGATATTGAAATATCTGTCGGTTGTATAGTCATAATATCCACCAGGAATCCCTGTGAAATGATCAGCATCAGTTGCATCCAGATAACCCAACCAGTAGTTGCTATTGACGGCTTTGACAGCATTAGCCGAACTCACCACATCCTTCAAATTCCGATATTCACCGATAGCAGGAATATGCCAGCCGTTCGGACAAATACCTTGTACATAGTCGCGAGAATAGGTGTGGGTCGTCTGACTGAATGTGATAGTCTCGTTAGCCGTTGTAGGCTGGGTGGTGTCGTCACCTTCGGGAACATTGACAGCGGAGTACCAAGTGTAAAGACGGCCGAATTCAGGAACTTTGGTCTCATCATCCAAATATGCCTTCGCAATAGCAATATTGTGGCCATTTGCATATTGGTCATTTTGGAGGTTTTCCTTCAGCCAGCAGTCACAACCGATTCTTACCGTACGGTAATCTTTACTATCAATATTGGCAATATACTCGCCGCCCAAAGAACCGTGATTATTGGTTCCAGGAACGTAAGCTGATTCGGCTGGATCGTAGTTGTCTGTGCCGCACGGCGGGAACATCACGTTTACATTTTGAATGAGCGTAAAGGTTGTGTTGCACATATCAGTAACCCTCCAAGTCACTCGAGAAGTCTGTCCGACAGGTAAAATTTTGGGGCTTTCCAAATAGACACTGTCACCAAATTTCACATCGCAGTTGCCATTCTTACCGGGTATATAATCGCGATAGTATTTTCCGAGATAGTCTTTATGGAAAGTATAGATGTACGGTCTCTTTGCTTCTGTAGGCTCAGTCACATAGTCTCTGGTGTTGATTTCGCAAAGGCTGTAATGAGCAACAACGGCAGTATCGTTTGGATTGGCAATGGTGACGAAGTATTTCCAAGCAGCATCAATAACCATATTACTACGTATGCCGAATGAATCAACTTTAGTCGTTGCGACAGTACCCTCAGCAATGCCAGCACGAATGTTCTTGAAGGAGTCAACCGTGAAGGAATCCACACCGTGACGCCAGTCCATAAAGAGGTGACCGCACTTGAACGGGTCATCCGGGCGAACGATAGGACGACCGAAAATATAGGTAGTGTCAGCAAAAGAATCGCTATAAGGAACATTGCAGGTAGCGCCGCCACCGTGGAAATTGAAATTAACCGTGTATTGGGGAGCGGATTTTACAGCTGCATTGAAATGCTGTACGGAAAGCAGTTTACCGTTTTCATCGAACCAATAGAGATAATTGTTCTCGTAAACTCTTTCATTTGTATAGAAGGTATAATCCTTGTTTGCATAGTTAGCACAAGTACCGACAGGATAATAATTGACAGCTTGAGTTGTTGTAACGCGATTAGCCAAATCATCAGCCAAAGTAACGACGCTTGAAATTTCGCCAGACGGCGTGTTCGTTGCAGGATGGCTATAAACTTGTTTAACGTTTGCATTAGGAGCGGCCACATAGAGTGCCAACCATACTTTGCCTTCCAAATTCAAACCAGGAGTAGGATCTTGAGCAGCCCAAACGGTATAATCTTCTGGATGGTACATAAAAGATGCCTGCCCATCAGAGTTATGAAGTTTCACACCGGAGACACCCGTTTTACGATAACTCATTTGAGTGTAGGCAACCTTTGTGGTGTCGTGTGCAGTTTCGCCACTTACCTTGTAGAATGTTCTAAAGGTTTTATAAGGATTGTTCACTCCCGTATTGGCACCGATAACGGAGCACCATCTGAGCACGGAATCCGTAACAAAGTTGATGGCAGGAACCACCACGGCATTTTCAGCAACAGGTTCGGAAACCTTGACTGCCATCAGCAGTTTGCCGTCTTGAACGCCGTAGCCAGCGGTAGAATAGTTGCTGCTATTGAGGGCAACATCCGTAAGCAAATTCTTAGCTTGGCTGGCTGATTCCACTCTGAGAACGGTATCCACAGGATCGGCGGTGAGAACAACATAAACACAATGGTCCGTATTGTCAATCATTCCCAATTCGTTAGCTTTAGCTACGCTGAATACAGAAGGATAAGTGAGAGCCAATGAGTCATTAAAATTGTTCAACTCGATACCAATTTTATTGTAGTTTTCATCTCTGTCGTTAGCCGTATCGAGGGCAAAGATGGCTGCGCGGTCGATGTCGTGCTTGTAGGTGAATGATTTGCTGGCAGTGGTGAAATAAGGATCATCAACAGCTTTAACGTAAATATTCACATTACAGGTATAGATACTATCATCAGCAAGTACCAATCGAGCAGGAGTGGTCATATCGGAAGTTTCAACGAACTGGCCGATGCCGGTGTTATCGAGGAAGGTACGGAACGAGCCGCATCCGGCTGCGAGATGGCTGTTTGCCGGAGTGTTTTCCACATACGTCACCTTTTGACCGTTGCCTTGGATATTCACCTTAATGTATGCCGTGTCAATATCGCCGGTGCGTTGGTACTGGACATAGATTTCATCGCCAGGGACCACGTCATTGCCGTCACCATCATTGGTGGAATTGCCTACGCCGCAATAGTCATAGTCGCTGAACTTCGTACCGGCAAGCAGGAAGTTGAGGGTATCAATGTCGAAAGTAGGGATGTTGACATTCTTTTCGAGGGTTTCTTCAGTACCGGCCGCAATGCCGAGGGTGTGAACGATGAGGGTGTCGATTTCAACCATATATGTTCCTGAGGTGAGATCAACGCCAGACAGCGCTGTGCTACTGAACGGAACATCGAAAACATATCGGCCGTTGATTTGGTTGGTGCCTATCTTCTGACGCAAACTGCTAGCCGCTTCACTGGAAGTCACGTTCATTTCGATAATCGTGGAGTCGGAAGTTGTAATATTGTCGCTGCCGTGTGCATCTACGGTTTGCGTATATTCAACGTAGATTTTATCCACGTCAACATTGCCTGTAGCCGTAGTAATGCCGTAATCCTCATAGAGAGTTCCGGCTTGCAACAAATAGATGCCGTCCACGGTGATTTGCGGTTTGCGCACCAGCCAGCCCTGATTGTTAACGTCGAGTGTGTCGGCTGCAGGTTTGAATTTCTTATAATTGTTAGCTGAACCGTTGTACATGATTTTTTTATCCAATGTATCAACGATAAGGACGATAGGATTTTCCTCAGAAGCATCCGTCAAATCATTATCATCTGTAATTACAATATTTTCCGAATAACCACCTCTAAGCAACAAACGGATGGTATCTACAAAAGCACTTCCGCTGAGCCTAATTTGTTGTGATCCCGTTTTGGATGCGTCATAGACCAAACCTGCCGGAAGGGTATCCATAACGTGACCGGATCCATTGACAAATATGTTGTCTTCGATAGTACCACCTTTAAGAAGAATGTATCCATCTTTCAATACAACCACGCCATTGTCGGATTGGTTGTCATCGTCAGCAGTGTATTTCACCACATTGTTTGTAATAGTTCCTACAGTATAGGTGAATTCGCCTTCCGTTCCCGCATTGTAAATAATACCACCACGAGTAGCAATATTACCTTCAAGATTCATCGTGCCATTTGAATGCAAGCGACCTTCGTTATAAATGGCAGCTCCGTATTCAGCCTGATTGTTGTGGCAAAGCAAAACACCTCCTCCATCTATAGTTATAGAACTAGAATTTCCATTATAAATAGCGCCGCCTTTTGCTTCTGCTTGGTCTTTGATAAATCGAACCTCAGTATGAGGTGAAACATACACACTACCTTCATCATTATAAATAGCGCCGCCATTCAATGCGCTGTCACTCTCAAAAACGACTGTAGCACCTTCCTGTATATAGGTTTCCCCATAATAATTATTAATAGCACCACCATTTTCAGCAGTATTGTTTTCAAAATGAGCTTCACCATAGATACTCAAATTGCCACCATAATTACTAATGGCGGAAGCATTTGTATTATTCTTAATCCAAACCTTACCCTTCAGCTGTAATCCTCCAACATTATTATAAAGCAAAGAGGCTGTAGTTGCTATACTGTCTCCATCGAAAATAATACGATACGGTTCGTTTATGCTATCTCCAATAGTCAGGGAAGATCCATTCACTTGAATAAGAGGGCCATTTGTCAGCGATTCGCCTCTTGTAAAGGTAATGTCGCCGCCAAGAGCCTGAATCCTAATGTCCTTATTCACTGTGACAGTCTCATTCAGCACTTCGCTATAGGCTGCGCGAGTCAAGATTGTACCACCGTGATCGCTTGCGTTGAGGGAGTCAACAGCAGCCTTGAGGGAGGCACGGCCTATGGTGTCCATTGTGCCGGCTTTTACAGAAAATATGTGATAAATGGGACTTGAATATAGTTTTACCGTAGAATCCTTGTCTGCACGGCACAAATCCGTTCCGCCAACGGGGACGGTGCATTCTTCGTCATAAAAATAGTGCTCACTATTTGCGCTGTCAGCAGCATTTAATGCGTGACCGATCTGATCGTAATACAAAATAGACGTATTTTTTACCACGCCTCCATCTTTTACAATTTGAACGGGAATTTCCAAAATGGTGTAGGTGAGCTTGATGTAACCGGGGGTACCTGGCTGGCCAGGATCGCCCTGTCCATTACCTCCAACACCACCTTCACCGCCATTATTGGCGCCACCGTCAGTACGCGATACATTATCTAATGAACCGCTGAGGAAACATTTACCGGGAGCACCATCAACGCCAGGACTGCCATTTTGGCCGGAAGTTGAAGCATCTGTCCCATTTTTACCATTACCGGCCGTATAAGTTATTGAATTAAAAATCAAACTTCTACTTCCATCCACATCTTCGGTATAATTGTACTGCATAGATCTCAATGAAGAAACAAGCGTATAGGCATTATTATCTGAAATCAAAGCGCCACCACCGCCTTTTCCACCACTAAGATTTTGCTGAGCTTTCTTAATCCCTTTGCCACCACTACCGCCGTCACCAGCGATGGTGATATTGGTGATCTGGTATGCGCCGATTGGGGCGTTCCATGTTGTAGAACTGTCGGAAGCGGGAGATACCAGCGTAGTGTCCTTAGGCTGTGGAACACCCAGCGATTGAGCAGACAGGTTGTTAGGAACCAATGCGGCCAGCAGCAGGAGCAAGACTAGTGCTCGGCAAAGCCAGCAGAATTTTGAATAAATCTTTTTCATAATATAATATATAAAATTAATAATAAAATTACAAAATAAAACGGTTCAGTCTACGAGCTAGTTGACTGTAGAACAGATAGATTAGAAGTTCGACAATTCTCAGATATTATTCTTTATAAATTCAATTTGCAAAAGAATGTTATTTTTCTACTGAAAAAATCATACGCATCAATATTTTTCAACAGCAATTTTTTAATAATGATCCGTCAAAAATCCTTTAAAATAAAGGTTTCTTTTAGCATTGGACGAACACGCAGGTGAGTTTTCAACAAAAAAAGCCACTTATCAACAGGTCTATTTTCGGAGTTCGCAATTTAACCGCAGCGTTTCGCTGAGGCTCACAGAGAAAAGAATCAGCACTCCGCGTTCCTCCGCGCCCTCCGCGGTTAAATTTTCACCACAGCGTTTCACAGAGTTTCGCTGAGGGAACAATCTATACTACGCATTCCTCCGCGCCCTCCGCAATTGAATTTTCACCGCTGGAGCTGAAATTCTTTCATTTTGCTGTTTGATTTTTAACTATTAATTGTTAATCCAAAAAAACAGCATCTTACAACAACTTGAAATAAAGTATAATAAAATTTTTCAAAACAACTTGTTTTGTTAAAAATTTATCGTATTTTTGCCGCGTATTCAAACACAAACAAAGTTCAATCGTAAAAATAAAATAAAACAAAATGAACACAGCAGATAATTCAACAACGGTTAAAAATGCCCAAAATATGTCATGGGCCGAGTTGAAAGAATTCGTCAATTCGATTTCCGAACAGATGAAAGAAACAGACCGGCTTATACAGGAAACCAACCGGCAAATACAAGAAACGAATCGGCGCTTTGAGGAATCACGCCAAGAAGCGGAACAACGCGCAAAGGAAGAAGCTCAACGCGCAAAGGAGCAGGCAGAACAACGCGCAAAGGAGCAGGCAGAACAACGAGCAAAGGAGGAAGCTCAACGCGCAAAGGAAGAAGCTCAACGCGAAAGAGAGGAAGCTCGGCGGGAAAAGGAAATCAACCGTATGTTCGCCAGAATGGATAAAGCAGACAAGGAACTCAAAGAGACGAACAAGCGGTTCTTGTCGCAGACTGGCCACATAGTGGAAGGAATGACGCATCGTTCGGCATTTCGGGCTTTGAGGAAAGCAGGCTTCAATATTGGGCAATGCATTAGAAATATGGTCGGATCCAACAAAGAAATTGATATGGAAGTGGACCTCTTCTATATGGATACGACGGAGGCGATAGCGGTGGAAGTGAAAACCTACTGTACCAAAGCCAAAATCAACCACTTCCTAAAGCAGATGAAGAACTTCAAAATGCTGTTTCCCCATTTTGCGGACCTCGAAGTCTATGTGGCCGTAGCGGCCATCGATTACTCAGACGCGGCGATAGACTATGCCCGCGAGAAAGGGATCATCGTCATCCACCTCGATGACAGGATCTTCACTATCGACAAAATCAACAAAATCGACAAGGAGACGCTCAAGAAGTTCTGAGCAAGTCACATTACCCTCTACCAATTCACGAACGCCTTATTGAAAATGTCGTCCGATAGTGCGTCATTGATTTCGGAAACGAGGGTGCTTTCCACGCTGCTCAGACTCTGCGAGCTGGCATAATCGGCATAGCGGGAGAACGTCTGCTCGAAGTTCTGTTCTTCGTCAAAGCTGTTAGTGAAGCGCACGCGCACCGTAATGGTCAGGCGGTTCATGGCCGCGGTCTCGTTCCCCTGGATAGCAACAGGAGAGATGTCGTAGTTGATGATTTCACCCTCCAGTTCATAATCGCCGTTGCTGCCCACGATGGTCAGTGGAGTTTGTCCCTGAATTTTGTCCTTCAAGGCCGTGGTAAAGGTTTGGCTCAGCGTAGGGTTCACCAACGCCGCGTTATTCTGGAATGTGGTAATGGCCACGGTTTTGGCTCGCGCATCCACCGTGCCGCCCGTCAGAGACACGGACAGTCGGCAACCAGAGAACAAGAACAGGAGTATTGGGAAAATTATTCGGAAATTTTTCATAAGTTTCAAGTTTCAGGTTTCAGGTTTCAGGTTTCAAGATAATTACCGCATATTCCTTTCCCCCTTTCTATCTCTCGACTCCTCTACCTTTCTACTTTTCTACATTACCGCATTATCACATTATCACATTAAATCTCATATTCCTTAATTTTCCGATACAGCGTGCGTTCGGAGATTTTGAGTTCTTGGGCAGCGAGTTTGCGGTTGTTGCTATGTTTTTCTAACGCTTTACGGATGGCGTTCTTTTCTAGTTCCTCTATGGAGAAGTCGCCTTCGTCGATGATGACAGGATCAAGATACTGCGGATCAGCCATCGGCTTTTCAGAGCGGGCGGCGCTGGTGATTTCGTAATCCAATTCGTTGTCTTTCAACGGATAATCTGCCAATTGTTTGCCGGGCATAGGAGTTGTGCCACTAATCAGCTGATTGACTGTTGTTTTAAGTTCGGAGATTTCACGTTGCATTTCGGCAATGAATTTGAACAATATTTCGCGTTGGAACTGTTCGTTGGATTCACTCTCGGAGCGAACGAGGGCGGGCAGGTTGGAGCCTTGCGGGGCGACCAAATACGGGGTCAACGCTTCCGCGGTGATATTGCGATTTTCCTCAATGAGCGAGATTTGCTCCGTAACGTGCTTGAGCTGACGGATGTTGCCCGGCCATTCGTAATCCGCCAACTTCTGCTGGGCATCGGGTTCCAGACTGACCGGAGGGAAATGGTACTTTACGGAAAAGTCTGTTGCGAACTTCATAAACAGCGGGAAGATGTCGTTTTTGCGTTCACGAAGTGCGGGTACGTGGATAGGCACGGAATTAAGACGGTAATAGAGGTCTTCCCGGAACTTGCCTTTGGCGATGCGGTCGGCGATATTGACATTGGTGGCAGCCACCACGCGGGCGGAGGTTTTCAGCACCTTGGAGGAGCCTACGCGGATGAACTCGCCATTTTCGAGCACGCGCAGCAGACGTATCTGGGTTGAAAGTGGAAGGTCAGCCACCTCATCCAGGAAAATCGTGCCGCCGTCTGCGACCTCGAAATAGCCCTTGCGCGTTTCTACCGCACCCGTGAATGCGCCTTTTTCGTGGCCGAAGAGTTCTGAGTCGATGGTCCCTTCCGGAATGGCGCCGCAATTGACCGCGATGTAGTTTCCGTTCTTGCGGGCGCTGAAGTCGTGGATAATGCGCGGAAAGTTCTCCTTACCGACACCACTTTCACCCGTAATCAGGACAGAGAGGTCCGTTCTTGCCACTTGGACGGCAATATCAATGGCCCTGTCCAAAGCGGGATCCAAACCAATAATTCCGTAGCGTTGTTTTATAGTTCGTAAATCTGAAGTCATCACATTTTTTTAAGGCGTGCAAACCTTAGATTTGCAGCCGCAAATTTATAAAAAATAACAACACGCCTAATACAATGTATATTTATGATTTTCAACAGATTGACATTTTTCATTCCTCAAATTGCGGATTACGCTTGGAGCGTAGCGGAAAGCGTAAT
>JAZRYT010000114.1:0-25913 GCA_045600905.1 Bacteroidales bacterium
ATGATTATCCGCAAAAAAGTGATTTTTTTCTTGGATTTCCCACTAATATTTAGTATTTTCGCGGCTCAAAAATTGATGTATGAAACTACTTGAATTCAACAAACATTTCAGTTCGGAGGAAGATTGTGTCCGATATTTGAAAACGAAAAGAGAGGAGCAGGGTTTGGTCTGCCCCAAGTGCGGAGGCTTAAAGCACCGATGGGACAAATACAACAGGCGCTGGATATGCTGCGGTTGCCATCACATAACCACGTTGACGTCGGGCACGGTGATGCACGGCAGCAAACTGCCATTGCTCTATTGGTTCACGGCGATGCATCTTCTGACGACGACAAAGAAAACATTCTCGGCTTCCGAGCTTCAGCGCCAGCTTGGGCACAAGAGGTATCAGCCCATATGGGAGATGCTGCACAAGCTGCGAAGCGTGATGGGCCAAAGGGACGGGAAGTACAAGCTGGAAGACACCATTGAGCTGGACGAGGGGTACTTCACCGCCGACGGCGCGGCGGAAGTCGATGCCCCACTCAAACGCGGCATTGGAAGCCAAAGGAAGGCGAAGGTGTTGGTTATGGTTGAGAGCGAGCCTGTCGAGAAGCCGAACAAAGGCAAGAAAAACAGGAAGTGCGGTCATATAAAGATGAAGGTCATTCAAGATTTGAAATCTTCCACGTTTGAATCGGAAACCGAAAAGTCTGTCGATTCGCAGTCAAGGGTTGTGATGGACAACCTGCCGGCCCATTCGGGCGTGGAGAAAGTGGTGGCCTATTCGGAAAGGCAGACTGTTCCGGGGAAGGACGCTCCGAAGGTGCTCCCGTGGGTTCACGTGGCTATCTCCAATGCCAAATCACTGTTTAAGGACATGTATCACGGGATAAAACAGGAGTTCCTCCAGTCGTATTTGGACGAATTCTGCTATAAGTTCAATAGGATGTACTTCGGCGATAAGACCTTCGACAGACTGGTTGTTGCGTCAATAAGCTACAAACCGAACTTCGAGCACCGCACGTACAACTCGTCACTTACTTGCGGATAATCATAAAACAATTATTTTCCAACTTTGCTGTGCCAGGGCGATTTTCGCCGCTGGAAGATTGAAATTTTATACAATTTTCGCCGTTGGAAAATTGAAATCACTATATTCTATAAAAAATTAATATTTTTGCACCTCTAAATCAATATATTATGGTTGATGACATTTCCGTTTTGAGAATGGCTATGCAGCACCGCCTGCAAGACACGAATTCCACTTTCCACCGTTATCTCTACCAACAAATCAATTGGTCAAACCGATTGATAGGGATAAAGGGATACCGCGGCGTAGGAAAAACAACGATGATGGTTCAGCATATCAAAGAGAATTTTACAGACCTGAACACTGTTCTGTACGCAAGTTTGGACAACGGCTGGTTTCAAACGCATTCTCTGTACGATTTGGCGCAGTACCATTATATGAGAGGCGGAACGCACCTCTTTTTGGATGAAATACATCGCTATTCAAAATGGCAGGATGTTTTAAAAAACATTTATGACGACTTTCCCTCGCTGCACGTGGTCTTTACTGGAAGCAGTATGCTGAAAATCAGCACGGAAGCCAACGATTTGAGTCGCCGTATGCGACTATATACGCTGCCTGTTTTATCGTTACGAGAATATGTTGAATTGGAAACGGGAATTGCCATTCCATCCTATACATTGGAAGAAATTCTAACGGATCATTTGAATATTTCAGCAAGAATCATCAACCAATTGCCTATACAGAAATATTTTGAAAGTTATCTTCAAAACGGATGCTATCCTTTTTATTTAGAAGACATTGAAGGTTTTGGCTTTCGTCTGCAAGAAACGCTTTGGAAAGTTTTGGAAAGCGATTGGCCTTCGGTGGAAGAAGTGAGTTTCGCAACCATTCAAAAAACGAAGCGGCTATTGATGGTCTTGTCGGAAAGCGTGCCGCTAACGCCCAATATGAGCGAACTTTTTGCGGCTGTGGAGACGAATCGGGAAGGCGGTTTGCGTATGTTGTATCTACTTGAAAGAGCGGGCGTTTTGTCGCTTTGCTCCAAAAAGAACAAATCCTTTTCTGCTTTGCGAAAACCTGACAAGATTTATTTGGGAAATTCCAATTTAATGTATGCGGTATCCGCCCAACCCAATATCGGAACCATCCGTGAGACATTCTTTTACAACCAGTTAGCGTCTGCATCATACGAAGTTTCTCTTCCAACCAAGGGCGATTTCAAAATAGATGACCGATATCTCTTTGAAGTGGGTGGCGCAAACAAAGGCTGCAGACAAATTCGAAACGAGCCTGAAAGTTTTTTAGCCGTGGACAATTTGGAAATGGGCGATGGCAATCGCATTCCGCTTTGGTTATTCGGTTTCTTGTACTAATCAGCCCGATGCTGCCACGCTTTGCTCAAATCGCCGAAGAAGTCGTGGTGCAGGGCGGTGGCGATTTTCATCAGCGTGGCGGTGTCGATCCAGCTGCGGGAATAGATGAGATACACGTTGTTGCGGTGGCAGCCCAACTGCTCCGCCAACCACACGGCACGCCTGCCCTGCCGCCGCATCTCGGTCCTGATCAATTGGCCAATATGTATCTCTGTGCCTTCCATTTTTTCCTAATTCAATGCGTAAATAAAAGCATAAAAAAACCGCGAACTTCAAGTTTGATACTGAGGTTCGGGAAAACCTATTTGCCACAACAAGAAAGCCCACGGTATTAATCCGCGGGCGTCTCTGCTTTCTTGGTGGCAACATTGAAATTTCCCGATTTCAGTATCTCAAAGAAAAGCGAAAACGCCTTTAGTATGTATATGTCGATTGGTTCTTTTTAAATTCTAATCTTCTATTTTGTAATTATTTACGTTAGTACTATCCAATATTCATTCCGTCTCGAAAGAGGAGCGCAAATGTAAGAAAAATCCAAACAGGTCCGGTACAAATCGCCGAAGAAGTCTGACGCATCGTTAGATGCATTTTGCGAAAAATTCTCTCACGTCGTTGATAAGCGTTATCTTATTTATACTAAAGATTTTAAGAAAGACAGGGAAACAATTCATCTTCCTGCATATATGGCACCTTTCCTATAACCGTTTGCGGCACAGTCGGTTCATCCTTTCTTTATCCGCCTTGCGAAGCTCAGCAACAAATGGATACTTTTATGGATAGAATCTATTGCGTTGCCTTGCTCAAATCTCCGAAGAAGTGAATCAATCCTCAATTCTCACCCGTATCCCTTCGCTGTGCGAGGTGAACTCGGGCGCGTACATACACTGGATGGTGGTGAGCCCGTTGCTGTAGGTGCCGGCCATCGTGGTCACCAAGGTGTACTCGAACACGTAGGTACCCTTCGGCAGGTAGTCGATGAAGAAGTTGGTGGCCGCATCGCGCGTGGACTCGTAATACCACAGCCCGTCCTGATGTTTGTAGCCCGACAGTACGTTGGTGGGCTCGAAACAGGCAGCGCGCATATCTTTGAGATGCACGTACTCCATATCGCGGTCGGTACGGATCTCCACCCGCACGCGCACACGGTCGCCGACCTTGATGGGCGACTGCTCCGTGATTTCCGTCAGCACTTCGCCGCGCTCGTTGAGTTCCACTTTGTAGAGCTGCTTGCGGATGTTCATCTCCACATCCTGGCTGTGCTCCACTTTGTCCAAGTTCTCCAGATATTGCCAGTACAGTCCGCCCCAGGCAGGACCGGAACTGCTCTTGTCGATTTTCAGCGTAGCCATATCTGCCTTCACTTCAGTGCCCGGCCAGCTCTTCTTGATGTAGCCCGTGCCGGCTTCGGCGGCCAATGAGGTGTCACCTTCCCGATACTGCCAATCGCCTAAGGTTAGCTGCACGCTGTTGGCGTTTTCCAATTGGCTGTTGTTGAGCAACAACGCGTAGATGGCCTCCGTGGTGGATTTGGTCGTGGGCCAACTTTGTGTCTGCTTCTGCTTCAGCAGCCACAACTGCATCTCTTCCACGGATTTCTTATCTTTCGTGATGGTGTGGAAGGCCTCGATGAGCAGGGCTTGGCGCTCAATCGGCGCTTCGTACCAGAAATAGCCGTAACCGGATTTCTTCCAGAACATGCCCATCTCTTCATTGTGCTGCGCCATGGATTTGATGTGACCGACTATCTCTTTGGCCAACTGCGTGTCTCCGTTGCGATAGCAAATCAAGGCAATCATTCCCTGCATATAGATGGACTGGTTCTTCCAATTTTTCTTGATATTGTTATAGTTGAAGTTATAGGCCTCCTTGCATTTCTCAGGAACGGCTTGTTTCATGAAGAAACTGCGGGCATACAGGTAGTGAATGTCGCCCCAACCGGAAACTTTATCTTTTCTTTGATAACGCTGGTAGAAGTCGTACATCTGCTGGTCGATGTAGCTGATGGCTTTGCGCTGCGTGTTGTTGTTGAAGTCGGTGGGCACGTTCAGCACTTGCAGATGTCCCAGCCCGGCTAATATGTGCTCGGTGATATAAGTGCTGCTCTGTCCGCCGTTAAACCACGACCAGCCGCCGTCGCCATTCTGGCGGTCCTGCAGCTTGCGGCAGGCGTCTTTGCCTTCGCGTGCCATACGTTGCAGGTCAAAGAGCAAGGCGATGTTCTGCTTGCGGGCCGACTCGCGCTGGGCATCCATCACCCACGGCGTCTCTTCCAATAGGATGGATTTCAACTCCTGGTTCTTTTCCAATTGGGAGCAGAAGGCGTCTGGCGTACTGTTCAGCCATTCGTCGAATACGGTTTTGATGCGCGGATGGCTGTTGACCAAGTTGGCAGCCAAGGCGTTGGCATAGTAGCGACTGAAAATCTGCTCGTTGCACTCGTAGGGGTATTCCATCAGATAGGGCATGGCCTGGATGGCGTACCAAATCGGGTTGGGCGTGAATTCAAGTGTCAGCGATTGCGTGGATAGGGTAGGGCTGGCAGCGGCAAAACTGTTCTTCAATCTGTCGAATGTGAAGGTCTTGCTGCCCTTGCCGGAGATGTGCAGCTGCATGGCTTCTGTAACCAAAATGCGGTTGGTGAGCACCGGCAGGGTGGATTCTTCGCCGTCGGAGAAGGCGGGCGTTTCCAAGTTAGTGGCCACGATGCGGTAGGTCACGGCGCTGAGGTCGCGCGGCACAACTACCGAGAAATGCACTTCCTGACTTTCGCCCGGCTTTACCTCGAAGGGCATAACGTTGGCATCTTGGATGATGTTCAGCGGGGTGTCGTCCATCGCGTTGCGGAAACTGAGCGTCACGTTGCCGCATTGCATTACGCTGTCGGTGTTGACAACCTTGGCGGAGAACACGAGCGTGTCGCCCTCGCGCAGGAATCTCGGTGCGTTCGGCACCACCATCAGCTTCTTGCTTGTGGTGACGAACTTTTCGAAATAGCCACTCATCAAATCGCTGTTGTGCGCAAATCCCTGCAGATGCCAGCGGGTAAGTGATTCGGGCATCGTGAAAGAAACCAGCACATTGCCGTCTGCGTCGGTTTTCAGGTGCGGATAGAAGAAAGCGGTTTCGGCAAAGTTGGTGCGCACGGGCACTGGCTCGTCTTCATTGCTTGATTTTGAAGCCAGCAGCATATTTGCCGTGACCTCCTCACCCGTTTCGAGATCTATGGAGGTCGTTTTTTCTTCAAAATCAGCAGCTAAGGCGAAATCCGTAGAAACCTTGATGTTGTCTTCAACTACATTCAAGACAACTTCGTTGTTTTGAACATTACTGGCTTTGGCCATAAGTCTCATTCCTTTGCCGCCTCCATAGCCGTATCCGAAGTTGAAAAAGTATTTCCAATAGGGGTATTCTCTTGATTTATAGTCAATATATGTCGTGTTGGAAAGTTGCTCGTTAAACGAATGGTAAAAATTGTGGGAATAACAGCGATAGGAAAAATCAAACGATCCTTTTTGATAGTTGAAAATATTCTTTGACAGAATGTTCGTTCCAGCAAAGGCATCCAAAGAAGCATCATACATGGAGCATAACAGTTCTGCGGCGACCTTTTCACCCAAGCGGTTCTTCAGGCGAATCTGATATTGCTCTTCACTTCCCGGTTGCGTCTTATCGCGGAAGGTCAGAAAGTCAAAATCTATTTCCTTATGCGTGTAGGGTACATTTAATTGTATTTCTTTCTTATAAACATTACCATATTGCTGCGCTAAGGCGTAAAATGCGACATTGCCCAAGTCTTTTTGTTGAAGGAGATAGCTAATCGTAGTTGTTCCCTGGTTCAGATTTATCCATTTGGATTCCACTAATTCGTCATTGGAGATGATTTCAAAGAGCACTTTCACATTTTTCAGGTAGGTGCCGAGTGTGATTTTCACTGGGTTGCCGACTTCCGCCACATTGTTTGGGTCTTGATACATCCAAATTGGCTGATAGACGACACAATGCTTGCTTTCTGCGTTAAAAATCGTAACATATTTTTCCAAAACAACTTCATTGTTATCTTTATCCGTAGTTGTAAAAGTCACTTTGTAGTTGCCTTCTTCAAACTTTTTCAAATTGGATATGGAAAAATGATTTTTGCCATCGCTGGCGAAATCGCCCTGTTGGATGGTTCTCTGCACTTTCCAATTTTCAGGATGGCGCGTGTTGTTGATGTCCAAATAGTGCAATTTGCTCACCAATTCCACGGAGTCAGAAAGGAAGAAGTCGTGCTTCGGACATTCATATCGGTAATCGGAAGGGGTCTCCAACAATTCTATCTTGTAGTGCAACGAGGCCTTTTGCGTTTGTCCGGACAGGTTGGTGACCTTAACGGGGAATTCGTTCTTGTCATTGGTGGAAATCTCGTCTGGAAGGTTGGCCACAATCTGCAAGCCTATTTGGCTGATGCGGATGTTGGTTGTTGCAGCGTGCGTCTCGCCATTGATGTCGGTGACATTGACGGACACTTCGTAGTTATAGAGCGGGTTGAAGCGCTGGCATTCCAAGTCGGGTTGTGCGATGAAGTTAAGGGAGAAGTTGCCGTCGGCATCTGTTGTGGTTTCCCCGTTGGCGATTTCAGCCGGTGCGCTACTGGGACTGTACCACCACCAACGCCACCACGGGAAGGAGGCCTTGCGCACGACGTGGTACTTCACGGTGGCTTCGCCAATGCCGTAGCCGGCGTAGGCGTTCACCTTGCCCGTGACGGCCACCTCCTGCTCCAACTTGAACTCTTCTTTGGGTTGGTCGATGCTTATTTCGAAAGTCGGGCGCTTGTATTCTTCTACGCTGAAACTACAGCTGCCGTTGGAAGTGGTCAGTTGGAAGTGCCCCGTCAGTATGGAAGTTGGGATTACAAAACTGCCGGAGAAGGAACCGAACTCATTGGTGATATGCTCTTTCTCCTCAAGTTGTTGGCCGTTGGCATCGATTAGTCGGATGACCGCCTTTTCATCCGGCACCGTCCGCACCGTCTCGGTTGACGCTTTCGGATAATATCGTTGCACTTTTTCAACCACAATGCCTTTGTAATAAACGGTCTGGCCGGGCCGGTAAATGTTCCTGTCCGTGAAAATGTGGGTGTTGTGTCTTATCACGGAATCGGTTCTCTCATTAGTTTGGTAAAGGTAGGTGTATTCTGTAGATTCATAGAAAGGTTTGCTGTCTTTCCAATAGGCGGTAATGACTGAGTGAATGCCCGTTAATTCTTTCATCGTGCATTTCCCGTCTTTGTCCGTAACTGATTTGTTGGAGCTTAAAAGAATCTTATGTGCATAGTCTTTGTATGATTTTACTTGGATGGTAGCGCCCTGTAGAGGATGGCCCGAAAATTTATCGACCACTAAAAAGTCTATCTGCTTGCCATTTCGACGATAAGACAGGTTTGCCTCTACAACTTTGACGAACATTTTCGTGTACTCTTTTTTGTTGTTGGCATTGAATTCTCCATTCGTTGCGAGAATGACGTATGAACCGTTTTTCAATGCCGGCAAAAGATAGTTTCCGCTTTTGGTTCGATAATCTCGAACCTCTGGCAACGGGATGTTTTTCTCAAAAAGATATTTTTTCTGAATAAGTTGGGCGAATGCGGTTTTGGCGTTCTGTCTTGATATGGCCTCGTATTCTGTTTCCGTCATCGGAATAACACGCAGGTTTATCTTTTCACAATTTTTGAATGAGAAATTGAGCAAAGATGGCTGTCCAGGATAAATGACGCTATGGGCAAAGGTAATAGTTGACAGTTGGATGTCCCGAATGGCTGATTGGGCATTGTTGGCCTCAATGGATTTCGGCGCGGTGGCAATAGTTTTGTCAAACCATTCTATCGCCTTAATGTAATCATCTTTGTATTCCGGATGGAGGTTTTCACTGTATTTATCAGCTCGGTTTCTATAATACTCGCCCATTGCGTAGGCAATCATTTCATGGCCTTTGCCTTGATATTGTTTCTCCATTTGCTCCAAAGCCTTCAGCTGCAGCTCGGAGGCGTTTCCCAAAGTGGAATGTTCCGACAAATAGTTGAAGCGTTGGATGGTGACATCTATCAGCGCCCGTGGGTCGGCGTCGTTCAGGTGCAGTTTTGTAAGTGTCTGCATCGTTTTCAAAGTCAGATAGGAGAACGAAAGGTCGTCGGGAGAGGAAATCAGCATATTGGTGAACACGCTGTTCTCGGACCAGTACTTGCCGTTGTTGATATCGAACGGCGTGCTCGGAACGGGCATGTTTCGAAGACTCGTGCTGAGATAGTCGAGATAGCGGAAGGCTAAGAAATCGTACAGCGTGGGACGATAAGCCTCCGAAGTCAAAGTGTCGAGCAAATCCTTGTAATCTTTTATAGGAATATTAGATAGAAATTCCACATTTTCAATGGATTTCTGATAATGGTAGAGGGTTTGCCGAACGAGGGTCTGCAAATCCCAGACGTTGAGGTCGGCGGGCACGTCGCCCTCTATAGGCGTGCGGTCCATAATGCGCCATTGGTTCTGCTGGTAGTACTGTTGCAGCAGTCCGGCCATGCAGCTGTGCCAAATGGCAAGGTTGGCGGGGTTCTCGCGTTGCAGGTAAATTTGTTCGTCAATGTCTATATAGACGGTGTCAAAGCCGTTGTCGTAGCGTTGGATTTTTTGCTCATAGATTTTCAGCGCCGCTGCAATCTGCTTCGGCGTTTGTTGTGCGAAGGATGTTGTCATGATTGTAAATAGTATGATAAATGTAGATGCTTTTTTCATAACGTCAGAAAATTGAGTTTGAAAAACGCAATAGTAGCTCGATTTATTGTGCACAATTTTGTATTTTTGCGCTCCTTAAAATTTCAATAAGTATGATGGGGGTTACTTTTGACCAAGAGAGCAAGCAGTTCCTTTTTGATTTCACGCACGACAACGAATGTGATGTGGTCAAATTGACGGGTGATATTCAGCAGGTGGAGGCATTTGGAAAATGTCTTTACTATGGTTATGAATTTTCCGATCAGGTGGAGGGAAGTGTCAGAAGCGCATTCATCAAATATGTTAAGTTTCCGAATAGCATTCAAGAAAATCCGAATTTAACGCAGTTTATTCAGAAGGCCATCAACCAACTTCACGAACAGTGTAATTTATATAATTACGACTTAGTAATAATGCCTCAATCATCCAGTTCTTTGAACCAATATATGTTGAGATATGTGTATCGTTTTGCGCAACCATCTTTGTTTCAGATGGAATTGGTGAAATCGCTTCCGGAGAATATCTCTTTTGATATGGCGGCTTACGAACGCCAATATTTGGAGGATGTTTTGGAAAATGGCCGGCCGCGTTATACGGAGACGCAAAAAGAAGAAGTCCGTGCCTCTATCGGCAATATGATGGAAACCATTCATCAAAAAGATTATTTCACCATTGCTAAGGATGTGAAAAAGAGTAAGATGCGTCCGTATATTATGAATTTTCTGCAATTTAAGACGGAGCAGGATAGGATGCTTTGCGAATCGATTCGTCGTCAAAACATTCTCATTATGGATGACGTTACGACCAGCGGCTCCACGTTAAATGAGATTTTGCGGACATTGAGAATCCTAAATGAAGACAATCAAATAGTCGTTTTCAGTCTTATCGGTAGAAAGGATTTGATGGCTGACAGTATGTAAGCTATTGTTCCCCTGATTTTTTATACTCTTCGGCGTAGCGATAGAACTTCTTCGCCATTTCGGTGTTGTGGCGTTTTTCCGCTTCTTTGGCAATGGCGATGTAGGAGTCATAGACGCCTTCGCGCGAGCGGATGATGCCTTGGTAGTAGTCTTCGTTACAGTAGCCGGAAGGCATATTGGAACAGAACTGCTCTAGGGCGAGGAAAATCTCCAATGCGTCGGCGGAATGGCCGCTCTTGGCGAGCGCGTCGCCTTTGGAATACAGCTTCTCGTAAAGTACCAGCGTGAAGTCCGATACGTCGCGCTCGAGCACTTCGTCCAACTCGGCTTTGGTGTAGAGGAGGTGGATGAGGTCAACGGCCTCCTGATATTGATTTTGGCAGAGAACCAGTTGGGCTTTCAGTAAAAGTGACTGAGGTTGGTATTTGTTGAACTCCAAGGCGCGGTCAAGGTTGTATAGGGCATTGGACGTGTCAAAGAATGCCAATTCCTCAACGGCCTGTTCGTAGAAAATCTGGTCAACACGACTTTTCTGCTGCCCTAAAAGCTGTTCCAACTGCTCAGCCTTATAGACGATTTTGTTGAACTGCGATTTTGTTTCATAGTAGTCTGTCTGCAGACAACTGGTGAGATGCGGTAAGGTCTTGCCTCTGAAATTGTCAATCTCGTGTCGGATGTCCTGCAGGAAAAGGTAGTGAAGGGAGATGATTTCTGGGTCTTCGCTGTTGAGCTGGTTCATACGCTCCTGCCAATGACGGAAAGTCGCGCTTATGGAATCACAAGGCAGCTGTGCCTGTGCAAACAGGACACTAGTACAAAAGCCGATGAGCAGAAATAGTTTTTTCAACGGTTATTTGCTGAGGAAATCGACAATGGTATTTTCCAAATCTCTTTTGGAAGGGGCACCCACCATTTTCCGAGGTTGTTCCGTGCGATTGAAGAATATCAATGTGGGAATGCTTTCGATGTCGAAAGCATCGCAGATGTCACGTGCGTGGTCAACGTTGATTTTGTAGATGATGAGCTTGCCTTTGTATTTACGGGCCATCTCGATCATCATCGGCTTGATGCTTTGACACGGATTGCACCAGTCTGCGTAGAAATCAACGACGCAAGGCGTGTAGCCTTTGTAGCGGAAACCTTTGTCGTCATAGATGTCTGTGACTTTGTTGATGAACTCAGAAGCCGAAAGGACGATGACTTCTCCGGAAAGGTTTTCTTCCACAACCGGTGTGTCCTCGGATTGTGTTTTCGAAATATAGGGATTGCCCGATTTCTTTGGATTTTCTTGCTCTGTTGATATGGCAGAATTGTCCATTTCAGCTTCGGCGTTTTTGGTTTTGCAGGAGCTGAGCAATAATGATAATAGGATAATTGATAGAAATAAAAACCGTTTCATATATTATAATGTATTATTTTTATTTATAATGTATTGTTTGAAAATGCGGCCTCTTTCTTCAAAGTTCTTGAATTGGTCGTATGAGGCTGCGGCAGGGGAGAGCAACACTATTTTGCCCTCGGGCGTGTTTTCAAAGGCGAAGTCGATGATTTTGTGAAAATCGTTTTCGAGGATGAAACTCTCTGGCTGAGGATATTTCTGTTTCCATTCCTGGAGCATTCGTTCGCCGGCAGGACCAGTGAACGCGATGTTGGAGATGGGGCTCTCGTGCAGAAAATCAATAAGTCGGCCGTATTCGATGCCACGATCGTAACCTCCGATGATAAGGGTTTCTACTTTGCGCAAAGCTTTAACCGCAGCAATGGTGGCTTCTGGAATGGTGGAGATGCTGTCATTGTAAAAGTTGATGCCGGCATATCTCCCCACAAATTCGATGCGGTTTGGAAGGCCTTTGAATGTTGTAAGGCCGGCGGTGATTTGATCGTGGGAGAGTCCCAACTTGCGGCACACGGCCATTGCGGCCATAATATTATAATAATTGTGTGAGCCGGGGAGGTTGTGATAGTCAGACAGGTCGTATTCGTCTTCCACGTGGCCGGAGATGGCGAAGTGGATGTTGTTGTCGCGGCAACAGGCGTAAGGACCGTCTTGCGGCTCCGTGCCGAAAATACAGCGGTCGCGGTTGAGGTGGTATGACTTGATGAGTCCCGGAATATGTTCGTCATCACCATTATAAACGAGGAATTGTCTGTCGTCTTGGTATTTGGTGATGTTCAATTTTGCGATTTGGTAGTTGTTGAAGGTTGTGAAATGGTCTAGATGCTCCTGATAGAGGTTGAGTAGCACGGCGTAGTCGGGGGACCGGTGGATGAATTCGAGTTGGTGTGCTGAAAGTTCGGCCACCACCAGGGTTTGTTCGTTCATCTGCTCGATGATGTCGAAGAAGGGGACGCCGATGTTGCCGGCGAGAATGGTGTCGCGGCCTGCGCTTTTGAGAAGATGGTAGATAAGCGACGAAGTGGTGCTTTTCCCCTTGGTGCCCGTTACGCCGATGACCTGTTTGTGATAAGCCTCCAAAAAGAGGTTGGTTTGAGAGGTGATGCGCTCAACTTCCACGAAATAGTTGAGGTGGGCGAAACTGATGCCCGGGGTTTTGAAGATGAGGTCAAATTTGTTGAGGCCCTCGTCATAGCCGGGGCCTGTGATGAATTTCAGTTTTTTGTCTTGGAACTCATCCGTTTTGAGGTTCGGGTTTCCGTCTGCCACAGTGAGGGGCATTTGGGGAAAATACTTGCGGATGAACCGATAGGTGGAGACACCTTCTTTACCAAATCCGAGGATGATGATTTTCTTATCCTTGATGGCATTGATGATATAGTCGGGGGATAGCATAGGCTTTTGGTTTTTGGGCCGCAAAAATAAAAAAAAAGCTGCGTCGTCTGACGCAGCTATGAGCAAAACAAATGTAAAATAAATTTATAATGAAATGATATGAAAAATGTGAGCGGAAAACGGGGCTCGAACCCGCCACCTACAGCTTGGAAGGCTGTCGCTCTACCAAATGAGCTACTTCCGCAGCGGGACAAGGAGTGGGAGAGGAAGGATTCGAACCTCCGAAGGCTTAGCCAGCAGATTTACAGTCTGTCCCATTTGACCGCTCTGGAACTCTCCCATTGTTAACTTGTGTCCTAAAAGAGCCGATAGTCGGACTTGAACCAACGACCGGCTGATTACAAATCAGCTGCTCTACCAACTGAGCTATATCGGCATTGCTCTTTTATTTCTTTTTCAAAGAACTGTCTCTTTGTTTCGAGGCCGCAAAAATAGTGTTTTTTCAATACAGTTGTACACTTGTGTCGTTTTTTTTTGATTTTTTATTGTAAAGAATTGATAATCACATTTATATTTTTTGATATCAGAAGAGTTTCGAGCCTCAATGACAGTTGCTTTGACTCAAAATAGATGCTTTTTCAAGGTCGATTTGGAACATCTTCTCATAATTCTTGAAAAAAACCGCTCGATTTCGGTCTTTTTGCGATGGACGATTCGTGCGTTTTTTTTCGGTTTTTTTTGAGCAATTTGCGTTTGTTTGATTTTTTTGTATTTTTGCCGCCGTTTTAAAAACCAATAATTATGTCAGAAATTTTAGAAAAAGTTCAGTCTATAATTGCAGAAAAACTTATCGTTGATGCTGCAGATGTTACTCCGGAAAAAAATTTCGCCGCTGACCTTGGTGCTGATTCCTTGGATACCGTTGAATTGATTACTGAATTTGAAACAGTGTTCGGAGTTAAAATACCTGACGAAGATGCTGAACAGATCCAAACAGTTGGTGATGCTGTATCTTATATAGAAAAGAAATTAAACGAAAAATAGCATAGTATAGTTTTACTTATACTTATTTCTTAATGGAACTCAAACGAGTAGTTGTTACCGGTTTGGGCGCGCTTACTCCAATAGGCCTAGATGTGGATTCTTATTGGAAGTCTTTGCTTGCTGGCAAGTCAGGTGCTGGTCCTATAACCAAATTCGATGCCGAAAAGTTCAAAACTCGCTTTGCCTGTGAGTTGAAAGGCTTTGATGTGTTGAATTATATCTCCAAAAAAGAGGCTATGAGAATGGATCCCTGTTCTCATTATGCTGTCGCAGCTGTCGATCAGGCTATTGCTGATTCCGGTCTTGTGCTGGACTCTATAGATAAAAATAGAGTAGGTGTCATTATGGGTACCGGCGTCGGCGGCTTTACTTCTATGATGGAGACTGCCAATGTTTTTGTGTCCAATAACCGCGACCCTCATTTTAGTCCCTATCTGCTTCTTAAGGTTTTAGAGGATATGGTTACGGGCCATATATCTATAAGATATGGTTTCAAAGGTCCCAACTATGTCACATCCTCAGCCTGCGCTTCGGCTGCCAGCGCCTTGAGCGATGCTATGCACCACCTCCAATTGGGGAATGCAGATGTCATCATTTCTGGCGGCACGGAAGCTGCCATTGTAGAAGGCGCCGTCGGTGGCTTTAATGCTATGCGCGCACTGTCAACCCGTAATGATGACCCGCAACACGCGTCTCGCCCCTTTGACGTGGACCGTGACGGCTTTGTCATGGGCGAGGGCGCTGGTGTTCTTGTCCTTGAAACGCTGGAACATGCTCAGGCTCGTGGCGCCAAAATCTATGGGGAACTATGCGGCGTGGGTATGACTGCGGAAGCTCATCATGAAACCGCCCCGGATCCCGAAGGTAATGCGGCCGTCCGTTCCATGCAGCTCGCTATCGAAGCTGCCCATGTTCGCCCCGAAGACGTGGATTATATCAATATGCACGGCACTTCTACCCAATTGGGCGACCTGTCAGAATGTAAAGCTGTTGAATCCCTTTTCGGTCAATATGCCGAAAATATGGTGTTGAATTCTACCAAATCTATGACAGGGCACCTTCTTGGTGCTGGACCCGCCATCGAAAGCATCGCCATACTGATGTCTATGCGCGATGATCTGGTCCATCCTACTATCAATATAAAACAACTGGACCCCAGAATTCCTCAAAATTGGAATTTCGCAGCCTCAGGACCTGTTCGTAAATCGGTAAATGTCGCCTTGTCCAATTCTTTTGGCTTCGGCGGCCACAATGTTACGCTTCTCTATAAGAAGTTCGTTCAATAGCTATGCCCCATTTAGAAAAAGAATTAAAAGCATATTTCCGAAATATCTTCGGAGTATGTGTCCGTCATATCGACCCCTATAGAATTGCCCTGACACACAAATCTGTGTCAGAGTGCACTGTGTTCGGCCGCCTGAACAACGAACGCCTCGAGTACCTTGGCGATGCCATACTTGGTGCCATTGTCGCCGATTACCTTTACCATAAGTATCCAACGGAATCGGAAGGCTTTCTGACCAGAATGCGCTCCAAATTGGTTAATCGCGCACGCCTTAACGACCTCGGACGCAAATTGGGCCTCCACGATATGATGAATATCGATGAACATGTGCTCCCCGGCGCCACTAATGGTAATGCTTTTGAAGCTGTGGTTGGTGCCATCTATTTGGATAAAGGCTTTAAAAAAACTTCTCGCATTATTATGAATAATGTTTTCCTTAGACACTTAGACATTGACGCTATTTGTGAGGAGGATAAAGACTACAAAAGCCGAATCCTGATTTGGGCTCAAAAAAACAAACACAAACTACAGTTCCAAACAGCTACTGCAGAGGGCGAACGTAACCATGTCTATAAATGCAAATTGACTATGGATGGCGTCCTACTTTCTGAGGGTCTTGACATATCTGTTAAAAAAGCTGAACAGGCAGCATCCGAAAAAGCACTTAAATTGGCTGACAAACTGGATTCTGATGAGGAATAATATTGCTGATTATTAGTTGATTACGAGTGTTGCTTCTGTGAGATTGTCAATTTATCAACATTATTAACTTTTTTGACAATAATGTGATAGAAATGAAATTTATTGTGTATGTTTGCGGCCTTGTAAATAACTAACCCCAAAAATAATGCTTATGAAAAAATGTTTACTTGCCGTTGCTTTCGCACTATTAACAGGCATTGCAGCTTTTGCACAAGGTGAAACCTTTGTGTCAACAGAACCCTCCAACAAAAATGTTGTATTGGAAGAATATACAGGTGTGAACTGTGGTTTTTGCCCTGATGGACACCGTATCGTGAATCAAATCGTGGAGCAACATCCCGGTCGTGTTTTCCCGATTAACATTCATGCTGGTTCTTATGCCGCACGTTATAAAACTTCTTTCGGTACTGCATTGATGAATCAAACCGGTCTGACAGGCTTTCCCGCTGGTACCGTGAACAGACATGTGTTCTCTGGCTCCAACACAACCTTGGATAGAGGTCAATTCTCTTCAAAATCCAACACTATCCTCAACCAAGCGTCTCCCGTTAATATAGCAGCTAGAGGAACTTTGGATTACTCTTCTCGTGAACTTAATATTACTGTTCAACTTTATTATACTGCCAATTCTGCAGCAGCTACCAATATGTTGAATGTGGCTATTCTTCAAAACAATATCATCGGACCTCAATCCGGTTCTTCCTATAACCCCTCTCAAATCGTAGGCAACCAATACAACCACATGCATATGCTTCGCCATCTGATTACCGGTCAATGGGGCGAATCAATTACTACCACGACTGCTGGTTCTTTGGTTGAAAAAACTTATACATACACCATTCCAGAACAATTCGGTATCAGCGGTGATATGTGGGACGCTATTTTGGAAGACCTCGTTTTCGTCGCTTTCGTGGCTGAAGGCCATCAGGAAATCCTTACAGGCTGCGAAGTTGTCATCACTCCTATTAACTTGCCGGCAATTGCTGTCCGTGTAAATAACGTTAAGGAAATTCCCGCTTTGACTTGCGATAATGTTGCTAATGCCTATATCGAAGTCGCTAATACTGGTGCCAATACTTTGACTGACCTTACCGTTAAGTATAATGTCGCTAATGGCGCATACCAAACTTTCACCTGGCACGGTAGCATCGCTTCCTCGCAAACGGATACTATTCATCTGCCTGCTTTGACTATCTCAACAAACTCTAACCAAGTTATCAAAGCTTCTATTATTAACGCTAACGGCCAAGATGTCACTACTACTGAAAAGAGCCTTACCGTTAAGAAATCCCTCTATACCTGCGGCGGCAGTATGGTCCTCAAAATCAAAACAGACCAATACGGTTCTGAAACCACTTTCAAAATCTTTGGACCCAACGGTAATGTAGTACTTCAAGGAGGCCCGTACTCCAATGCCCAGGCAGAACACTCTGTTGCTTTCAATCCGACCGAAGTGGGCTGCTACAGATTCGAAATTTATGACTCCTACGGTGATGGTATCTCCGGCGGTTATGCCAGAATGTATAGAGCAGATGGCTCTTTGGTATTTATGTGTAATGGTGCAAATTTCGAGGATTTAGCAAGAATTTATATGGATGTGACAGAACCTGCTGCTATTGAAGAATATATCACTGGCAATGGCGCTCTTAGAGTTTATCCTAACCCCACTACAAACTCTGTGCAATTCGATACAGATGAATCTATCCTCCGCGTTGAATTGTTCAATTTGCAAGGCCAAATGGTGATGGTTGAAACAGGTGACGTCCGTACACTTAATATCGGCAACCTCTCCAATGGTATCTATATGCTCAAAGTTACTACACCTAATGGTGTCGCAACTCAAAAAATCGTTAAAGAATAATTCCTGAATGTTTTTTCAATAAGAAGGCTGCTTTTGGGTGGCCTTCTTATTTTTTGCAAAATTTATGGCAGACTCCATTTTGAATGTCCACGATTATATCTGGCAGGTCATTGTTAATCCGAATGCCTGCGACTGTAAATGCCTCAATTACTGGAACGATATTGCTTCCAAACTGGATGAGAACTCTGTAAAATATGAGCTCCATCAGGCGCAAAGAAGCAAAAAAGGCATTGAAATTGCCAAACAACTTTGTGCCCAGGGCTGTCGCCATCTGATGGTCATTGGCGGTGACGGAACTATCAACGAGGTCGTTAACGGCATTATGCTCTCCGGTATTGATACCCGTGAAGTCTATTTGGCTGTGATTCCTTTCGGCCGAGGCAATGATTGGGCAAGAACACACCAGTTTCCTAAAAATTTTCTGCAGAGTATAGATGTCTTTGCAAATGGTAAATTCATCTGCCACGATATTGGAAAGGTACAAACTGTTGGTCAGGAAAAAGTCTTGGAAGAACGCTATTTCGCCAATATCGCCGGCTTTGGCTTTGATGCCGAAGTGATTTATGATACAGTCTATAAAAGACCGCATTTTATGGGAATTTCGGTCTATGTCCTCAGCTTGGCCCGCTGCCTGTTCAAGTATAGAAGTACGCCCGTTCAAATCAAAGCGCCTGGTTTTGATTTCCAAAACAAGGTGTTTACAATGGCCGTGGCCATCTGCCAGTACAATGGCGGAGGTATGCGCCAGGCTCCAATGGCCAAACCCGATGATGGCCTGCTGGACGTCGTCGCTATCAAAAAAATAAGCAAATTGCGCGTGATGACCCTGGTGAAATCCCTGTTCGATGGCTCCCATATCCAAAAAGCCCCCAAAAAAGTGGTCGCCTGCCAGACAGACCACGTTTCTATCAGTTCCCCAAAACTGCTTCGCGCCGAGGTGGAAGGCGAACTCCTCTCTTCAGGACGTTACGAGGTGTCCGTCCTCCCTAACGCACTCAATATGCTGACCAATCGTCCTTAACACTAAGGGGAAATCACGAAAAATTATGGGAAAGACATATAGAACAAGAATCAGCGTCCATTTGAGATTAAAGTAAATTCCTTTTCTAAACTTCAACCTATGAAACATACGATGCTTCCGGTCATAAATCAGTTTCGTCTCCATTCTCCTGTCGGCGAACCCCGTCTGTTGAAGGTAGGGTTAATCAATGACTCATACGTGGTGCCTGCGTTGCAGGAGGGCACTTCATCGTATTTTTTGCAGAAAATCAACCACCACGTCTTTACCGATGTGGAAGCGTTGCAACAAAATATTGCCGTTGTAACGGATCATATTCGCAACAAACTGCTGGCAAAAGGCGTTGCTGACGTTGACAGTCGAGTGCTGCGATTGGTGCCTGCTCGCACCGGGAAGCTGTATTGCCAGGATGCGGCGGGCGACTATTGGCGGATGTATTTGTGGATTGACGGTTGCTCGCAAGAAACCGTCAGTGCTGAGTCGGCACGATTGGTCGGAGAGGCCTTCGGCCAGTTCCAACAGATGCTGTCCGATCTACCGGCCGAGTCTTTGGTGGAGTCAATCCCCAATTTTCACAATGTTGCCTTGCGCGTACGACAATTGCAAGAAGCCGTATCTGCCGATATAGTAGGACGGGTGTCAGAACAGAAGGAATTGATTGGCAATCTTCTGTCTCGTGCCCAAGAGATGTGTCTGGCGCAAAGACTGTATCAGGAAGGAAAGATTCCCAAACGTATTAATCATTGCGATACGAAGGTCAACAATATACTTTTTGATAAGGATGGTTCTGTGCTTTGCATCGTCGATTTGGATACGGTGATGCCGGGATTCGTGGTCTCTGACTTTGGTGACTTTATGCGTACGGCTGCCTCTACAGCTCCCGAAGATGAACCAGACTTGGAGAAAATCCAGGTCCGATTGGATATCTTCGAGGCATACGCGGCCGGCTATCTGAAGACCGCCGCCTTCCTGTCAACTTTGGAAAAAGAGCTGCTCCCTTTCGGCTGCCAGATGATGAGCTATATGCAGGCTGTCCGCTTTCTCACTGACTATCTGAATGGCGATACCTATTACAAAATCCAATATCCGCAGCATAATCTAGTGCGTGCCAAAGCCCAAGTCAGATTGTTGGAGGAACAAGATAAAGTGCTTGAGCAGATGAAAACAATTATTAGCCGATATTAAAATGAAAGAAATCAAAATTCCGTATATTAAACAGTTGCGCCCTGCCGAGATGGATAATGCGGTTCAGCAGCTGTTGGAATACGGAGCTGTTCTGTTTGTTGATGAGGTCAATTGGCCGGATGCTTTTCCGTATGCTCCAGAAACAAAAGTGTGTGTGGCGCATTCGGAAGAATACCTTTTTATTTTGTATAATGTCCGTGGCTTGCAGTTGCGCGCATTGGCTGTGGAAGACCATCAGAGCGTGTGGGAAGATTCCTGCGTGGAGTTCTTCTGCCGTGTCCCTGACTCTGCTCGTTATATGAATTTCGAGGCTAACTGCGTGGGTACTATGACGGCTTCTCGGAGGATTTCCCAAAAGGAGGATGTCCATAAATTGCTGCCGGATGAAATGTCTCAAATTTGGCGCTGGACGTCCTGCCAACCACAACGGATTGAGGAACAGGATGGGGAATTCGTCTGGCAGGTGGCCTTGGCCATCCCGTTGTCCTTGATATTCCGGCGGCCGTTGGCTTTTCCGGAAATTTTAGAGGCCAACTTCTACAAGTGCGCCGATAAAACACGATATCCCCATTTCGTGAGTTGGAATCCCATCAGCTTGCCTGCCCCAAATTTCCACTGCCCGCAGTTCTTCGGACGTGTGGTGCTCTTATAGAGAAAATATAGGAAATGCTTGTTAGAGCACGTCTAACGAGTCTAAGTCTTTTGCCAACTGCTTGGTGAAAATGTCCGCTCCCTTGCTGTTCAAGTGCTGTGCATTGTAAAAATAACACGTGTCGTAGGATAACGGATGATACGTGTAATCCAAAACTTCACATCCGTATTTTTCTGCCAATTTTCCAAAAGTACCCTGAATACCTTTTAAATCTGGAGTCTTTTGGGTGGCTTCAATGTAGAAGGGAACATATACGAAAACCACCGGGATGTTTTCCTCCTTGCATTCTTTTAAAAAACTTTCGAATTTCCGAATGACGGATTTGTGCATCGGATAGTTCAACTGCTTGATTGAAGCCAATGTCCTTCCATCCCAACTTTTATTGTAAGATTTAAAACCTTTGTAGGCATCATTATGATGATGGTGTGCGTAGTAGAAGATGTCGTGAATCATCTTCTTTCGGCCAATGTAGCGCCAACAGGGTATGAGCCGGTCGGCAACGGAGAAATCTTCCAATGCGCGTGCCTCTTTCCATAATTCCGTGTCTTTGAGGTAGGGGAGGAACTGCTCCCGCTGATAGCCGTTGCTCTTGTCCATCGAACCGCCATACAGCTCGTATAGGATGAGCTTCGGCTTGGCGTTCCCCTGCCTGCGGTATGCGTGATATTTGATGATTTGCGCATCTATCGGTCGCCCGTCCATCCCCAAATTGTAACTGTTGGTGTGCAATGCCGAATCGATAATGGCAGGATTGAAGTGGACAAATGCCCGTGATGTGCCCATAACGATGACGTCGCTTTGAATGTTAGAGGCGTAAATGTCGTTCCAGCTATCGTAAGGTGCGGCTCCAACCTTACGACATTCCCTGGTGAAGAAAAAGTCCGCCGTCCACGCAATCACGTAGAGGATTCCAAAGAAAATGGCCGTCTGTATGAGGAATTTTTTCATAGCCTAAAATTGGAAATAGATGAAACTTTCGGAATTGGTGTAGCTGAAAAAGAGTATGATGGCAATGCCGATGTAGATGGCGTATTTGAGTGCGTGCGCGTGAATCCTGTTCAATACCAAACCGTGCGATTCGCGGCGCTGTATCCACTCCACAACTAGCATAAGCCCGATGTTGACAGGCGTCAGCCAACTGCCGATGGCTTTGATTCCGCCGCCCGTGAAAAGTCTGCAGATGTAGTCCCAGGCCATTCCCAGGGTGTCGGCGCGGAAGATAATCCATCCGACAACCACTAACGCGAAGGTGAGCAGCATCTGCCCCAGTTCTTTAAGGGTCGGAAGCCAGCGGCCTTCTGCCACGATATTGGTGTATTTGCGGTTTTTGCCCAATAGAATGAGCGGCAAAAACAGGAAGGCGTGGTAGGCTCCCCAAACGACAAACGTCCAGTTGGCACCGTGCCACAATCCGCTGACAAGGAAAATCACAAACGTGTTGCGGATGACCTTTGCCTTGGGCACACGACTGCCGCCTAACGGGATGTAGATGTAGTCGCGAAACCAAGTCGTCAGCGAAATATGCCAGCGCCTCCAAAATTCGGCGATGTCGCGACTGAAATAGGGATTGTTGAAGTTGCGCATCAGCTGTATGCCGAACAGCTTGGCCGTGCCGATGGCGATGTCCGAATATCCTGAAAAGTCGCCGTAAATCTGGAAAGTGAAAAGCACGGCCGCCAAAATCAACGTCGCGCCGCTTTGCGTCTGATAGGAGGCGAAGACGTCGTTGACGTATAGCGCGCAGGTGTCGGCCACCGCAATCTTTTTGAAAAGCCCCCACAAAATCTGCCGCATACCATCTACCGCCTGCCCGTAATCGAAATGGCGCGGCGCGTTGAACTGGGGAAGCAGGTTCGTGGCACGCTCAATAGGACCCGCCACCAATTGCGGGAAGAAGCTGACAAAGGCGAAAAACTGCACGATGTCTTTGGTCGGCTCTAACTTCTCCCGATATACGTCTATGCTGTAGCTGAGTGCCTGGAATGTGTAAAAACTGATGCCTACCGGGAGGATGAGGTTCAGCAGAATACCGTCCGTCCGCCCGTTTAAAAACAAATTCGCAAACGATGTCGCGAAAAAATCGTAATATTTGAAAACCCCTAATATGCAAAGATTGACGGTGATGTTGAGACCGTTAATCCATTTGGCTTTCCGCTTTTGCTGCTGATATCGGTGAATCAGCAGACCACTGCCCCAACTGCAGAATGATGTGAAGGCAATGAGAATGAGGAAACGCCAGTCCCACCAACCGAAAACAGGTAGGAAACAGCCACGATAAACAGGTTCTGCCATCTCAGGTTCCGATTGAAAACAAACCAGTACAGCAAAAAGACAATGGGCAGGAAAACCGCAAATTCGATGGAGTTGAAAAGCATTGCGCGATAATGTTTATAAGACGAGGTCTTCCATTTTCACTTTGGGCACATAATGGATGCCGTCTTGGCGATAGTAATTGTGGTCGCCATCCTCAGAAATGCTTACCAAACGGATGTCTTCGGCACCTTTGCCAATAGCGATGATGAGCAGCGGCTCGTAGGGTAGGGCAAAGGCTTCTGCTATTTTCTGCTTGTTGAAGGCCCCGATGATGATGCCGTTCAAGCCCATCTCCACGGCACGCAGCAACATACTCTGTGCGGAAATGCCCAAATCGATATCCACGATTTTGCTTTCGGGAACCTTGCTGCAGATGATGATGAAGGCTTCCGGCTCAGTGCCTGCAAAGGGAAGATGCAATTCCGGGAGCGCACCCCCCAATTTGATGTTTTCCAAAACTTTGTCGGCACCGCTTTCACGCGTCACCAACTTGAACCGCAAGGTCTGCTGGTTGCGCCCAGAGGGGATTTTCGTGTTTACAGACACGATTTTCTCTAACGTACTACGACCTACTACAACAGTCTTGTCGTAACCTCTGTAACTTCTGTTTTTTGCTAAAAGACTTTCCAAAAAATGAACTTTCCTGGAGGTCTGCTTCTTGGCTCCGCCATTTTGGAGATCCTCAAATTTACTTTCTAAATAATTGTCGGCCACGGGGATAATGTGTTAATGCGATAATGTGTTAATGCGATAATGAAGTTTCTTTGTAAACATAGTGCCCTACTTTTGAAACTTGAAACCTGAAACCTGTTTTTTGAGACGGTGCGGTGCACCGTCTCTACGGTGAAAAGGCGGGTGTGTTGGAAAAGTTGAAGCTCATTCGCTCGTTTTGTCCTCCTTCTCCTCTTTTTCTTCCTTCGGCAGTCTGCCGGCTTTTTTGAGGGCTTCCGACAAAATCCATTCGATTTGGCCGTTGGCACTACGGAATTCGTCCGCAGCCCATTTCTCAATGGCTGCGAACATTTCCGCATTTATTCGTAAAGCAAAACTTTTCTTCATCGCCACAATTAAAAACAACTTGATAAATGGTCAATTCTCAATTATCAGCTACTGATAAAGTGTTCCTGTGTTGATTACCGGAGAAGCGGATTCGTCGGCGCATAGTACGACGAGCAGGTTGGAAACCATTGTTGCCTTCTTTTCTTCATCCAAGTTGACGATGTTCTCGTTGGATAGCTTTTTGAGGGCAAGGTCCACCATAGAGACAGCGCCTTCCACAATTTTTTCGCGTGCGGAGATGATGGCGTCTGCCTGTTGGCGGCGCAACATCACGCTGGCAATCTCGGCGGCGTATGCCAAGTAGTTGATACGTGCCTCAACCACTTCGATGCCTGCAATGGCCAAATGCTTGCGGAGCTCGTCTTCCAGACGGTCGTTGATTTCCTCACCGCCCGAACGCAATGTGATGTTGTCATCGCCTTTGTCCATATTGTCGTAAGCATACATTCCGGCCACTTTACGCAGGGCCGCGTCACTTTGAACACGTACGAAATTGTCGAAGTGCTTCTTCTCTTTGAGCGTGTTTTCGGCAATTTGTACATCAGAATCTATTTCAAAGCAGGCTTTGTATGTGTCACTGATTTTCCATACCAATACCAAACCGATCATAATCGGATTGCCGTTTTTGTCGTTCACCTTGATAGGCTCCACGTCCATGTTGCGGGCGCGCAGGGAAATCTTCTCTTTGCTGAAAAAAGGATTTACCCAGAAAAATCCGTTCTCTTTGAGCGTGCCGGAATATTTCCCGAAGAAAGTCAACACGCGAGATTCGTTGGGCTTTACTGTCGTAAATCCTACTAGATGTAGAATATACAGGAATGATAAAGCCAGTCCGAGCAAGATGGGTAGTGCAATCCAACCCGTCGGCTCGTCGGGATTGCCGTTTTTCAACATACAATCTAAATTAGCCAGTTTTACAATAATGAACACGAATGTCACTAGCATAATGATGTTGATGAGGATGTGCAAAAAACCGTTGTTTTTGCCGGAAACGGTTTTGGTAAATTCGTTGGATTCCATAGTGCTTGTTTTTAATGAATAAAATTAAAATGATATCATTTTGATATCGGCGGCAAAAATAAAAAAATATTGGAAAAGGGAAAAGAGAAAATGAAGATTGATGGAAACAATTAATATAGGATGTAGTTCCTTGGCTCTGGTTGGGAGCGCGCAAAAATAGAAAAATATGGATATAAGTGCGAAGGTCTTTTTCGCGATAATGAAACTTGTGTGTCCTGACAGTTGCTTCTCCTGTATAACTTCTGCATTTTCTGCAGTTTGTTCTTGATGGAGGTGCGAAGAGAAGCAGGTTCTAACACTTCCATATCTTCACCGAAGGACAAAATCAGAGATTCCAGTTCTTTTTTTGGTCGAATCTGGATGGAGAAACAGTGTGCAAACCACTGCTTTGGGAGATCATTTGTGTTCTTCATAATTGTAGCTTTAGAATTTATTTTTGAACAAAAAGATCAATATGGCATAAATCAGCCATACATCCGTCAACTGGGCATAGTTGAACAATACATCCGTTTCCAGCGCAAGCATTGCCTCCACATGCATTGAGACCACAAGCATCAGCTCCACAAGCATTGCCTCCACATAAAGCTCCTGGACAAGCTTGCCCAGAGCAAGCATTGCCTCCACAAGAGGGGTTTTTATCTTCGCCTGAACTGAGTCCACCATTTATTTGTGTCAACTCCCATTGATCAAGTTGTATTCCATCATATCCGTTTTCGATCACGTTGACATACCTATTTGATTTCATAACATTATTTTTTCGTCATTAAACATAATTTCCCCCTTTCCCGCGGGCGTGCCGGCAGTTTGCACGACACTTTCGGGTTATGTCATCACAACGGGAAAAATAGTATCTTTCCTCTATAAATACATACCAAGAAAGAAGAAATAGTCGGAGGAGATTGGCAAAAACGAGAATATCAGGCAAGAGAACCCCAACCGAGCACCCAAGGTGACGGGCGGGAACAATAAAATAAAAGAATTTCCTCTTC
>JAZRYT010000115.1:0-11721 GCA_045600905.1 Bacteroidales bacterium
TTGATGAAAAACAGGTAGAAGGCACCTAGGAAATACCATATCTGTCCGGTGGCAATGCCGAAGCCGGCGGTGCACAACGGCGGCATCAAAGCGGTGGCAATGGCGACTCCCGATATTATCGTGATAGACTGTGACTTACGGGAAGTGGCCACAATGCCGGCCAACCCGCCGAAAAAGGCTATGAATACGTCGAATATCGTGGGTTGCGTTCGCGCTAACAGCTCGGAACGAGCATCGCTGATAGGGGAGATGAGGAAGTATAATGTGGAGGCTGTCAAACTGATAATCACCATTATGGCGAGATTTTTAAGCGACTGCCTCAACAAATCCTCGTCGCTGGTGCCGATGGCCAGTCCTAAGCCGGTAATCGGTCCCATCAGCGGTGAAATCAACATCGCACCGATGATGACCGCCGTTGAATTCACGTTCAGTCCTACAGATGCGATGATGATGGCGAAAAACAGAATCCAAACGTTGACTCCACGGAATTCGACACTTTTGGATATGAAATCCGCCGTGGCTTCGTAATCAGTATCCTCACGAAGCTGAGTGTGTCTCCGTATTTTTACCCATAAGATTCTCAAAAGCCTCTTAATGGAAAATTCACGTGGTTTGTTGTCTGAATCCATATTTGTAATATATAATTGACAATAAGATTATTGCAAGAATTATATAAAGTGATTATTGTAATATGCGGATGATTTCTTCGATAGAAAGGAGTTGTTGCTCGCCAGTTGTCATATTCTTGAGCGTGTAGGTGTTGCTCTGTCGCTCGTTTTCGCCGGCAATAATTACAAACGGGATTGATTTCGCGTTGGCGTAGGACATCTGTTTGCCGATTTTGGCGCTGTCCGGGTAGATTTCAGAGGGGATTCCTGCCTCTCTGAGTTGGCGCAGACCTTTCAAAGAATACTTCTCGTCATCTTTGCCGAAATTGATGAAAATGGCCTTTATAGGATTCAAAATTTCAGCGGGGAACAGGTTCAACTCGTTCAGTACGTCATAGATACGTTCCGCACCGTATGAAATACCGACACCGGACATGTTTTTGAGACCGAAAATGCCCGTCAGGTTGTCGTAGCGGCCGCCACCGGAAATGCTGCCCATTGCGGCATCTTTGGCCTTGACTTCGAAAATAGCGCCTGTGTAGTAGTTCAGACCGCGTGCCAGCGTGATGTCGATTTCGAGATTGGTTTGCAGGCCCATATCTTTAACATAGCCAAGTACGGTGGTGAGTTCCTCGATGCCTTTCATACCTATTTCGCTTGGAGCAAGGATTTTCTTCAACTGGCTGATTTTCTCTTCGTTGTTTTGGCCGCCGAAGGTGAAAACGGGCATCAGTTTGTCGATGGATTCCTGCGAAATTCCGCGCTCGAGAAGCTCGGCGCAAACGTTGTCCTGACCGATTTTATCCAATTTGTCCATGGCTGTACACAAGTCTGTGACTTTGTCTGCCTGGCCGATGACTTCCGCAATACCGGAGAGGATTTTGCGGTTGTTGATTTTCATCGTGATGGCGATTCCGAATTTCTGGAAGATTTCGTCTGTGATTTCCACCAACTCGGCTTCGTTGAGCAAAGATGTGCTGCCGATAATATCGACGTCGCACTGATAAAATTCGCGGTAACGTCCCTTTTGCGGTCTGTCGGCACGCCATACGGGCTGCATCTGATAACGTTTGAACGGGAATGTCAGCTCGTTTTGGTGCTGGACGACGAATCTGGCAAACGGCACCGTCAAGTCGTAACGAAGTCCCTTTTCGCAAATTTTGGTGGCCAAACGATTGGGTGTGAGGCCCTCTTCGTTGAAATCCACCCCGTGGGTGAAGTCTCCGGAGTTGAGAATCTTGAACAGCAGGCGGTCACCTTCCTCACCATATTTGCCCATCAGTGTGGAAAGGTTTTCCATGGACGGTGTCTCTATAGGTAGGCAGGCGTGCTTGTGAAACACAGAGCGGATGGTGTCGAAAATATAGTTGCGCCGCATCATTTCTGTCGGCGTGAAATCACGGGTTCCTTTGGGAATAGAGGGTTTTACAATATTCATAGTCTGTTTTTTTAATAGGGCGCAAAGATAACATTTACTTCGCTTCCACAATGCCGTTTTATCGTACTTATTTTTGATGAAATCAATAATGCTTTTTCCATATCAAACAAAAAGCCCCGCATTATTGCGAGGCCTTTTGCTTTTCAAACGATATATGTGTGTGTATTATCTTCTTACAAAGTCAAATACGGGTTTTGCCGCTGCTTCTGTGAGCACGACGACGTCGGATGTCGGTTCAAACGTGTCCATTGTCAAATCGTGGCTCTGCAAAGCGCAGCAGTCGCCGTTGTCTGTGACTAAAATATAGAGCATACAACCGGTGCACGTATCTTTTTTAAGTGTGCCAATGGATTGGAAATTGCGTTCCTGCATCATGTTTTTGATTTTGGGACGGTCAGAAGTGGCCACATAGATTTTGTACTTTTTCAATCTCTGCCCGGTTTTATTATAAAAATAATGTACGGAACTGAGGTCCATACAGATTTTCACAATCCCGTAAATGAGTATGCCGATGCCGAAGATGATCATCGTCATATTGAGCGCATCAGATTCCACCAAGTTGCGCGTTCCGAGAATGAATAGTGCTATACCTGCGATTATCAAGAAGATAGCACATGCGATATTGTTCTTTTTGACGGAGATGCTGTCTGAATTCATCTCCTGAAGTCTTTTTTCTATATTGATAAAATTTTCCATTCTATTATTTTTTGTTGACTAATATATATGACATACTGTCCCAAAGGATACTCTATCTTTTGGGTGAAAATACAATTAATTTGTAATCAACAGATTATCCGGCTCAAATAATAGATGTAGTAATTTTTGGAAAAGGGTTGCCTTTTTAAAAAAGTAGTCGCCCGTAATTGGAATACTTTAAGGTTTGTTTCAATGTTTTGCTGTGTGATGGAGAGAAGAAAACGTTGAAACACATTCTGTTGTAGCGTCCGCGTGGGGATTCGTGACACAGAACTGTTACCGGCGGGGGACGATACTTCGCATTCGCTGTTGATGAACAGGTAGTCGCGAATGACGGATTGTTGTTCGTCAGGAATGCTGTGGATGGACGAGTCTTCGGGTTGAAGGGCAAGTACCTGCTCGCCGGATTCCCCTATGTGTGCATAGATGAATCCGATGAGCAGAATACCTAATATGACGAAGAGTCGTCTCATTGTTACAGATTTAAGCGAGAGACCATTCGGCACCGTCCTTGGTGTCCTTGACGGCAATGCCGGCAGCTTTGAGGTCGTCTCTGATTTTGTCGGAAATAGCCCAGTTCTTGTTGGCTTTGGCATCCTGACGGATGGCGAGGACGAGTTGCATAACCTTGTCCAGCGTGTCGCTGCCGTCCTGACCGCCCATCACGATGGTTTCGCGTTTCATACCCAGGATGTCGAAGAAGAAAGTGCGGAAATTATCCTGCAACAGCTTGAGGTCGTCGGCTGTCAGGGTGGCGTGACCGTCTTTCACCGCATTGATGATACGGGAAGCTTCGAAAAGTTCTGCAATGACTTTCGGACTGTTAAAGTCGTCATTCATAGCTTCGTAGCATCTGTTCACCCAGTCTTGGATGTTTTCAGAAGATTGTTCGGAGGCTTTCAGTTTGTCCAAGCTCCTTTCTGCGGCATAAAGCTTTTCCATACCTTTTTCGGCGGAGACAAGTGCTTCGTTGCTGAAATCGACGGTACCGCGATAATGGGCTTGCAGCACGAAGAAACGGATGGTCATCGGGGAATAGGCCTGGGTGAGCAATTTGTGGGAACCTGTGAAGAACTCGTTGAGTGTGATGAAGTTTCCCAAAGACTTGCCCATTTTTTGTCCGTTGATGGTAATCATATTGTTGTGCATCCAGTAGCGAACGGAGCTGGAACCGTTGGCTACCGTGCTTTGGCAGATTTCGGATTCGTGGTGCGGGAACAGCAAGTCCATACCGCCGCCATGAATATCGAATTGCTCGCCTAAATACTTGGTGCTCATTGCTGTACATTCGATGTGCCAACCTGGGAAGCCTACACTCCAGGGAGAATTCCATCTCATAATATGTTCAGGAGCGGCCTTCTTCCAGAGGGCGAAGTCTGCGGGATTGCGTTTTTCGCTTTGGCCATCCAATTCGCGTGTGTTGGCGATGAGTTCGTCTAAAACCCGACCCGAAAGTTTGCCGTAACCGAACTCCTTGTCGAACTTGGCCACGTCAAAATAGACGGAGCCTTCGGAAACGTAGGCAAAACCTTTGTCTAAGATTTTCTGGACCATTTCGATTTGTTCGATAATATGGCCGGAAGCGCGGGGCTCGATGGACGGGCCTTTCACATTCAGAGCATCCATCGCACGATGGTAGCTGTCCATATAGTATTGGGCGACTTCCATTGGCTCAAGCTGTTCCAAACGGGCTTTCTTGGCAATCTTGTCTTCTCCCTCGTCAGCATCGTGTTCGAGATGGCCGACGTCGGTGATGTTTCTCACATAACGGACTTTGTAGCCGATGTGGGTGAGGTATCTATACACCAGGTCAAAAGTGACTGCCGGACGTGCGTGTCCGAGGTGGGGTTCGCCATAGACGGTGGGACCGCAGACGTACAGTCCGATACGGTCTGGAACGAGCGGTTTCAATAATTCTTTCCTTTTAGTGAGTGTGTTGAAAAGGAGTACTTTGCCTTTGTTGTCGGTATTTGTCATATAATTCGAAATAATGGTTAACTAAATAATTGTTCGATTTGGTCTTGGTACTTGGCGAGTAGCGTGTTGCGTTTCAGCTTCAAGGTAGGTGTTAATTCGCCAGTGGCAATAGACCATTCGTAACCGATTAATATAAAACGTTTTACTTTTTCCGTATCGCCGAAGAACTTGTTGTATTCATCCACGATTTTTTTGAACTTGTTCAGGACTTCGGGATGTTTGATCATTTCTTCGTTGGTTGTGTAAGGAATATCTTTGCTTTTGCACCAGGAACGGAGGTCTTGGAAGTTGGGGACGATGAGCGCTGCCGCGTATTGTTTGTTTTCACCGACTACCATAATATTGTCAATGAGGGAATCTTCGGCGAATTTGTTTTCGATGAGGGTGGGGACGACGTATTTTCCGAAAGCGGTTTTGAACATTTCCTTTTTACGTCCGGTGATTTTAAGGCGTCCTTCCGGCGTGAGCATACCGAGGTCGCCGGTGTGCAGCCAGCCGTCTTTGTCAATCACCTCATTAGTAAGGTCTTCGGCCTTGTAGTAGCCTTTCATCACGTGATTGCCTTTGGCGAGGATTTCGCCGTCTTCGGCGATTTTCACGGACGTGCCGGGCAGGACGGGGCCGGCGGTTCCGAACTCGATGCCGCCTTTGAAGAAGTTGCTGACGGCAATGACGGGAGATGTTTCAGAAGTGCCGTAGCCTTCCAAAACGGAAATGCCCATTGCCCAGAACACGCGGGAAATACGGGGCTGGATGGCCGCGCCGCCCGTGACGATGACCCTAAGACTGTCGCCCGTGGCCGCTTTCCACTGGTTGAGGACGAGTTTGCGGGCGAGGTTGAGTTTGCGGTAATAGCTCTTCTTCTTGTCGAACTCGTAATCCAAGGCGATGTCGTTGGCCCAGAAAAACAGTTTGCGCTTATATCCGGTCAGCTTGCGTCCTTTCGCCAAAATCTTGTCGTAGATTTTTTCTAAAAGACGGGGAACAGTCGTGAAGATAGTCGGGTTGATTTCCTGCATGTTGTCCGTAATCTTGGCTAAGTTTTCCGCATAGTAGATGGGAATGCCGATATATTGCCAAGAGTAGTTCATCATTCGTTCATATACGTGGCAGAGTGGGAGATAGCTCAACACCCGGTTGTAGTCGTTGGGTGTTGGAATGATGGGCAGGATGCCTTTGACGTTGGTGAGGAAGTTGCGGTGCGTGAGCATCACGCCTTTGGGATTTCCCGTGGTGCCGGATGTATAGACGATGGAAACGACGTCGTCGGGGGTGATGCTGTCTTTGATTTCCTGCAGATATTGCGGCGCGGGGTTGACGCGTCCCAGTTCAATCACCTCGTTCAAATGCCTGTAGCCTCGAAGGTTTCTGAAAGTATAGACTTTGTCGTTAAGTTCCGGGATGTTGGAAATGATGTTGGTGATTTTTCGGAGCAGCTCCCAGCCCGAAACGAAAATGAGTTTGATATCGGCGTGATGCAGAATGTAATTGTAGTCTGATTCGCTGATGGTGGGGTAGATGGCCACGTGGATGGCGCCAATCTGCATAATGGCCATATCCAGGAAGTTCCATTCTGGGCGATTGGCGGTAATGGTGGCAATGCAGTCTCCGCGTTTGATGCCGAGCTGCATAAGTCCGTACGATATATTGTTGACTATGGTCTGATATTTCTGCGCGCTGTATTTGACCCAGATGCCGTTCTCCTTGCCGCAGATGGCGTCTTCGTGGGGAAATTCGCGCACATTGCGCTCTACCATATCAAATAAACGAGTAACTTCCATACAAAAATATTAAGGCCGCAAAAATAACAATTTTATGCTTTTCCTATAGTACTTAGGAATACTCTATTGCTCTATGTCTTTGTAGGTCATCTGCAGCTATCAAAGAATCTTGTTTTGGCTTTGAGACAACAATGTCCTGACCCATTCTGCCCGTGAGCTGTGAGCAGAGAACAGTGAACCGATTGCGGTGGGGCGATATGTGAGGTTGCGGGCGGGCATTGCTAATTGTTCATTATTCATTGTTAATTGTTCATTGCCAAAAGCGGGTGCGAAGAAGATTGTAGAGGGCAGTGCTATTCATTTTTATTCTTTTCTGGGGATATCTTCTTCCAAAAGTCTTTTACTAAGTGGGAATTACTACCTTCAAAAGATATTACTTCTTCATTATCCTTGTTGATTATTTGACTTTCAAAACGAAGCAAATACAAATACATAGTGTCAAATTTAGGTATTTCAAATACGAAAAAGTTGGATCTGAAATTGGATAAACGGTATTGTGTTTCCAAATTTGCGAATTGAGGGGTAAGTCTGTTGCTATGTTTGAAAGGGTAAATTTTAACATAGATGCTTTCTAAAAATGTTTTTTCACAAGGGATGGTAATCGTATTCGAAAAGAACGGACCGCAAACTGTGTCTTTACGTTGATTATCAATTCGGTAAACGGCATCCACCATATAAAAATAAGCTTTACTGTATGCGGAGTTCCCTTTGTGATTTTCTTTTTCACGTTCAAAAGGCGAATTAAGAATAATGGTGATATTTTCTAAAGAGTCTATCAAGGTGTCTTGTAGTAAATTCATACCCAAGTTGGCATATTTTATCTCTTTTGGGGTGGAAATAATGTATTTATCTTCCGTAGAAGTAAAAGTTCCAAAACTAATTATATCTTCCGATTGCCAACCTGAAAAAGGAAGAATGTCTATCGGATGAAGTTTGTAGATGAACGTACCATCTTCATAAAATTCAAGTGTATGAGAACCATTTTCGTAGCAAGCAATAGGTTGTGCTTTGATATTTTTCACTGCGCATATCGCCAATATAGTTAGAACTGTTAAAAAATAATGCTTCATCTTCGTTTATAATCATCATTTATACTAACACAATTTATTTTAATGGTTGGTCAAAACCTTCTTTTTCAACCCACTTAATAACATCTTGAAAACCATTGACAGGCATTCCGGACTCAGAATAGATGAATGCAGATTTGTCAAACGCATACTGCGAACAATAAGCCTTGTATTCTGAATTTGCGAAATTTTCTTTCGTAGTTGCTAAAAAACCGTCCTCATTAAAATTCCATTTGTCGAGAATGTGCCTATAATCTCCAATATGTACACATTCATGCCAAGCCCAACATTCTTCAGAATAATTTATATTTATCACACCATCATCCCTTAATTTGACATTACCTGCCATATCATTATCTTCTATGTGATTAAAATGATAGGTTTCAGTATTCTCGCCCCCCATATCCTTCAAATTAGAAATACCTTCAGACAAAAGACTATTCATGTAAATCAAGTCGTTTAACACGGCTTGCTCTTCGGTGCTAAGTTCATCTTTAGATGCTTTAGATGTTATGTCTGAAATAGCTTCCCAGTTGATATTTAACTGACTTTCAGCTTTTGAAATCATTGATTTTGACATAGCCTCATCTTCAGCAGTTTCCCATTTCATTCCATCCGGGTCCACCAACTTCACCGGGTTATCCGCGCAATACACATACGGGCTCAAACTCGGGTACTTATCACTCATCGGGTCAACGCTCAACCACACACTCAAATCAGAAGAATAATACCGTGAACCAAAATACGATAGCCCGGTTTCCGCGTCGCGTTCCTTGGCTGAGAAGGCGAAAATCTCGGCCTGTGAGCTGTGAGCGGAGAACAGTGAACGGACTGTGTTGGGGTAATATGTGTAAGTGGTCGTCGTCAATTTGGATTTTGAATTTTGAGTTTTGGATTTCGTTTGTGAAACGGGTGCGAAAGTAGGAAAAATTCACACGAAGTGGTTCTATCAATTATTTTTAGATATAATAGAATAGTAAAAATTCTTTAATCATTAAAGATAACCATCAAGGATTTATAAACCGTTTTTCTATGACCTCGCCCTCCTCGTCATAATAAGTCCACATTCCATAGTTATAAAATTCAAGTAAAGGATCCTCATCAAATAAAAGTATCCCCTCACTCTGTATGCCACCAGACGGGTAATAGTCAACCCAATGAGCCTTGTAAACGGGTTTATATCTCATAATCTTCTTGTTGTCACCGATTACTATGGTGTCATTTTTTATAATATCAAACATCTTAGAGAGAGGAATGCCATCTTCAGAGAACATATACCAGGTTCCTGTTGGTTCATCTTCGGTGTACTCTCCAACAAAGAAAATTTTATTGTTTATTTTTCCATAACTCACAAAAACACCGTTAAGTTTCCCGTGTTTATAATGACTTTCCCAACCATTTTCTATCCAAAGACCATGCTTCTGACCATTTGCATCATATTGATTCGATTTAACTTGCCCGTAGGCGAGTATCGAAAAACAGACAGTTAACATTGTTATGATTATGTTTTTCATAATTCTAAAATGATAATTACCTACGACTATATGCTTCTGTTCTGGTTCTATCAGGTTCCAAAACAGGATTGGATATTGTTGGCATTTGCAATGGTAAAAATCTGTGGACATTTGTATTAGTAGGTGAAGACATCGACCTTGAAACGGTAACACCAATATCTGTACCGCCAGAAAAACAATTCATAAATTCATTCCAACGATTTACATCAATCAGTAAGCATCCTTGTGATACACCGCCTCCCGATTTGGTCAATCCTGTATAGTTGTTTACTCCTGCTTTATGAATGTCTATTCCTATTGCATAAGTCCGATGGTCGTTGTAGGCTGGGTTTTCCATTCCTAATTCTATTTTTCCCTGCAATTTCAAAGCCATATATGATGATTTAGTTCCATGATGTTCACCCGTTTTTGCAACATAGCTTCCCGCTGGAACAGTAGCAAATTTTGATGCATCGGATGGATGGGTACAAGCCGCAAACGTTGCTGTAGTTCCATCTGCTTTATACACTGTTGCCGTTGAAGAACCAATATTTTTATCACTTTTAGAGTTATATGTACCATTATCGGAAAAGAAAATGGCCTCTTCGTAAAGTCCCGCTTTTAGTGTTTTACCATCACCATTGTATGAATTCTCGGGTGCAATCCACTCGTATCCCGTACATTCTCCGGTAAATTCATTTGTTGTAGGTTTCCATGCTTCCCCATTCGGGTCCACGCACCTCACCGGGTTATCCGCGCAATACACATACGGACTCAGGGATGGGTATTTCCCACTCATCGGATCCACACTGAGCCAGATGCTCAGGTCACTGCTGTAATAGCGTGCCCCAAAATAGCTTAGCCCGGTTTCCGCGTCGCGCTCCTTGGCTGAGAAGGAGTAAATCAGGGAATAGGTAACAGGGAATAGGGAATAGGTGGCGGCGGGGAGCGCTGCTACAGAGGAAGCGGGGCGATATGTGAGGTTGCGGGCGGGCATTGCTAATTGTAAATTGCTAATTGTGCATTGTCAAAGGCGGGTGCGAAGACAGGAAAAAATTATAGTCTCGCTGCTATATTTGTGTCATTGATTTTAGGGAAGACTATGCAGGTGTTTATAGGACTTCTAAAATTTGTCGTTCTGATTTAACTGGTAGAATATATCTTTGATTATAAGATTCAATGGTAAGTTTCCATTGCTGTCCGAAATTAAAGAGTCAACGCATCGGAACTGATGATATAAATTCGGTACTGTCAATGTGCAATCGTCAATTATAGATAAACACATATAATCCTTTATGAAATGGTCGCTCATTAAGACTTTCTGTATCTGTTTTTGTTCTTCAGTTTCTAAATCACAATAGTAATCAGAATATAAGTAGATAAAATCATTTTCTCTATTCCATATTCCCGAAAGAGAGTCTGTCAATTTTATTTCGAGAAATCTCTCGTTAAATAATTCTAATTCATAGTATTTATAGTCGCCATTGTCTTTTAAAAATAATAATTGACAATATGTGTGTAGAGCGCTTGGTTGAAATAATATAAAAGTTGCTTTTGTTGGAAAAGCTAAAGAAAGTCTACCAAGGCAAAAAAACAAAATTAAAAATGCTAATTTTTTCATAATCTTGATTTTGGATATGTTATTTCCTTTGTTTAAAATACAATTGGGTTGAGAGAGGACCATCAAATGAAAATCCTCCGGGAGGATAGGCCACGTTCATATCTTCGGCTGTTGAATTAGCTCCAATAGGATACAGTCCACAATCTCGGTAAGGAAACTCCTTTCCATCATAAACATTTAACAACCATACTTGAGACAGGGGTTTTAGAACTAAAGGACCAGGTGTGCTTTGTGGAGAATAAGATAATTGGTTAGTGTAAGCTTCTAATTCATCATATATGTCAGAAATAGCACGACCATTTGTGCCAAATCCGATGTCGTTCCTTTCAAATTGCGCACAATGAGTTATTTCATGTATGAAACCAGCTGTGTTATAAAAATTCACAACAATGGATTGATCCTGACTATCAAAAAAAACTTTAGAGACATTGTTTGATGTTTTAGACAATTTATATATTTGCGGATTGTCTTTGCTCTCCATAACATCCATTGTGGACAAGGTTTTGTCAATGCTAAGGTATTTACTTGTAGCACCGCAACATAATCTTCCTTTAGTTTGAGTTTCTATCTGCATATATGCCTGTGCCATTTTTTTTTCAAAAGTCAGTATAGTGCGCATTGCATCCCACAATGGTTGACTTTCTGGATCAATTTCTTCCCCATTCGGATCCACCAACTTCACCGGGTTGTCCGCGCAATACACATACGGGCTCAGGGATGGGTATTTCCCACTCATCGGGTCAACGCTCAGCCAGATACTCAAATCTGACGAGTAATACCGTGCGCCAAAATAGGATAGTCCGGTCTCCGCGTCGCGCTCTTTGGCTGAAAAGGAGTGATGCGCGGCCCGTGTGCTGTGAGCGGTGAACAGTGAACGGACTGCGGTGGGGCGATATGTGAGGTTGCGGGCGGGCATTGCTAATAGTGATTACAGACAAATAATAGGTATTGCTATTTGGATATAATTCTTATCTGTTGGCTTCAACCAAAAATCATGATAGTTTGAATCTGCATAGGATATATTTGGCTGTTTATTAAAA
>JAZRYT010000116.1:0-3262 GCA_045600905.1 Bacteroidales bacterium
AACCCCTAAACCCCCCAAGCCTATGCCCAACGAATATAGAGACCTTCTGCAAGAACTCGGTATCTGCGTCATTATTCCGACATATAATAATGCGGGGACGATTGTGGATGTGGTTCGCTCCGTGGCGGAGTTTTGCGGCAATATCATCGTAGTGAATGACGGCTGTACGGATAACACCGCGGAAATGTTGTCGCATATCAAGGAACCGGTGCAGGTTGTTGGCTATCAGCCAAACAAGGGCAAGGGCACGGCCTTGACGACAGGTTTTCGTGAGGCCATTAGGCAGGGCTTCCGCTATGCCATCACGATGGATGCCGACGGACAGCATTTTGCCATCGACATACCGTTGTTTGCCGAATACATTGACCAAAACGAAGACGCGATGCTCATCGGCAGCCGCAATCTAAGGCAGGAGAATATGCCGCAGAAGAACACCTTCGCCAACAAGTTCTCGAATTTTTGGTTTACTGTGCAGACGGCCCACAAATTGCCTGATACGCAGACGGGCTTCCGTCTGTATCCGCTGCAGAAGATGGGCGATATGCACCTGATGACCTCTCGCTATGAGGCTGAATTGGAATTGCTGGTGCGTTCTGCGTGGCGCAACATAAAACTCACCCCACTCCCCATCAATGTCTATTATCCGCCGGCTGGCGAACGGGTGTCGCATTTCCGACCCGGCCGGGATTTCACACGCATCAGCCTGCTCAACACGTTCTTCTGTTTTGCCGCCATTCTTTACGGTTATCCCTCGATGCTGTTGCGCAAACTTTTTGGGAAATAGTTCGCCGTGCGAATGAGATTCACAAATTGTTATAATGGAGCAGATTATGATGATTTTTTAAAGATAATTGATTGGTGGCCAATCTGTTGTGATACTGTATAATCTCAACCATAAATATTATGAACAAATTTCTGCGTGTTTTTTTCGTCTGTTTCCTTGTCCATATTGCCGCGAACTATGCGCCTGTGCGCGCCCAGCAGGATTCTTTATTTCAATCCGAAGTCACTCCCTTGTTTCATAACGGATTGCTCAAAGTTGAAAGAAACAAAAGGGGCAAATATCAATATGCCATATTAAGGGACGACTGGACGGATGCTGTCCCGTTCGGACAATACGACTATATTTCTTCGCAAACGTCTTCCGGTCTTTTTGTTGTCTGCACGCGGAACAAGTTTGGAATCATCAATGCAAAATTAGACACCGTGCTTCCCATAACTCGTCAATTGGTGTATTATGTTCCTTATTGTCAATGTTTTATTGTTAATAGAGACAATAAATACATACTGTTGGACTCTATGGGATGTCAGATAAGAAATATGGAATTTGATTCCTTGGATTTTTTGTCGAACGAAAGAATTGCCGCTTACAAAAACGGAACGCTATACATTATAGGTCCAGATTATGATATTTTCTGTCCGGATTTTACCAAAGTAATCAACAAAATCAATCCTGAAACTAATAATATTCCTGGTGGAGAGCTTGTTGTGTCCAAAGATGGAAAATTGGGTGTGGTTGACAGTAACTATCGGACCATAATACCATTCATTTATGAAAATATCCTATATGATCAATTTTATGCGCCCTTTTTTTATGTGCAAAAAAATGGGAAATGGGCGGTTTTTACTATAGGGGGCCGACAGATTACAGATTTTTTATACGATTGGATTAATGAAGAATATCGTGATGAAGAAGGTTACACATCAGATTTTCTCGTGTTGAAGAATGACCAATATGGAAAGATTGACAGGAATGGTAAAGAATTGATTCCTTGTGCTTTCGATGCGATTTCTTTTAATGAAGACGTTGCTTTTCGTAATATGTTGAATGAAAACGGTAAGGGACATTACGTGATTAAAGACAATCGTATGGGCTATGTGAACGAACAAGGGATGCGCGTTCCAACGGAGTTTGATTACGTCCGAGTCTCAAATAATAACAGTTATGCTCTGGTTTGTAAAGGCAAACTGCGCGGCATCTGGGATTTGCTGGGAGATTCTTTGTCCGTGCCCGTACAATACCACTATATTTTCAGTAAAGGGAATTCGGAATTTGTGGTGAACGATCGCGGACAATGGAAATTGATAAATATGCAGAATCAGCTTCTTGACCAACCGGATACATTGCGCGCCATCATCAAAAAATATCATCTTAAAAGGCATCGACCCTTGAAGAAAGACTATAATAGGTTGTATCTGAGATATATGCATTACAATCAGAACGTCTATGTTTCTCCGAAAACCCGTAGATTGATAGAAAAATACAGTTTCTATATTTATCGCAACGATGTGTTTTATCGCAAAATGGAGTAAATTTTGTTTGCTGTACTCAAGCCGATGAAAATCGTAGAAATATTCGTTTGAGAAGCGTTTCGATTTTTATAGCGTGCTACCGTATTCTTAAGTGATGTGGGACGAACACCAGAACGACTTGCCAGAATCGTCAATTTGAAAGCCCAACAAATATCGGGTGAAAAACCTTGCGAAACGAAAATTAACAATTAATAATTAAAAGTAAAAAATATGCAATTATTATTAATTGTATTAAAAATTTTGTGTTTTTGCAGCGCTTTGAAAACAGCATCTGGTATGCGTGCGTATGGTTGTCGCATACTAGAAAACGGTTGTTTGATTTACAAAATTATTAATAAAATAAATTAACAACGATGGAGCAAGATACCATAGTGAACAAAGAAATTCCCTCGTGGAATGAGATGAAAGCGTATTTGTACGATACTTCCAGAATGATGCGCGAAATGGATGAGCGGAATCAAGCCGAGCGAGAGAAACGTCAGGCGGAATACGAGCAGCGTCAAGCGGAATACGAACAGCGTCAGGCGAAGGCTGAAAAACAGATGGTGGAACTTCGCCAACAGATGAAGGAGACAGACCGCAAGCTGAAGGAAGAAGCTACCAGGTATTCATCCCTGACGGGCCACGTGGTGGAAGGACTGATGGAGCCGTCTGCCTTGGCTTTGTTCCAACAAGCGGGTTTCGATATCAGCAAATGTTGGAAAAATATGAAAGGCAAGTGTAAGGATCTGAATATCGGGATGGAGGTGGATTTGTTCCTGCACGACACCACGGACGCGGTGGCAGTTGAGGTGAAGACAAACTGTATCAAGGACGATGTGGATTATTTCCTCAAACAGATGGAGAAATTCGGGGATGTGTTCCAGTCGTATGCCGATACAAACGTGTATTTGGCTATGGCGGCTATCAATTACGATTACGAGGCAGACAAGTACGCGGCGGAGAAAGG
>JAZRYT010000117.1:0-20733 GCA_045600905.1 Bacteroidales bacterium
TGCTGGGTGATTTTCTCTGTGAAAACAGTGGCACCAACAGCTTCGTTTCGTTTGCTCAACATCAGCAAAACGCGCTCGTCTATGTAGTTGTCCACCAATTGGATGTTTTTAGTCGCAGATTTAATCAAATCTACAACAAAGACGTACGCGTCGAAAACCTGTCCGTCGAAAAACAGACCGTACTTGGGCGGCAGGGCAGTCTGGGTGAGTTCCTGAATTACTGCTTCTGTTTTGCAAACTCTTGCTTCAAGTTGCACGATTTTTTGTTGGATAAAGCCTCCATTGAAGATGTAGTTCTTTAAAATAATATTTGCCCACTGGCGAAATGCGACACCTTTGGGTGATTTTACCCGATAGCCAATGGAGATGATCATATCTAAATTGTAGTATTCAACCGCTCTGTTCACCAAACGATTACCCTCATTTTGAACTGTCGCAAATTTTGCGACAGTTGAAATGTCTCGCAACTCTTCTTGCTTCGCATTGGAAATATGTTTACCGATTGTTTTAACATCCCGACCAAACAGTTGGGCAATTTGTTGACGATTCAGCCAGACTGTGTCTTCGGCTATCCTGACTTCAAGGTTGATGTCTTCCGATGGATTGTAAATGACAATGTTGTTCTGCAGTTCTTCCATAGTGCTTTATCTTTAAAATTTTTGTCGCCAAAGATACAACAATGAAAATGTGAAATCAAGTGCAAAAAATTGTGTAACAAAAAATTAGGAAATACAGAAAATCTTCATTTTTTTGCATAAAAATTTCAGAAACCTGTGGATTTTGATTTTTTGACAAATTCGAAAAATGTCATGGCGGGGAGGCGATTTCGGAGAAAATCGAAATTACGAACGCTATACCCAATGCGTAGGAATGTCGAATTGATTTATAAATCCTTTTGGCTGCATTGATATTTTGTTTATATTTGCGCCGCTTTTCAAAAAGCGCACAATTCTCTAAAATCATTTACTAATCCACATAATATGAAAATTTTAGTTTTAAACTGTGGCAGTTCCTCTATCAAATACCAATTGTTGGAAATGGAACCGCAACCCGAATTATTGGCTAAAGGTCTTGTTGAACGCGTTGGTTTGGAAATGGGCGAATTCACCCACAAACCTGTTGGCAAAGACAAATACTACACCCAAACCCCTATCGCCAACCACGAAGTCGGCGTTAAATTGGTGCTCGAAGCTTTGATGGATCCGCAACACGGCGTTATCAAATCTGTGGACGAAATCAATGCTGTGGGTCACCGCGTGGCTCACGGTGGTGAGTATTTCAAAACCAGTATGATTATTGGCGACAAAGAGCGCGATGAAATCGCTAAGTTGTGCGAATTGGCTCCGCTTCACAATCCCGCTTCCCTGCTTGGTATCGATGTGATGAAGAAACTCCTCCCGAACGTGAAACATGTTGGTATTTTCGACACCTCCTTCCATCAGACTATGCCGCCTGAGGCTTTCTTGTACGCACTTCCTTACGAATTGTACGAACAGAAGAAAATCCGCCGTTACGGTTTCCACGGCACCAGCCACAAATATGTGGGCCCGAAGGCTGCCGAAATCGCAGGCCTCGATTATAACAACTGTAAGATTGTCAGCTGCCACCTCGGCAATGGCGCTTCTATCACCGCTATCAAGAACGGCAAGTCCATCGACAACTCTATGGGCTTCACTCCGGTAGAAGGTCTGATGATGGGTACACGTTGCGGCGATATCGACGCCGGCGCGCTCATCTACATTATGGATTCCGAAAAGATGGACACCAAACAACTCAACACCTTCATCAACAAGAAATGCGGTTTGCTCGGTATCTCCGGCAAGAGTGTGGATATGCGTGACATCCGCGCTGGCCGCGACGCTGGCGATGAACGTTCCACATACGCATTCAATATGTTCGCTTATCGCGTGAAGAAATACATCGGCGCATACGCAGCTGCTATGGGTGGCGTTGATCTCATCCTCTTCACCGGCGGTATCGGCGAAAACGCTTGGTTCCAGAGAGAAGCTATTTGCGACGACCTCGACTGGCTCGGCACCAAATTGGACATCGAAGCCAACAAGAAATATGCTGGCGAAGACGGCATCATCTCCACTCCGGATTCCAAGGTGAAACTCGTTTCCGTCACCACCAACGAGGAACTCGTGATGGCTATGGATACCTACAACTTGGTAAAATAATTTATGTATATATCAATGAGACGGTGCACTGCATAGTAGAGACGGTGCACTGCATAGTAGTAGAGACGGTGCACAGCACCGTCTCTACAGAAAAAAACGGGCGGCCCAATGGTCGCCCGTTTCGTTTATTGAAATCATTGTCATAGATGTTTTTTTTCAACCTATAAATCATTTTGGCAAATTATTTGCAAGGCAATGCCCCGCGAATTTGTGCCAACACAAGTCCGCATCTTTTGATATGCAATGTAAAACGCTATAAACAAATAGATTATGGAAAACGACAATACTCAAGACCAAGTACTCGAAAACGAAGAAAAAAAGGTAGAAGAAGTAGAAAATACGCCACAAACTGACAATTTGTCGGAAGAAACTGACACAAAAAAGAAAAGTGGTATTTTTTCCAAAAAAAATAATAAGGATAAGGAAAAAGTGCAGGAATTGGAAGCTGAAATTGAAAAAATGAAAGCAGAAAAAGCAGAATTGAATGACAGATTTCTGCGTCTTTTCTCCGAATTTGACAATTATAAAAAACGCGTGAACCGTGAAAAGTTGGAATTGCTTTCCACCGCATCCGAAAAGGTGATTGTCAGTCTACTGCCCATCATTGACGATTTTGAGCGTGCCATCGCCGCCAACGAGAAAGTGGAGGATATTGCCGCTATCAAAGAAGGCTTCAATTTGATTTACAACAAATTGGTGCAGATGCTCAAACGCTTTGACGTGGAAGAAATCGCTGCCAAAGGCGAAGTCTTCGACACGAACTTCCACGAGGCCGTCACGCAATTCCCCACAGATAAAGAGGAAGACAAAGGCAAGGTTATCGATGTAACGGAAAAAGGGTACAAGATTAAAGAGAAAGTTATCCGCTACGCCAAGGTGGTCGTAGCCCAGTAGAGACGGTGCACCGCACCGTCTCTATATCGCACATACGGTGCACCGCACCACGTAGAGACGGTGCAATGCACCGTCTGTACACCCTACATCGGTGATTATTTCGTATTCAACAATAGAAATTACAACCCACTAACGAAATCGTTTTGTTATGGCAGAGAAAAGAGATTATTATGAAGTATTGGGGGTGGACAAAAGTTCATCCGCAGATGAGATAAAGAAAGCCTATAGAAAGAAGGCCATGCAGTACCATCCCGACCGTTGGGTAAATGGTTCGGATGAGGAAAAGAAGGATGCAGAAGAGAAGTTCAAAGAAGCAGCCGAGGCATACGAGGTTTTGAGCAATCCTGACAAGAAGGCGCGTTACGACCAGTTTGGTCACGCCGGTATGGGCGGTGCCGCATCCGATTTCTCAGGCTTCAATGTCAATGATATTTTCAGCCACTTTGCTGATGTGTTCGGCGGTGGTGGCGGCGGTTTCGGCTTCAATATCGGTGACTTGTTCGGCGGTGGTGGTGGCGGTTACAGTCAAAGCCAACGCGCCGTGCGCAAGGGCGGCAACCTTCGCATCAAGGTTAAAATGACCCTTGAAGAAGTGGCCACCGGTACGGAAAAGAAATTGAAAATCAACAAATACGTGCCTTGCGAGCACTGTCACGGTACGGGCGCAAAGGATGAGCACAGCAAAGAGACGTGTCCCACTTGCCACGGCTCCGGCCAGGAAGTTCGCCAACAGCGCAGTATGTTCGGCATTATGCAGCAGGTATCTGTCTGCTCCCGTTGTAACGGTACGGGCGAGATTATCAAAGATCCGTGCCCGCATTGCCACGGCAACGGTATCGTGCAAGGTCAGGAGATTATCCAAGTTTCCATTCCGGCAGGTGTGGACAATGGTATGCAGCTCACTATGCGCGGGAAGGGTCACGCTGCCGCTAACGGCGGTGTCAACGGCGATTTGTTAGTGGCTATCGAAGTCGCCGACCACGAGGTCTTCGAGCGCGATGGCAACAACTTGTATTTGAACTATTACATCAGTTTCCCGCAGGCAGCCTTGGGCACCGCAGTGGAAATACCCACCCTCGGTGGCAAGGCCAAAATCAAAATCGCAGCAGGCACACAGGGCGGCCAGGTACTCCGATTGCAAGGCAAGGGCCTACCCCAATTGCAGTCCAACAACGTGGGCGACCTCATTGTCAACGTCAACGTCTGGACACCGAAGTCATTGACAAAGGAAGAAAAGGAATTGGTGGAGAAATTGAGCACGCACGATAATTTCGTCCCCAAACCCGGAAAAAACGAGCGCAGTTTCTTCAACCGCGTGAGACAGTTTTTCAGAGACTAAGGACAGTGAATCGTGAACAGTGTTGAAGGAGCAGAGAAGATGGGATATTGTTCAAGATATTAGACGCCAATCTCTAATAAATTTTCACATAGAAAATTGATGATAAAATAAACCCTCACATCGTTAGGTGTTGCCGTATGATGCGAGGGCCTTTGTTTTACTTATACAAATATATTTAGAATCGATATCCAATTCCTGTGGAAAAAAGATAACCGAACTCGCAAGTAAAGGCGGGAGCGTGTTGTGGGTATAACATTGCGTATTGTTTGCCTCTCCCTATTACCATATAGCAGCCACCTCCTAGTCTTTGTGTGAAAAACAGATTTTTCCAAATATCAACAGTGAAACCAATACCTATATTGTGTTCTAACCAGTGAAACGGTCCGAAATATTCATAGGTAGTTGGGTCAGGTTGTTTTATTACGCGTTCTCTTATACTTGTAGAGTAACAGTATTGTATGTCATAAAAAGCGAATAGATCAAAATGTTCTAAAGATTTGAGAAAATGGATTTGATAAAATCCTTCTATTCCAAAATAATGGAGTGGGTTAGTTGCAAACATTCTTTTTCTGAATAAGTTATGTTGATCATCGTTGGCGGCAATTTTGTTTATATTGAAGCGAATGCCTCCACCTAATTCGTGCCTGCCGCCAAATTGTTTGGAAGCCAAAACATTGATACTTCGTCCCGTATTAGTGGAATTGAAATCAACCACGACGGGAACTTGCGCGAAATCGGATGCCATCCATAATAGGCATACTACAATAAAAATTGTTCTTTTCATATATGTGTTGATTTAAAATATACTGATAATCAGCTGGTTAATTGCTAAAAGTTAATTCTCCAAATGACCAATTCCCCATTTTCGTTGTCATAAGATTTGGACCACATATTATAAATATAATTCAAATCTAGTCGATTATTTCCTGTTTCGGAAGGGTCAAATGCGTACCAATCGGTGTCATAGTGCATGTTCCCGCTAACATTACATATATTTTTTATAATTACAAATTTAAATTAATTTTACAATTGTTGCTTTTGCTGCGTTTTACATAAGGTTTTTTTTGACTTTAGTGCGAATTTTGTTTGATTTAGATTCTTATAATCCTACTGAATTAAAAAACAAAGCCATTTGGATTACAAGCAGGAATATTGTAATCGTTGCAAAATACAGATTCCCCTACGAAAACTCTGTTTCCTCCACCGCCGGCGCACGCTGAAACGGCAGAGGACCTATCCAAGGAAATGATTCTTGCCCAACACAAAGATATCACCTTTCGGGCGAAAAGTTACCATATCTTTACATTCGGGCTTCATAATGAGAGATATTTAAGGGTTGCTTTGTCAGAAAAAGACGGGGCAAAGGTAGAGCTTTTTTTAATACGAAAATCACCCCCCTGATTATTAAGAATTATTAACAAGTGAAAGAAATAATCAAATAGAACCGCATTTTGTCCCAACAGAGGCTGACTATAAGCTTTTCAAAAACTGGCTGGAAGCCAGTATAGTGGTAACTGGGGACGAAGTCTCCGGACGAAGCGTGGCGATAGCACCACTGGCTGGAAGCCAGTAAAATGAACGATGAATAAATGAAATGTCTTCTAGGCAATGCCCCAAATGGCTACGACCAATTACAACGTAAACTGCACAATCACAAATACAATACCTAACAGGAAGGTGGAAATTAAGATGCCCTTGCCGGTTTTATCGTATTTGAGGTTCAAAAGGTAATGTCTCATAATGAATACGGAAGGTATCATTGCGATGAGAATCAGTTTGGGTACCAATGTCTTATAGAGATTTGGACTATTGTACAGCATATCGGGTTTGGCGTGGACGAGCAAAAGCAGTCCGCCGAAGAGGATGCCGAAGATGATGGCTGGCAATACGATGCCGGTGATGACGCCTAATGCGTAGGAGTCGGTTCTCAATTTATCTTTCCAATTCATATTCTAAGTATTTAATATCATTCATTGCTTGATAGGCCGTCATATCGACCTGTACGGGCTGGACGGAGACATAGCCGTGCTGCAAGGCCCATTCGCAGGAGTCTTCCTGATGGTCGGTGTTGACGAGGTGGCCGGAGAGCCAATAGTATTTGCGCCCGATGGTGTCGATGTGCTCTTCCAAGTCCTCGTGCCAGTAGCCTTTGGTCTGGCGGGTGACCTTGACACCCTTGATTTCTTCCAAAGGTATTTTGGGAACATTCACGTTCAGGCTGATAAAGGGCGGCATTCCGTGCTCAAGGACCTTTTTGACGATGATTCTCCCATAATGCACGGAGGCCGTGAAGTCAGCGTCAGGAGAGTAGTCCTGCAGGGAAATGCCGATGGCGGGCACATTGTCGAATGAGGCTTCTATGGCGGCGGCCATCGTGCCGGAGTAGATGAGGCTTACGGAGGAGTTGGAACCGTGGTTGATGCCCGAAAGCACCAAATCAACTTTGCGGTTCTTCAAGACCACTTTCATCCCTAACTTTGTGCAATCTACGGGTGTGCCGTTGGTGCGCCAGTAGGGAACGCCGTCAATGGTCTTGTACAGATTAACGCGGAGCGGAACGCTCATCGTGATGGCGTGTCCCATCGCCGATTGGGCTCTGTCGGGAACCACGACGACAACTTCGCCGAACTCTTTGGCAATTTCCACCATTGCCTCCAAGCCTTTGGCTTCGTATCCGTCATCGTTTACAACTAATATTAAAGGTCGTGAATCTGTCATTATTGTTTGATGATTTTGATGGATTTCAAAACAGAGTGGTTGTTGACCACTTTGAGGATGTACATTCCCTGCGCATAAGAGGCAAGGGATAAGGTGTTATGGGAGGATACGGCTTCTTCTTGTTGCAGCAGGCGACCTGACAAGTCGAAGAGCTGCAGTGTGGTGCTTCTGAAATCTACATCTTCCGGAAGCATTACTTGGATGATGTCAGAGGTGGGATTAGGCAAAACGGTGATTCCAGATACATCCAAATCTTCGATGCCGGTGGCTTTGTTCATACAGGGGAAACAGATGTAATCGAGCATAGCCATATCGCGGCCGGCGGACATATAGTTGTCTTTTGAATACTGCCATTTGAAAGTATGCGTGCCAGCGGGTACGAGCATACTGTATCGTGTCCAATCGATTTCGCCGCTCCAACTTTCAACAACGGAACCATCGACATAGAATTTCAGGAGGTCGTAACCTTCTTCGGAAGACACTTTATAGTAGAAGGAGAGGGTGTCGTCGGCACTGCTGGTGTGGGAAATGGACAAAACGCTGGTGGCGTTATTGCCGATGCTTCCGGAACGAACAGCATACGTGCCTTCGTAAGGATGTGACGTGGTGATTTTCCAAGGTGAGGAGGAGTTGTTGCTCCAAGAGTGTGATGTGAAGTCGCCGCTTTCCCAGTCTTCGATGACGGAACCGATTTTCAGGAATAGGTCTGTGGATTCTGTTCTGCCGTCTGATGTATGGAAAAGGACGTGAATACGAGCGGAGGTCGGTTCGTTGACTCGGGCTGAGGCTTTGAATTGCATGGTTTGGCTGCTGCCTGTTGTTAAGGCAGATAGTTCTTGCGGATAACGATATAATTGCAATTCGCCGCCCGGGCAGGATATGATGGCGGTGCCGTCTAAAGCATTGCAATTCCCGTTATTGGTGACTGTGAATTTCAACATAGCGGTTTCTCCCAAATCCAGATTCCTATTGTTGTTGCCCAAAGTGGCATCATCCACTGTGATGTTGCTGGTGGAAAAAGAGGGCGCGTAAGTTTGCAGTGTGATAGGAGCTGTAATGTCTTGGTTTTCAAAAATAATATGCAAAGAAAGCGTTGCTTTGTGATTGGCGGGCACGTCATTGGACACTTTTAATTGATAAGCGGCAGAGAAGGTCCTTTCCTCACCTGCTTCGATGGGACCGAAATCCTGGCTTCCATCCAAAATGGTCAAATAGTCATCTGACGTGGTGAGTTGGGCGGAGGCGCTGGATGCATTTCCCGAACCGATGTTCTTCAGTACGATATCCATAGTGACTGTTTCGCCGTAATTGGCAAGGCCGTCGTTGTTCCTGTTGTCGTGAAGGACCATACTTCTGTAAGTGACAAAAGGACCATTATTCGGAATGAGGACGCAATAACCTTGATAAGGAATGTAGTTGGGGGCGACGGCTGTTATTTGAATGGTGTCGGTTACTTGCAAAGTAGTGGGTATAGGGAGAGAACAATGTCCGCTGGTGATGGCACCTTGGCCTATAATTTCGCCATTGTGTGTGAGGGTGATGCGGGCATTCTCAACGGGAGAGGAAATTTCAAGGTTGGTAGAACCGTAGGGGAGTTCTTGGTAATGTCCGGCAGATAGTTGTTCGGGGATGGCTGTTCTGACCATCATTGCGGGGTCGCCGAATAAAATCCAGGTACGGCTGACTTCGTAGTCGTTGAAGTTGTCGAGCATTTTGATGAATCCGTTGAAGGCGATGCCACCGAAGGTGCGTTTTTGTGTGACGTTGGCCGTACCGGTCAACAGGCGAATCATTTCGTCTTGGGCACACATCGGAGAGTCCCAGGGTTGGCTGATGAGGGACATCAGGGCACCGGCAGCACCTGTGGGTTGTCCGTTCTTGCTGGCACGCAGCCAGGCTTCCGCAAAGCAGGTCTGGTTGACATAGTTACCATTTAGACAGGCAACGGAGATAATGAAGGGAAGTCTGTTGTAGTTTGTCAAGTTGTTGATGTTGGAATTGCTGAAATGACTGGTGCCCCAAAGGTTAACATCACCATGACCACAGTAGTTGATGATGCCTACGCCGCTGTTGACGGTGCTAAGCACTTGTGCGGCTGTAGGGTTGCCGGAAGCATCCAAACCACCATGATTGCCTTCGAATAGCTCGTAGCCGGAAGTGTAGGTGTAGGCGCTGAGCGTGTTGCAAATGTTGTGGATGTGCATGTAGTCGTATTCGTTGTTGTCGCCCGGACCTTGATTGGAAGCGATACCGCAAAATACAGGAAAGTGTTCTGTCTCAATGGGACTCTGCTCGTATTGCAGGAATTTGTTGACCTGCACCGTGATCTGGTCCACATTATCGGCGGATATTTTACCGATGATGATATCCGGATATTTGTCGTCGCCTACGATTTCCGCATAGTAGTTGTCGCTGACATTGCCGCCAATGCTGATAGTGGGGAATTTGGAATTGTCGCCGACAATTACGACGTAGGTCAAATTGTGCTCGTTGTAATAATTGGTGATATAGTTTTTAACGATAGCGCCCGTGTTGCCGACAGTGCTGAGCGGAACGATTTCAGCACGGTAGCCGTTTTTGATTTTCCAATCGGCGTATGGTTGCATTGCTTCGCAAAAATCGTCAGGGGCCAATATCAACATATCACCCATCTCTTCCAACGGCGTGGATTTGGCGGTGCTGTAGTTGAGGAAATGACCAGTATAAATGTCGTTGTAGGCTTTTGACACGGTTGAAATGTTGCGGAAAGAATGGTCGGAATTGAAGCGGACTTCAACGGTGATACTTGAATAGGCCTTCAAAATCTTTTGTACAGGATTGTAGGCGAAAGGATAAACCTGTACGGCAACACCATTATAGTCACGTAGTTGGTAGGATTCACCAATGGTTACCTCATTGTCTTTCAAAAAGCGATTTTCGAAATAGGAAGCGCCTTTCGTATAGGTTACCTCGTCAGGATTGACGTTTCGATAGAGCTTGCCCTTGGACGGTGCCAATTCAAAATGCGGAATGGAGGTGTATTCCGATTCCACAATCGTTGCAGTGGGTTGGCTGTTTTCTGGAATGATGAGTGAAAATGCTGTCTCCAAAAGGGCGGGACTGCCAGTTTCCAATACGGGATAGGCATTTTTCATCTCTAATTGGTTCATTATTGTCCCATTAACATCAATACGATGCATGCTGTAGGCTGGGAAATCAATACGTACCAAAGCTCCTTCGGAAGAGGATTGCAATAAGGTGAATTGGAGCTCTTGGGATTGAGCAAATCCTAAAAGGATGCCGAAAACGAAAACAAATAAAAGGGTTATACTTTTAAATATCTGATTCATTGTTATTTGGCTTTTGATAAAACAGCTTGCAAACGTACACAAAAATCTTTATCCGCACAACGTATCAACAATCATTATTCATTAACCCTTAACCTTTCACCCTTAACCCGAGATTTTTTTATGGTGTAGTACTGCAATGAAAATTTTATGTACGTTTGCGGCCTCACAAAAACTATGACTATGGAGAAAAGAGAACTACTTTATGAAGGGAAAGCCAAACAGATATTTGCTACGGATGATCCTGATTTGGTAATCGTAAATTATAAAGATGATGCCACAGCCTATTATGGAGTGAAAAAATCTTCTATTAAGGACAAAGGAAAGATGAACTGCCAAATCTCGGAAATTCTTTTCACGCATCTTGGAAAGGCAGGTATTCGAACCCATCTGGTGAAGCGTTTGGATGAATGTAGTTTGCTGTGTCAGAAGGCTAAAGCACTTCCTTTGGAATTCATCGCCCGCAATGTGATTGCCGGTTCTCTTTCTCGACGTTTGGATATTCAGGAGGGGACGGTGCCGCAAAGTACCATTTATGAAATTTGTTTGAAAAGCGATACACTGCGAGACCCGATGATTAACCGTTACCACGTCGTGGCTTTGGGTTATACTACATCGGAAGTGTTGGATGAGATTCAGCTGCAGTTGCAGAAAATCAATACCAAATTGATTTCCCTTTTTAAAATTTTAGACATTGATGTTATTGATTTCAAAGTGGAATTCGGTTTTGACAAGGATGGACAATTGATGTTGATAGATGAAATTTCGCCCGATACGGCCCGCTTGTGGGATTGTAATACGAAAAACTGTTTGGATTCCGACCGTTTCCGCCGTGATTTGGGTGAGGTCAGCGAGGCCTACCGCGAAGTCCTGGAACGTTTGTCAAGTTTGTGATTTTGAGTGATCAGTGAATGGTGAACAGTGAACGGAGATATTGGGTGGCTCTTTGGGATAATTGATTGAAAGACAGTCGTTTGTTTTTGTAGAAATTTTGAAAAAAGATGGAAGACAAAAAATCTTTACGTCAGCAGATTAGAAGATTAAAGAAGGAATATTCGCCCGAGCAGTTGATGGCGCAGTCGGAGGTTATAATGGGCAAGTTGGAGCAAAATCCGGATTTCGTGCGCGCCCAACGTGTGATGCTCTACGCATCGCTTCCCGATGAGGTGCAGACGTTGTCCTTTTTGGACAAATGGAAAAAACGCAAGCAAATCATCCTGCCTACGGTGGTTGGCGATGATATTATTCCTGTGGAACTGACCGCCGACAGTCAAATGGTGGAAGGCGATTTCCATATTCTCGAGCCTGAAAACCATCCGTATTTCGGACGGTTGGATTTGATCGTGGTTCCCGGAATGGCTTTTGACAAAACCGGCCACAGACTGGGGCGCGGAAAAGGTTTTTACGACCGTTTCCTAATAAAATATCCCGAGGTCAAGACCATCGGGATATGTTTTGATTTTCAATTATTGGATTCCATACCCACCGAGCCGCACGACCGGGTGGTGGATGAGGTTGTTACTCTTTGATACCGTATGCTAAGTCGCCGGCATCGCCTAAGCCGGGCACGATGAAGGACTGCGCGGTGAGTTCTTCGTCTATGGCACCTATCCACAAGGTGCAATCGGAAAGAGGAAGGTTGTGTTGCAAATATTCGATTCCCTGGCGGGAAGCGATGGCGCAAACCAGATGTGTATGTGAGGGAGTCCCCTTTGTCAGAATCTCTTCGTAGCCCAATGCCATAGACTGTCCTGTGGCCAACATCGGGTCGGCTAAAATCAGCACTTTGTCATCTATGGAAGGCGATGAAATGTAGTCGATTTCAATATCGAAGGAACCATCCTTTTCGTATTTGCGAAAAGCGGTGATAAAGGCGTTTTGACCTTTGTCGAAGAAGTTGAGCAGACCTTGATGAAAGGGCAGTCCGGCGCGTAAGATGGTGGCCAAGATGGGCTGCTCGGCAAGCACTTTCATATTGGCAATGCCGAGTGGGGTGTTGATTTCGTGTTCCTCGTACCGCATCGTCTTGCTGATTTCGTAGGCGAAAATCTCCCCCAAGCGTTCCATATTGCGACGGAATCTCAAACTGTCCATTTGAGTGTCTGCGTCCCTGATTTCGGACAGGAATTGATTGAAGATGGAATTTTGACTTCCTAAAATGTGAATGTTGCTCATAATATAAAATGATTAATGAACGGTTATTCTCCGAATACGCGTTTGAAAATAGTCGGCACTTCTTTCATATAGTATTCCAATGTGAAGCATTGCTCGAGTTCTTCTGGTGAGAATTGAGCGCGGATAGTTTCATTTTGCAGCAGCAGCTCTTGGTAGTCTTTGCCGTCGAACCAGGCTTCCATTGCGATAGGCTGTACCAAATCGTAGGCGGCTTCGCGGGCGAATCCCTTGTTGATGAGGGCGGTCATAACGCGTTGCGCGAAAATCACTTTGTTGGTGATATAGATATGTTTCAGCATATTTTCAGGATAGACGACGAGGTTTTCCAAAATTCTGCCGAAGCGGTTGAGCATATAGTCGAGCAGAATAGTTGCGTCTGGCAGCATAATGCGTACGGCGGAAGAGTGGGAGATGTCGCGTTCGTGCCACAGAGGGATGTCTTCGTAGGAGCTGACCATATAGCCTCGGAGGATGCGGGCGCAGCCGCACATATTCTCACTGCCGATGGGGTTGCGTTTGTGTGGCATGGCGGAGGAGCCTTTTTGGCCTTTGCCGAAAGCCTCTTCAGCTTCGCGCAGTTCGGTGCGCTGCCAGTGGCGAACTTCGATGGCCATCTGTTCCATTGAGGAACCGATCAAAGCTAACGTGGCCATATAGTGGGCGTGGCGGTCGCGTTGCAGCACCTGCGTGGAGATGTTGGCGGAGTGGATGCCGAGTTGCTCGCAAACGTAATCCTGAACAAATGGCGGGGTGTTGGCGAAGTTGCCCACGGCACCGCTGATTTTGCCGCATTCCACATCGGCGGCGGCCATATCGAAACGGGCGAGGTTGCGCTTCATCTCTTCATACCACAAAGCCCATTTTAGACCGAGGGCGGTGATGTCAGCGTGTACACCGTGAGTACGGCCGATGCAGGGCGTGTCTTTGAATTCGTAGGCGCGCTTTTTCAAAATCTCCATAAAATGCTCCAAGTCTTTGCGGAGGATTTCGTTGGCCTGCTTGAGCAGGTAGCCGTTGGCGGTATCCACAACGTCCGTAGAGGTCAGACCGTAGTGTACCCATTTGCGCTCGTCACCCAATGACTCGCTGACGGCACGTGTGAAAGCCACAATGTCGTGGCGCGTCTGCTGCTCGATTTCATAAATGCGTTCAACTTTGAAAGTGGCCTTGTCGCGCAGCTTCTGCACGTCTTCAGTAGGGATTACGCCGAGCTTGCTCCAGGCAGCGGCGGCTTCTATTTCAACTTTGAGGTAGGCTCCGAACTTGTTCTCTTCAGTCCAGATGGCACTCATCTCGGGACGGGAATAACGTAGTATCATAGTAAATGTGTTTAATAGGCGGCAAAAATAGAAAAAATATGACAGGCCTGTCCAAGTTTAAAGTTTAAGGTTTAAAGTTCAAGGAGGGCTCCGAATGCTAAAAACCAATAGCCAATGTCAATGTTCCGAGTTTAAAGTTTATTTTCTATTTTTGCCCGCTTTAAAAAAATGTACTATGGCACAGGAAAAATTTGCGGTTATTGGTGCGGGCCACTTCGGTTTGGCTATTAGTCGCGCCCTCTCTGAAAAAGGTTTCGAGGTTTTGGTCATTGACTCCAAAATCAGTGTGGTTCAGGATATTGCAGAAGATGTGGCGTATGCTGTTTGCGCAGATGCAACTAACAAACGGGCCCTGCTTAATGAGAACATCCAGAACTTCGATGCCGTCATCGTCGCTATCGGCAATGACTTCGTCGGACGACTCCTCTGTACCGCGAATCTTCTTGACTTGGGCGTGAAACGCATCATCTGCCGCGTGATGGGACAAAGCCAACGCACCATCCTCGAAAAAATGGGTGTCACCGAATTCCTTTCTCCCGAAGATGAAGTCGGCGCACTCCTCGCCGAACGCCTCTCCAATCCCAATATAATCTCCTATCTGCAATTGGCAGATGACTATAAAATCGCTGAAATCATCGCCCCTGTGCGCCTCATCGGCCTAACACTCGGCGACATCAACTTCCGCGACAACCATAAATTGAGCCTTATCACCATCCGCCGCAACTTTGAAGAGGTGGTGAATGACAAATTGGATACCAAACAGCATATCATCGGTGTGCCCGACAATAAAACCGAAATCCAAGAAGGCGATGTTTTTGTACTTTTCGGCAAAGAACACGATATCGATAATTTCATCAAGATCAATCTCTAATGTTCTTTGAGAAATCCCATAAGGCCTATTCCAGCAAACAAAAACTGCATATCGTTCAGTACAAGGACAAAGTACATACCGTTATGCAGATTTGCAGTGTCTTTGTGTCTATCATCGCCATTGCAAGCATTGTCTGCTATCACGGTCTTTACATCTCTCTACCTATTAAAAACCTGATTCGTTGGGTGATTTACGGCAGCTTGTTTTTCTATGTGGCCAAATATTTCACCTTCCTGTTCTACTCGTTGCACCGAAGGGAATTCCTTCGACGGTCGTGGTTCGAGTTTATAGTTATTATCTTGTTGATAATACAGTTTTTATCGGTTGAGATTTTCAATTTTAAGTTTATTGACAACGATAATTTTGAAAACTATTATCTGCTGTTTGTACAGTTTTATTTTCTGATAATGGTACTTATAGAGCTGGCCAAGGTGAGCAGCTCTTTAGGCAAATATAACCTTAGTCCGCCCATTTTGATGGTGGCGTCGTTCCTGTTCCTCATCACTATTGGTACGGTTCTGCTGATGATGCCGCGAATGACGGTGGACGGAATATCTTTCATTGATGCGCTTTTTACGGCCACCAGTGCCAGCTGCATCACGGGGTTGACCGTGGTCAGCACGTCGGCGTGCTTTACCGTCAAAGGCCAGATTGTCATTATGATACTCATCCAGCTGGGTGGTATGAGCATCCTTTCCTTTGCAACGTTTTTCACCACGTTCCTGTCGCGCTCGTCGGTGGGCTTGCGCTACCAGTACCTCGTGCGTGATATGATGTCAGCAAACCAACTGTCAGAATCCTTTTCCCTGTTGCGTAGCATCGTGCTGACAACTGTGATTATCGAACTGTCGGGCGCCGCCCTGCTGTATGCCTATTGGAATACAACGGGATTCTTTGTGTCCAATGGCGAAAATGTCTTTTATTCGCTGTTTTATACGATATCGGCCTTCAACAACGGCGGTTTCGTGCTGATAGACAAGAGTCTCCTCGAATTAGGCACGGACCAAAGTTATTTCCCGCAAACCATTATTATGGTATTGGTCTTCTTGGGTGGTATCGGTTTCCTGACAATTCGCGACTTCTTCAGCGTTCGCTATATTAAAGAACGAAACAAATATCCTTGGAAAAGTCTGATGCCTCAAACCAAAATCGTGCTGATTACCACGTTAGGTCTCATCATTATTGCCTCAGTCTTGTTTTTCTTTATTGAAAACGGTCGTTCCCTAAGTGGACGCCATGGCTTTGTGGATAAGGTTTTTACTTCTGTTTTCCAAATTGTCACGTGTAGAACTTCCGGTTTTACCATCTTGGATTTGAATTCAATGGCGCTGCCGTCCATAATACTGATTGTCTTCCTGATGTTCGTGGGCGGTTCCCCCGGTTCCACTGCCGGCGGCGTGAAAACTACTACCTTCTTTGTGATGGTGAAATCCGTATTGGCTACGATCCAGGGAAAGAAAAGTATTGAATTTCAACATAAAACCATCTCCTTCGAGTTGGTTGATAAAGCCAATTCCATCGTGACGATGACCTTCACATTCATCATCGTTTCCTGTTTTATGCTGACGCTCGTGCAGCCGGATGCCACCCTGAAAGATGCTATATTTGAAACTACTTCCGCATTTACTACTTGCGGGCTCTCTTCCGGTATTTGCGCGGAATGGAATACGTTGGCCAAAATCATCCTTATCATCAATATGTACATCGGAAGAATCGGCACGCTGACGCTGGCATTCGCACTCACCAAGCACAAAAAGGAATCCAAACACGCCTATCCCGATTTGTATATGATGGTTGGATAAAATCAATAATTGACTGAATGAAAAATTATTATCTTTGCGCGTTTTTGATAAAAAAATAAAATAATTATAAATCAATAAATTACATAAAAATGAGAAGATTTTACGCTTTAGGATTAATTGCTTTGACTGCCGCTTTGTTATGCGGTTGCGGACTTGGCAAAATGGTGTCCAAATATCCCGAAGTTACCATCACAATGGATAACCCGGATTTGGAAAACAAAGGTGGTGAGGTTTCCTATACGATTCAGGGAACTATTCCTCCCAAATATATGAAGAAGAAGGCAACGATGACGTTGACACCCAGCTTGAAAGTGGATGGTGTCAATCTGCCCTCATTCGTTACCATCAATCTTAAAGGCGAAAAAGCTGCCGGCGAAGGTAAGACTATCAGCTACAAAAACGGTGGCACTTTCACACAATCAGGCACTTTCAAATTCGATGATTCCTACGAAACTGCTGAAATCGTAGTTCCCGCTACTGCTCAGTTGAAGAAGAAATCTGCTGTTTTAAGTCCCGAAAAGAGTGTCGGCGAAGGTATTGCCAACACCTCTTCCCGTATCGGTCTGCAACCGAACTTGTCTTATAATGCCAACCAAGGTGGAAATTTCCTCCATTCACCGCATCATTTCACGCCTGAGTTCATCGGCAAAACGGCTATCATCTATTTCGATCTTAACAGCTCGGCTATGAATTGGAGCAACAAGAATAACAAGTCACAAGCCGCCAAAGATTCCATCAAGGCTTTTGTTGAATTCTTGAACCAGGGCAATATCATCGACCGCGTGGTGATTTCCGGTTGGGCTTCTCCCGAAGGTGAGGAAAGCAATAACCAAGGTCTTTCCGAAAGACGTTTCGACCAGGGTAAAAAATGGTTCCAAGACCAATACAACAAATATTTGAAAGATTATGCCAAGAAGAACAAAATCAAAATGAAAGATCTTCAAATGCCTTCTTTCGAATATGTGAATAATGCCAAGGGCGAAGACTGGGACGGTTTTGAAGCAGCTGTCGAAAAATCCAATATGGCACAGAAAAACCAAATCCTCAATGTGGTGAAATCCCAGGCTAACAACGATATGCGCGAACAGAAGATTCGTGAAATGACGGACATCTATCCTGAAATCGCTGACGCTATTCTTCCTCCGTTGCGCCGTGCCGAAATGCAACTCATCTGCAAAAAACACGAATCCTACACCGACGCAGAACTCATCAGCAAGGTGAAATCTTCTCCGAAAGACTTCTCCGTTAATGAACGCCTCTATGCTGCTTCCGTGTGCACAACAAAAGCTGACAAGGAAGCAATTTATAAAGCCCTCATCAATGATAAGGAAACTGAAGGCGACTGGCGCGCCTACAACGACCTCGGCGTGCTCAGCTTGAACGAATACTATCAAAACGGCAATGCCCAAGACCTCGAAGACGCTGTCAGCTATTTGAACAAAGCCGCTGCTATTTCTCCTAATAACGGTATCGTTCTCAACAACCTCGCATTGGCTCAATTCCTCCAAGGCAACTATGCCGATGCCAGAACTTCTTTCCAAAATTCCAGCGAAGCTTCCGTTGATCCTGTCAACCAGGATTACGTGATGGGTATGTACAGCATCATTGATGGTGACTACACGAAAGCTGTTCAAATGATGAACAATAAGAGCTGCGACTATAACACCGCATTGGTTCAATTACTCAATAAGGATTACGCAGCCGCTAAAACAACACTCGAGTGCATTACGAACGTGGATGCCAAAACCGCCTATCTGAAAGCCGTTCTCGCTGCTCGTATGAAAGATGAAAACAGCGTTTATGCAAATCTCGCAACCGCTATCGAAAAAGACGCTTCCTATAAGAAAACAGCTAAAAGAGATGCCGAATTCAAAAGATATCGTCACTCCGACGCTTTCAAAAATCTGGTGAAATAGTGATTTCCGAGCAGTGAGCTGTGAATCGATACATTAGGTTCTTGTGCTCGCTATGATATTTTGAATATAAGCTTTGGCTTAAAAGATTAATATAGGATAAAGGTGGTTTGCTAAAGATAATCCTTTTGCAAGCTGCCTTTTCCCATTTTTTAAATCCTTGAAAATGACAGAAAACCGAAATATGGCTATTGCGTACGATTTTGATGGTACGTTAGCACCGGGCAATATGCAGGAGTACAACTTCATCCCGGATTTGAATATGGACAAAGGCGCGTTTTGGGAAGAGGCCAATGAGCTGGCTAAAACGCACGATATGGACGAGGTGCTCGCCTATATGCACCTGATGCTTATCAAGGCCAAAGAGAAAAACATTCCCATTCGCGAAGAGGTCTTTATGAAATATGGGGAGAAAATCACTTTCTTCCCTGGCGTTGAAACCTATTTCGAGCGTGTCAACGCGTATGCGGCCTCCAAGAACATCCATTTGGAGCACTTCATCATATCATCGGGCTTACGTGAATTTGTGAAAGGTACCGCAATAGGTAAGTGCTTCAAAGCCATCTATGCTTCCGGTTTCCAGTATGATGATAACGGCTGTGCCTGCTGGCCCGCTTTGGTGGTCAACTATACTAACAAAACGCAGTTTCTGTTCCGCATCAACAAAGGTATCTATAACTCGTATGATAACACGCTCATAAACAAGTCTATGCCCGAAGATGAGCGTGCCGTTCCTTTCTCCAATCTCATTTACATCGGTGATGGAGAAACGGATGTGCCCGCAATGAAGATGGTGAATCTTTACGGAGGCACGACTATCGCGGTTTATAACCCGAAATCCGTGGCCACGGCCCACCGCCCAAAGTCCTCAAAAGAGATTTGCCTCGACCTTATCCGTCACAATCGCGCCGACTACATTGCGCCCACCAATTACACAGAAGGCGGCGAACTTGACGTGATGCTCCATAAAATCATTGACAAAATCGCTATGGAGCAGGATTTGTTGGGAATCAAGTATAAAGAGGTGAACAAATAATAAATACATTGGAATACATCATAAAATTGTATTTTTGCGCCATTCTTTAAATCAATTAACTATGGGACAGAAATTACCAATTGGCATACAGAATTTTGAGAAACTCAGGATAGACGGTTATTTGTACATAGATAAGACCGCGCTGATTTTTAAAATGGTAACAAGCGGATGCTACTATTTTTTGTCTCGTCCGCGCCGTTTTGGCAAAAGTCTGCTGCTTAGTACTATAGAAGCTTATTTTCAAGGCAAGCACGAGCTGTTCGACAGTCTCGCCATCGCCGAGCTGGAAAGCGACTGGATTGAATATCCGATTCTGCATTTGGACTTAAATACGCGCAACTATTCCGTGAAGGAGAGTCTGGATGCCGAACTGAACAAACATTTGGAATTATGGGAATCCAAATATGGCGATGCTTTTCGTGATCGCAGTCTTGAAGAACGTTTCACACAAGTGATACGATTGGCCTACGAGAAGACCGGCCGCCAGGTGGTGATCCTGGTGGATGAGTACGACAAGCCGCTGCTGCAGGCCATCGGCAACGCGGAGCTGCAGGATGCCTACCGCGCCACGCTCAAGGGCTTCTACGGAGCGCTCAAGTCCATGGACGGCTGCATCCGTTTTGCCTTCCTCACGGGCGTCACCAAGTTTGGCAAGGTCAGCGTGTTCAGCGACTTGAACAATCTGGAAGACCTTTCTATGCTTCCGCAATACTACAACATCTGCGGCATTACCGAGCAGGAACTCCGTACGAACTTCAAAGTCGAGGTGGCAGAACTGGCTGATAAATTAGGCAAATCTGTGGAAGAGACCCTCATCGCGCTGCGCGAGAACTACGACGGCTACCATTTCTGCGAGGAAGAACTTCCAGGTGTGTATAATCCCTTCAGTCTACTTAACGCGCTCAAGAACCAAAAAATCGACTACTACTGGTTCGAGACCGGCACGCCGACCTACCTGATGGAATTGCCCAACCAGCACCGTTACGTGCTGCCCGATTTGGAACGCGAGCAACCCCACGCCGACTCGCTCAACAGCGTCGATATCGCCTCCACCAACCGCATTCCCGTTATTTATCAGAGCGGCTACCTGACCATCAAGGGCTATGATCCGGATTTCAGACTTTACCGCCTCGGATTTCCGAACAAAGAGGTCAAACAGG
>JAZRYT010000118.1:0-4722 GCA_045600905.1 Bacteroidales bacterium
CACTTGCCGCAAAGCTCTGTTCGGGGCAAAGTCAAACACATAGCAAGCCTGCTTTTGAATGACTTTTGTTTTATGGTCTTCGCTTTCAACGGTCCAAGGCGACTGCACACGAAAAGCCGACTGAAAATAGGTTTCAGGCGAAGAACAATTCCGAAGCATCAAAATACCAGACAATGGCTTGATTGTCACACCTGTAGTTAATTTTCCGCATGTTAACGTAATTGTTTTTGTTAGCACGGGATTGTCTCCCATTGCCCTTTTTACCGGTTCAAGCGCATCAACACCAATTCCAGCCGCTACCCCGCTGCAATTCACAATGTTGTAGTTCTGGTAGAAATTATTGGCAGGACGATGCAGCAGATTTTCCATTGCATCGCACGAAGCCACGCTGTACATAAACCACATCGTATGGTTGCATTTGTCCAGAAGGCGGCTGTCATCGAAAGGCAATGCAGGTTTCTGGTTGAGCGGCGAATTGCTGTCATTGAATATGGATGCCTTGCTGCGAATAATGTCTAACGACTTCTGCACAGCGTTTTCGTGGACAAACTTAGCATTTTGACCTTGCCCTTCCGCACGGAAAAATTCGTTCAGGTCAAATTCATCCATATCGTACTGCTCAATCAGTTCGCCAAGGTCGTTGGGCATCTGGTAGGTCATCAGCACCATCGTCGGCAGCTCTGCATACGGGTTTGGTTGGTCTGCACAGTTGCTTTTCGCCGCTTGTTCATCTTGATAAGTCCAGTTGAAAATCTGGTCTTCCATAAACTCGCCCGAGGCAATGGCACGAAACGGCGTGCCGCTCAAATAGAGATAATGATTGCCGGTAATGGGCATCTGCTCTTCATCGAAAAGTTTGCCGCCCACCACATCCAAACCGTCCTCCTGCAAGATGTCGTTCATTTCGAGAATATCAGTTTTCGATTGACCTTCACCGATATCCAACAAGGTTTTCGAGTTTTCGTTCCACGCCCCGAAATGGTATTCGTCCAGAACAATCAAATCCCACTGAATGGCATGAACCCACTCGTTTTTGCTTTTGATGCCGCCAGTTTGGCTTTTACCCAAGTAATCCTGAAACGAGCCGAAACAGACAATCGGTTTTGATGTGTCCAAATTATCAGGCGAGCTTCCATCGTGCGAACTGAAGAACTGCCAACCTTCGAAATCAACGTGTTGTAAAAGGTCGTCGCGCCACGCGCCTTCCACGGCGGGCTTAAAAGTGAGCACCAACACTCGTTGTGCCTCCATTTTCTTCGCCAGCTGATAGGCGGTGAAAGTCTTTCCGAAACGCATTTTGGCATTCCACAGAAAATGCAGCGGTTCACCCTCGCGATGTTGCGTAGTTGTAAAATAGTGATATGTCATCTCCACCGCCTTTTCCTGCTCCTCGCGCATTCCAAAATCAAGGGTGCGTTTAGGTTCAAAGTGTGTGCGGTGTTTCACCGACTGATAGGCGTTTTTCACATCATCTATCGTGCAACGGAACCATTCACCGGCGGTGTTCTCGAAGCCATTGTTACGCAAGACTTCATGTACGGCATGGTCACGGAAATAATTGCCACTGCCATCGGCGTAAAAGGCGGTGTCGAACCACTCCAATCGGTAAGTTTTTCCTGGCATAATGATAGGATGCTGCTCATCGATGCGCACGTTGACATCTTCGCGCGTAGTGTCGCCAATCTTCAACTGGCCAGGGAAATGCGCGTCGCTGTAAGCATAAATCTGCGGCATAAAACGCCTGTATTCAGGCAGGATTTCTTGTTCGTTTTTCATATTTATTTGTGTTTATTATGTCAATTTATTTGTTTTTGTGTAGAATTATTTCAAAAAAGTTAGTATTTTTGCAGTCGAATTGATGTCTTTATGACATTATATAACAACAAATAGAAATCAATATGTCACAAACAGCAATGACCATTCGCCTCGATGAGGCAACGAAAAAAGAGTTCGCAAGACTTTGCGACGAATTTGGTTTGAGTGTAAACGCAGCTATCAATGTGTTCATTAAAGCTGTGATAAACACCGGAGAGATCCCTTTCAGAATCGGAAAGATGCGCAACGACAACATCACCCCAAAAGCACTCGTTTCATGGGCCGCCATCCGCCAACGTGCCGAATCAGGCACTTCTCCAGAGTTGACTTTGGATGAGATTAACGAAGAAATCCGTCTTGCACGAGAAGAACACGACAAACAAAGTTCATTATGATTTATGCAGTAATTGATACTAATGTCCTTGTAGCCGCTGCATTAACCCACAATCCCCAATCTCCAACTGTGCGAGTTGTTGATGGATTGTTCCTTCAAGAATATCTCATTTTGTACGATGATGATATTATTCGTGAATACAGGGAAGTGCTCTCGCGCAAGAGATTCAATATCAGCAAGGAAGAAATCGACAATCTGCTTGCTTTCATCATAAGCAACGGCATTGCCTCTGAACGTTTGGCATACGAGCAACCCATGTTGGATGAAAAGGACCGTGTTTTCTATGAAATAGCGCTCAGCCACGATGATTCATATCTTGTGACGGGAAATCTCAAACATTTTCCGGTTGAGCCAAGAGTGGTCACTCCTGCCGAAATGGTGGAAATCCTAACTTCTCAAAAGAAATAAACCCTACATCATTTCAAAGAACGTTCTTTACACACCATTGTACTTATTCCATCGGTTTTATCATTGATTCTATAAAGGCGATTTCCTCTTCCGTCAAGCCGTATTTCTCGTAAAGCATCTCGTCTGTCCACGGATGGGAAAAGTCTTGGAGAGGAACGAAAGAATAAGCTTTTTGCATAGTATTTTGTGTGATTTTTATTAGTGATACAAGCAAGTGAAAAAATCTAGTTTGAGTATAAGTAATCACATTTTGAGCTGTATCTATTGCATCGAAAGGACCTACGACCAAATATGTCTCAGTACAAACAGAATTTTTATCCGCAATGAGAGGATTCAACCAATCATTTGAAGGATCTCCTATTCCCCACGCCTTAGGAATAAATATTTTTACTTTATCTTTCCACTGAATATTTTTTCTTATTGAATCTCGTGAAATATATCCTATTCCTTCTTTTTTCCAACCATTGTAATAAAATTTCACAGCATTAGCAAAAGGTTTTAGCTGAAAATTAGGTTTTATCCTTTTATAACTATTTGCTTCGCGTAGATCATAGCCAAAAGGATCGTTTGCGCTAACAAGAGTCGAAAATGTTTCTTCGCCTAACGCTTGAACCTTTTTTAATATTGAAATTGCTTCTATATTCCTAATAAAAATAGTAGATCCCTTTTCTAATAAATAACGTTTAGATTCAACAACATCCTTATTAGTATGGCTAAAAATATGACAAATGCCTTCCTCATCCCTATTTCTTAGAAAATAGCAAACACCTCCTTTTATCTCAACACCAGGAAAACAATCTCCAGCATTCAGGAAATCATGTAAAACTCTGATATGTTTGTCCTTAAGCATCTCATCTCGAAACTCATCTAACCCTCTTCCTCCTGTCATCCAACGAGATGGAATTATCATACATAAATATTTTGCATTTAATTTCTTCGCTTGCTGGACAAAATATTGATATATTGGCATTGCGCTTGACCCTGTTCCTCCTCCGTCGCTCATCTGATACGGCGGATTCCCAATAATGACATCGAATTGCATATTATTAAAAATTTCGTTTAAGTTTTTGTGAATGAATGGATAAGCATAGTTTTCAATGGTTTCGGCGCGGTCGTATTGTGCGCGGTTGGCTCCGCATTGGCTACATTTTCCATTCTGCCATTTATGTTCGCAACGCATGTAGCGCACGTTGCCCTGCTCATTTTCGAAACAATTGGCTACGGAATATTTTCCTGCTGCGTTTTTCGCGCAATACAAAGTGCGGCGGCTCATTTCGGCGGTAAGTTGCGTGAGCGCTATGCCAAACAGCTGCTTGCTCATAATGTGGTCGATGCGCTGCTGCAAATTCGGAATTTTCTTCTCCAAACCCACTAAAAGTCGCTTGGCTATCTCGCGCAGAAAAACGCCGCTTTTGCTGCACGGGTCTAGGAACTTGGCATTCGGGTCGCTGAAAATGTCTTGAGGAAGCATGTCTAGCATCCGGTTGGCCAGTTCGGGCGAAGTGAAAACTTCGTCACTGCTCAGGCTGGCCAGACAGTTGAGGATATCAGAAACCGTATTTTTCATAGCGTGTGAATTTTGGTGTAATGAACCAAAGGAAACTCACGCACAGGCTCGTCAAACTGCTGTGCGTCACCATTTTCGTCGAAAAGCGAATACTGATGTTCCTTTTTTACTAAAAAGTCAAACTGAAAATCTCGGCGCTGCACCTTGTCGCCCACAAAAGTCCACTTGCTGAACACAATGGGCTTGCCATCGGCAGCCGTGTAGGTCAAGGCGTCGCCCTGCACGATGTTTCGTTGCAACAGGTAACGGACGTTCTGTAAAAATTCGTCGGTTTGTTGTAGAGACGCAACATTTTGCGTTTGTACGGCGATTTGTGCTACAAAGTCGTACAAGCGCTGGCGGCATTGCTCGGCATTATCGGCCAGCAATTCAATGCCATAGATGGAAGCGACGGCCAGCAAAGCGTATTTCTTCCAATCGCTGCCGGCATAACGCTGGCCGACGACCGACATTTTGCGGCGCAGGACTTCGATGAGGAAATTGCCATCGCCGCAGGCGGGTTCAAGGAAACGGCTGTCGATGCGAAGCGTTTCGTCCT
>JAZRYT010000119.1:0-10932 GCA_045600905.1 Bacteroidales bacterium
CGCTGTGACATAACTCTTGTACTTTTGTTATTGTTCACAACAAAAATACTGAATTTCAGTGAAATACACAAGGGGTTATGTCACTTTTTTATTTTATTTTGCTCATTTCCAGCTCGATGGATGAGCTTGCGAAACTTAAATCATTACCTCTTTATGTATTCTTTCGACGCATTAGAAACAAAGAACAAACTCGTGGAATGGATCCGCGACTGGTTTGAAAAAAATGGTAACGGCTGCAATGCAGTCGTTGGACTTTCCGGTGGCAAAGATTCCACCATTATGGCCGCACTTTGTGTCGAAGCCCTTGGCAAGGACCGTGTCATCGGAGTTGGAATGCCCGACAAAGGGCAGGACTTGCACGGCGCCGACCGCATTGCCGCCTATTTCGGCATTCGCTTCATTGAAGCTAACATTGGCGGAATGACGACTGCCTTAAAGCAGATGTTCGCCGACGGCAAGGAACAATGGGGCTTCGAAATGTCTGTGCAGGCCGAGCAGAACATGCCGCCGCGCTTGCGTATGGTGACGCTGTATGCCATCAGTCAGTCTAACAACGGCCGTGTGATGGGCACTTGCAACCTGAGCGAGAACTATATTGGCTATCTCACCAAGTTTGGTGACGGGGCTTCTGATGTGGAACCGATGGCCAACCTAACAGTGACGGAATTGTTGCAAATCGGCGACTTGATGGGCATTCCCGCAGAATGGGTACACAAAGTCCCTACAGATGACCTTCCGCATTCTAAAACCGATGAGGAGAAGTTCGGTTTTACGTACGCCACTTTGGACAAATACATTCGCGGTCTTGAAACCCCAGACCCGGAAATCAAAGAGAAAATCGACCGTATGCACCGCAATAATTTGTTTAAGTTGCAGTTGGTGGATACCTTTGAGTGGGAATAAGAAAATCTCGAATAGTATATACAAAGAAGCCGAATGCAATGCATTCGGCTTCTTTGTATGGTGGGACGTACTGGACTCGAACCAGTGGCCTCTGCCGTGTGGAGGCAGCGCTCTAAACCAACTGGGCTAACGTCCCTTTTTTGAGGCTGCAAAAATACACTTTTTTCCATATAATAAAAGAGGTTGCCGAAAAAATCGGCAACCTCTTTGTTATGAGTGAGTTGTACGATGCGTAAAGCTTAGTCTTCGTCCGTTAAAGACTTGACTACGCCCTTGACTTCGTCACCAGCTGCGTCTAATGCTCTGTTGAAGTCCTCCAAAATGAGGCGGCCTTTGGCTTGTGCGAAGTATCCGTTGCATTCGCCTCTCAGTTCGTTGACTTTAGAAGCCTGCTTGTCATTGAGCTCGCATTTGTTGAGCTTTTTAACGATTTTGTCGTATTTGGCAACGGCTTTGTCCAAATCCTCATTCGTGTAGGTCGTGTACTCCTGCTCGACTGTGGATGTCAGTTTCTTCAGTTTGTGAATCTTATAAGGCTTGCTGGATGTCACCAAGATGGTGAGTATCAGCAGCAAGACGAGGATGAGAATAGCGATGATGAGAGGCTTGCGGCTTTTGGGCTCTTTAGCCTCTGGTGTTGCTTGCGGCTCGGGAGTCGCAACAACTTCCTTATTTTCAATATTTTCTTCCATAACGTATTGTTTTTGTTATTAAACTTGAAACCTGAAACTTGGATACCCAAGGGCATATTCCAATTGCAACTGGTTTATTTCTGAATCTTGATACGTGCGTCAACGGCTACGACAGCCTTCGGTGTGCCGAGCAGCGGGTTGATGTCCATTTCGACGATTTCCGGAGCAGCCTTGACCAGAGCGGAAACGCGAGCCACCTGCTCTGCATAGATGTCTTCGTTAACAGCCTGCTGACCGCGAACACCTTTCAGAATCTTGTAGCCACGTAATTTGCTCAGGGATTCTTTGGCTTCCTCTTTCGTGATAGGAGCGATAGCGGAACGTACGTCTTTCAAAACTTCGATAAAGATGCCGCCCAAACCGTAGAAAATCTGATGGCCGAACTTTTCATCGCGGATGGCGCCGATATAGACTTCCGTTCCGTCCAACATCGGGTACATCTCAACTGCGTAAGTGTCTTTGATAGCCATCAAACGATCGAATTCTTTAGATACGGTTTCGATGTCTTTAACATTCAAGGTGACACCGCCAACGTCGGATTTGTGCAGCGGACCTACGACTTTCATAACCAATGGATAGCCGACTTCGTTGGCGAAATCGAGGGCTTGTTGTTTTTGGTCAACCACGCGGATTTGCTTTTGGGAAATGCCGGCAGCATCCAGCAATTCAGTGATGGCGTCCGGTCCGATGTAGCCGTTTTCGCAGCTGTCGATGACTTTGCGGATGCGAGCGGTATCCACAGCGGGAAGTTCCACATTCTCGGGTTGCGGTTTCGGAGTGTTGACAATCTTAGCCAAGGCGTTGCCGAATACGCATTCTTCTGGGAAGTTGACGCGGTGTTTGTTGTTGATGAAATCCTGAATTTCGTCTTTCACATTGATGATGGAAGGCAGAATCGGGAAAATAGGTTTCTTGCAGGTCTTCATCTTTTGGTCAAGGACTTCGTAAACCTCCCAGTTGGCGAACAAGCCGGGAGAGCCGAAGATGACACACATAGCGTCGATGTTTTCGAAATCGTTTTCGCAAGCATCGATGATGTGGCCGAGTTGTTCGGCGGTACCCGTAGCCAGGAAGTCGATAGGGTTGCCGACGGAGGAACCGGCGAAGAGTTTGCCTAAAAGAGCTTCAGCGGCAGGTCCTTCCAAGTGAGGAACGTCCAGACCGTTGTTTGACAGAACGTCTGTCAGCATAACGGCGGGACCGCCGGCGTGTGTGATGACGGCGATGTTCTTACCTTTGATTTCCGGATAGGTGAAGATGCCGCAAACGGTGGTCAGTTCTTCGCGGTTGTGGCAGCGTACGATGCCGGCTTTGCGGAAGAGAGCTTCCACAGCTTCGTCGGAAGTTGCCAGTGCGCCCGTGTGGGAAGATGCGGCGCGGCTGCCGGCAGCGGAACTACCGGACTTGATAGCGGCGATATGGCATCCCTTGCTGATTAAGGAACGGGAGTGTTTCAACAACTTCTGCGGGTTGGAAACCTTTTCCATATAAAGCATAATGATTCGGGAGCTCTTTTCAGGATCGAAAGTGCTGTCCAAGTGTTCGAGAACGTCTTCAATACCCATTTGTGCGGAGTTGCCGACTGCCCAAACGCTGCTGAATGTAAGGCCGTTGGTCATACCGTATTCCTTAATGAAGACGGCTGTTGCGCCGGAACCGGTGATGAATTCAACACCCTTGGGGTCCAAGGTCGGAATAGGGGCATCGAAAGCACCGCAATAGTTGGTGTTGAGGAAACCCGTGCAGTTCGGTCCGATGAGTGAGCCGCCCACGCTGTTGATGTGGTCAACGATTTCCTTTTCCAATTTGGCACCTTCTGCGTTTTCTTCGCTGAAGCCTGCGGAAACGATGATGAATCCGCCAGTGCCTTTCTGGTGAGCCAAAACGTCAACGGTGTGCGGACAGAATTTGGCGGCAATGGCCATAATGGCGCAATCTACTTGGGGAAGGTCTTCCACGGTGTGGTAACATTTGATGCCGCGGATTTCATCTTCTTTGGGATTTACTAAATAGATGTCACCTTTGAAATTGCTGTTCAGCAGGTTGACAAGCAGTTTGCCACCGGGTTTGTGTTCGTCGGTGGAGGCACCGCAGATGACGATGCTTTGGGGGTTGATGAGTTTTTGATTGATCATATTTTGCTGTGTTCTCCGGATGTCGCCCGGAGCGGCGTTTAGTCCCATACGGGATGTTTATGATTAATTGTGTTGATTTTATGCTAGAATGTCTTTCTTTAATTGCTCGATGCGGGCCACCAATTTGTCTGCTTCTTCGTCGATACTGGCTCTTTTGCGGATGTTTTCCACAACACTGAAGTAGAACTTGATTTTGGGCTCCGTCCCGGATGGTCTGACGGTGACCTTGCTGCCGTCAGTGGTGAAGAACTGCAGGACGTTGGAAGTGGGGAGGTTGATGACTTCGTTGGTGTTGTTGACGAAGTCGTAGGATTTGGACATTGCGTAGTCCTTCATCATAATGACTTTCTGGCCGCCGAGTTTCTTTGGCGGTTTGCTGCGGAATTTGGCCATCATCTTTTGGATTTCCTCCACGCCGGCTTTGCCGGTTTTGGTGATGGAGAGCAAATCTTCCTTGTAGAATCCGTAATTCTTGTAGAGGTCGTTCAATGCGTCTGTGAGAGTCTTGTGGTTGGCTTTGCCTTGCGACATATAGAAAGCGGCCATTTCTGCTATTAGGCAGCAGGCGGAAACGGAATCCTTGTCGCGTACGAAATCGCCGATGAGGTATCCGTAGCTCTCCTCGCCACCGACGACGAATTGTTTTTTGCCTTCGTTTTTGAGGATGGCTTCGGCAATGTATTTGAAGCCGGTAAGTACGTTGTCGCAATCCACGTTGAAATCTGTGGCGATGGCTTGTATGAGGTCGGTGGTGACGATGGTTTTGACGACGAATTGGTCACCTGTGATTTTCCCGTTCTGTTGCCATTGGGAAAGGATGTAGTGGAAGAGAAGGGAACCCGTCTGATTGCCGTTGAGCAGCTGCATTTTGCCTTCGGCGTTGCGCACGGCGATGCCGACACGGTCAGCATCGGGGTCCGTGGCCAAAATGAGGTCAGCATCGACTTCGTCGGCTTTTTTCAGAGCCAGCTCGAGGGCGCTTTTCTCTTCGGGATTCGGTGATTTGACGGTCGGGAAGTTGCCGTCCGTGACAGCCTGCTCGTCAACGAGTATCACGTTCTGGAAACCGAACATCTCCAATGCTTTGGGTACCATCGTGATGCCGGTGCCGTGGAGTGGGGTATAGACGATTTTCAGATTCTTGGCTTTCTTGATGGCTTCGGGATTGAGTGTCAAATTGGCGATTTTGTCCAAATAGACAGAATCGACGTCCTCGCCGATGATATTAATAAGATTGTCGTCGCCTTGCCATTTCACCTGGTTGATGGAGGTAATGAGGTTTACCTCGCTGATGACGTTCTTGTCGTGAGGAGGGACAAGCTGGCCGCCGTCCTGCCAATAGACCTTGTATCCGTTGTATTCTTTGGGATTGTGGGAGGCGGTGATCATAATGCCGGCATTGCATTCGAGGTGGCGTACGGCAAATGACAGCTCCGGTGTGGGACGAAGCGCTTCGAAAAGGTAAACTTGGATTTTGTTGGCGGAAAGGATGGCTGCGGTGATTTCCGCAAATTCACGGCTGCGCAGACGGGAGTCGTGAGAAATTACCACTTTGATTTTCTGGTTTTTGAAACATTTCAACAGGTAGTTGGCAAGCCCCTGTGTGGCGAATCCCACGGTGTATTGGTTCATACGGTTGGTGCCCACGCCCATAATGCCGCGCAAGCCGCCCGTGCCGAATTCCAAATCCCGGTAGAATGCTTCTACAAGCTCCTGCGGATTATCTTCCTGCATTTTAAGTATTTCATCCTTAGTCTGTTGATCGTAATCTTCGTTCAACCAAGTGTCGATTTTTTGTTGTATAGCTCTATCCATAGTGTTTTAAAAAATTAGGCGGCAAATGTACATAATATTTTAAATATCGCAAAATAATTTTGTAAACTTAGACTTTATTTTGAAAAAACTTTGTGCTTGAAAATGGGAAATTGCAGTCTTTAAAGAAGATGCCGTTCCTATGTTCGGTAAAGAGAAACCATAAAATTATTACTTTCTAATTAAGCGATTTTTTTACTATCTTTGCGCGCTTTTTTTGAAAAAATCTATAAACCATTTGTCGGTTGCAGATTGTTGTTTATTAATAACTTACAGATCACAAAAAACTTTTACTATGATAAATATAACATTGCCTGACGGCTCAGTTAAACAATTTGAATCGGGAGTCACCCCATACGACGTGGCTCTCAGCATTAGCGAAGGTTTGGCACGCAACGTATTGGTTGCCAAAGTCAATGACCAAAAGGTAGAACTTGACCGCCCCATTTGCGGGGACGCAAACCTCACTCTTTACACTTGGAACGATCGCGAAGGTAAGGAAACCTTCTGGCACAGCTCCGCCCACCTGATGGCCGCTGCTATTGAGGAACTTTATCCCGGTGTCAAATTCGGTATCGGACCCCACATCGAAACTGGTTTCTATTACGATATCGACTTTATGGATTATCCTATCTCCGCAGATGATTTTCCAAAAATCGAAGAAAAAATGAAACAACTGGCCTCCCAGAAAATCCGCTTCATCCGCAAGGATGTGTGCAAAAAGGATGCAGTTGACTATTTCACCCAAAAAGGTGATGAATACAAGCTCGAACTCATTGACGGTTTGGATGACGGACATATCACTTTCTATGAAAGTGGCGCATTTACAGACCTCTGCCGCGGACCGCACTTGCACGACACTTCCGTCATCAAGGCTATTAAACTGCTCAAGACCGCCGGCGCTTACTGGCGTGGCGATGAAAAACGCAAACAACTGACCCGTATCTATGCAGTTACTTATCCGAAGAAAAAAGAATTGGACGAATATCTGGCTCTTCTCGAAGAGGCTAAAAAACGCGACCACCGCAAATTAGGTAAGGAATTGGAACTCTTCACCTTCTCTCAACGCGTTGGTGCCGGCCTTCCTTTGTGGCTTCCCAAAGGCGCAGCCCTTCGCGACCGTCTCGAACAATTCCTCCGCAAAGTCCAAAAACAATATGGTTATCAACAGGTCATTACCCCGCACATCGGAAATGTAAATCTCTACAAGACTTCCGGTCACTATGCAAAATATGGTGCGGACTCCTTCCGACCGATTACCACACCGCAAGAAGGCGAAGAGTATTTCCTGAAACCGATGAACTGCCCGCACCACTGCGAGATTTTCGCTTCCCGTCCGCGTTCCTATAAAGAACTCCCGCTCCGTTTGGCTGAGTTCGGCACCGTATATCGTTACGAACAAAGCGGCGAGTTGCACGGACTGACCCGCGTGCGTAGCTTTACGCAGGATGATGCCCACTTGTTCTGCACCTCTGACCAAATCAAAGAAGAATTCTGCAAGGTTATCGATATCATCCTCTACATTTTCAGAACATTGAAGTTCGAAAATTTCAAAGCACAGGTTTCCCTCCGAGATCCGAATAACAAATCTAAATATATTGGTACGGACGAGAATTGGGAAAAAGCTCAACGCGCTATTATCGAAGCAGCTGCTGAAAAAGGCCTTAAAACGATTGAAGTGGAAGGCGAAGCCGCTTTCTATGGTCCGAAACTTGACTTTATGGTGAAAGACGCCATCGGACGTGAATGGCAGCTGGGTACTGTTCAAGTGGATTACAACTTGCCGGAACGCTTCGAGTTGGAATACACAGACGCTGACGGTCAAAAGAAACGTCCGGTGATGATTCACCGCGCTCCGTTCGGCTCTATGGAACGTTTTGTGGCTGTACTTCTGGAACATACCGGCGGCAACTTCCCGTTGTGGCTGACTCCAGAACAGGTCGTCATTTTGCCTATCAGCGAAAAATATATGGACTACGCCAACAAGGTGAAAGCCGCTTTGGACGAATATGACCTCCGCGCGTATATCGATGACCGTAGCGAAAAAACCGGTCGTAAAATCCGCGACGCCGAAACCAACAAGATTCCGTTTATGCTCATCGTGGGTGAGAAGGAAGAAGCCGATGGTACGGTATCCGTCCGTAAACACGGCAACGTGGATGCAGGCGTTATGCCGCTCGCTGACTTCGTCAATCTCATTAACAATGACATCAAACAAGAATTAGCATAGTAGTGAGCAGTGATCAGTGAACTGTGAGTAGCAAACTATATATTAACTCATTAACTCATTACCGCATTATCGCATTATCACATTAACACATTAACACATGTTTGAAAATTTATCCGACAGATTAGAAAGAGCGTTTAAAATCATCAAAGGTCAGGGTTACATTACCGAAATAAACGTGGCCGAGACGATGAAGGAGGTTCGTAAAGCCCTTTTGGACGCCGATGTCAGTTATAAAATTGCCAAAGAATTTACTGATAACGTCAAGAAGAAAGCCTTGGGTATGAACGTGCTCAAGGCTGTGTCGCCCAGCCAGTTGATGGTGAAAATCACCTACGACGAACTTATCGAGTTGATGGGCCGCGATGCTATCGATATCAATATCAAATCCAATCCGTCCATTATCTTGATGGCCGGTCTGCAGGGTTCTGGTAAGACCACGCACGCCGCCAAATTGGCAAACCTCCTCAAGACGAAGAGAGGCAAGAAGCCTTTGCTGGTGGCAGGTGACGTGTATCGTCCGGCCGCTATCGACCAATTGAAGGTCTTGGGCGAACAAATCGGCGTGACTGTCTATACGGAAGACGGCTGCAAAGAACCTGTGAAGATTGCCCAAAACGGTGTGAAGTATGCCAAGGAATATGGCTACGACGTTGTCCTGGTGGATACCGCCGGCCGTTTGGCTGTTGACCAGGAAATGATGGACGAAATCGGCAACATCAAAGAGGCTGTCAACCCTCACGAAATCCTCTTCGTGGTGGATGCTATGACGGGTCAAGATGCTGTGAACACAGCTAAAGCTTTTAACGACAAACTGAACTTCGATGGCGTCATCCTCACCAAAATGGACGGCGATACCCGTGGCGGTGCCGCTCTGACCATCAAGTCTGTCGTCAACAAACCGATCAAGTTCATCGGTACGGGTGAGAAAATGGAAGCCTTGAGCGTGTTCCACCCCGACCGCTTGGCAGAACGTATCCTCGGTATGGGCGATATCCGTTCCTTTGTTGAAAAGGCACAAGACCAATTCGACCAGGAAGAGGCTGCCAAACTGCAAAAGAAGTTGGCTAAAAACGAGTTCGACTTCAATGACTTTATGGCTCAGATTCAGCAAATCAAGAAGATGGGCAATGTCAAGGATTTGATGTCTATGATTCCAGGAATGGGCAAACTCGTAAAGAATATGGACTTGGACGACAATGCTTTCAAGAGCGTTGAGGTCATCATCCAATCTATGACGCCCCAGGAACGCGCACATCCTGACATTATCAATGGCTCGCGCCGCAGACGTATTGCCAACGGTAGCGGTAGTGACATCCAGGATGTCAACCGTCTGCTCAAACAGTTCGAGGAAACTCGCAAGATGATGAAGATGGTGAACAGCGGCAAGGCCAAGAATCTGATGCGTGCCATGAACGCACCGGGCAGAAGACCGCTGTAGGTTCCTGGAGAGACGGTGCAGTGCACAGTAGAGACGGTGCATTGCACCGTCTCTACGAATGTTTAAATTTAAAAGATTACCGCATTAACCCATTAACACAATGAAAATCATTGACGGCAAAGAAATTGCCAATACAATAAAGACTGAAATCACAGAGGAAGTCAAACAATTGCTGGATGCGGGCAAGCCTGCTCCACATCTGGCCGTGATTATTGCAGGTGAGGACGGTGCCGCCCTCAGTTACGTCAACAGCATTGAAAAACAATGTAAAGGCGTAGGCTTCACTTGCTCCGCATACAAATTTCCTTCTTCCGTTAGGGAAGAAGACATTATCGCCACGATTGACTTTTTGAATAGTGACGATGAGGTTGACGGCTACATCATTCAAATGCCGTTGCCGAAGCAGATTTCCATAGACAATGTTACGGCGCACGTGGATCCGCGCAAGGATATGGACTGCTTCCATCCCATCAATATGGGCAATCTGTTGTTGGGCAAAGAGTGCTTTGCTCCGGCCACCCCTCACGGCGTGATGGAATTGATTCGCCGCAGCGGCATTGAAACAACGGGTAAGGACTGCGTGATTGTGGGCCGCAGCAATATTGTCGGAAAACCGCTTTCTATGATGCTGCTCCAAAAGGATGCCAACGCTACTGTCACCGTCTGCCACAGCCGCACCAAGAACCTCAAACGCGTGTGCAGCCGTGCGGACATTCTTATCGTTGCCATTGGCCAGCCGGAGATGATTACCGCAGATTATGTGAAAGAGAAAGCAACAGTTATTGATGTGGGCATCCACAGAGTTCCCGACCCGGGGTATCCTAATGGTTACCGTGTTTGTGGCGACGTGAACTTCGAAGAGGTCTCCAAAAAATGCGAAGCCATTACGCCAGTTCCCGGCGGCGTGGGCGCTATGACAATGGCCTGTCTGTTGCAGAACACGATGAAAGCTTATAAAATGCGATAATTGTTTAATACTATTTATTATGAAAAAAAAATGTACAATCTGTTTGACGATAGTCCTGTCGTTTATTTTGTTTTCGGCGTGTTCTTATACGGCAAAAATTTGCTCATACACCCCTGTATATAAACCACATGTTCTCGAAGTTACAGGAGATGATAAAGCAATAACCCTTTCGGATAGCTTACATTACACTGATGAAAATATTTCTTTTGAAATAATTTCTACAAAATCTCATCTTATGATAAATGTCAAGAATATGAAGGGCGATCTTATTTATGTCTTGTCTAATGAGGTGACGTCTACAGGAACTTTTCCTAAAATTTCTAATACTCGTTCTCCATTAATTCCCAAAGGAGAATGTTATACTGTTGATATTCAAGATTTTTTTATTGAAGCGAATAAGAACTTTACAAATCGTTTAAAAGATCAGAGAGAATTTGCAAATAATATCCAATACAAAGCGGCTCTTGAAGAGTTTGCACGTAAATTGGATTATGTGAAGAATTCACATCCTGAAAATATAGAAAAATATCTCACTTTCGTTGTACATTTTTATAATGGTGATTATCATTATTATACAATTAAACTTGAATATGAAGGACAAAGTTATAATTATGAATTATATGAAAAAAAATATAAGATAGCATACTAAGTTTATGAGATATTTAATCAGTGGCGGAGGAACAGGTGGACATATATTCCCCGCATTGGCAATCGCCAATAAAATCAAAAAGGAAAATAAGTCGGAGGCCAAGCGG
>JAZRYT010000120.1:0-22913 GCA_045600905.1 Bacteroidales bacterium
CATATCACCCGTTTTTAGGTTTCACAGCACAAAAATAGGTGAAATTATCGAGAAATGCAAGTCGTTGCTAAGTTATTTATTAACAACGGCTTGTCATTTTTCAACAGCTAAAAATTGAGATTAATCTGCGGAATTAAGGTAAAAAAATAAATGGGAAATATTATCTTTTCCCTAAAAATGTTCCTGACAAAGTTCTAACTATCATTCCAGGCTCTTCGAGTTTTATTTGTTTGGAGACACCTCCTCCTTTTTATGGTGGAGACTATAACTTTATAATAGTAGGAATGACTAATACGTATTATCAAGTTCTTGAAAAGACTTGTTCCGAATGATTTGACACATATCCCCGAAATTCCGACAGCACTTCAACCCAATAATTTTCCTATCTTCGCACCCGTCTTTGGCAATGAACAATGTACAATGAATAATGAATAATTAATGCCCGCCCGCAAACTCACATATCGCCCCACTTCCGTAGTAGCAGCGCTCCCCGCCGCGCATCATTCATTAACTAGCGTCGATCCGATGATGAAAATGGAAATCCAAACGGGCAATATATTGATAATGAAGGTATAATCAAATCTACTAAAAGACAATGAGACCCCAATGTGTTTTATTTATTTGCATTCAATTCTTTATTACAAGTTGCATTGCGCAAACTCCTGATACGGTGTGTTATGATTTTCATAATTCCACATACTGGGTTGACACCGTCTCGTTGGATGAGGTTTTACCAAGCACCACAGCAATTTACAAATTGCTTGATGCCTATATTCAAGATTTCAGCCAGTATGAAGAATACCAAAACCGAACAGCAATAGTGATCAATATTAATGGTGGGAATGCATCTTCAGTTGATTTTTCATTCGTCACTTCTTACATCGAGTATGAAATGCTAAGGCCTATTGATCTCCTGTATGGATGTTTCTTTTATAAAAACAAATTGGTCGTAGTGTTTAAATGGAATGAGATCCCAAAGTCAATCACCCAGTTGTTTAAACATACTGGAAAGAAGTTCCAATTAATATGTAACCCTGAAGATGCCCCAGAAGATGATTCTCTTTATCCCGGAAAGTGTTGTTGGGAATTCAGGTTTGAGAACGGGGAAATTCGTCAACTAAAATATGACGGCAATCTACAAAGGTACAATTGAATGTATCCACGCGAAGGATGGTACTACGGCCACATTCAATCCAAATACAAAGAGGCTGGTTCTGAACCTATCACAATGAATGACAACTATTCATATATGACTTCAAACGTATCAGATTTTCTCATTGTAGAAACAACATACGAACAATATTTGCGCTGCCATCCCGAATACGAATTTGAGGATTTTGCTTTAGGTTTTTGGTTGAGTGACAAAGATTATGACCGAATTGTCAGGATGGCGATTCCTATCCTCTGATATCTTTCTTTGATGGATGTCATTTTTTATCTTCCGGATAGCAAGTTCACAATTGACAGACTTTCATTCGCATTTTTTTGTATGTTTGCGGCCCTAAAAAACAAGCCAATGAGCAATCGGAAAATCTTAGTCATTTACACAGGCGGCACCATCGGGATGATGATGGACCCCACTCTGAAAACCCTCGTTCCATTTGAATTCAAAAACATTCACCAGCAGCTTCCTATGCTGCATCTGGTGGAAGCGGAAATCACCTTCAAGGAGATGCTGCCTCTGATTGACTCTTCCGACACAAATCCGGATTTCTGGATTCGCCTGGTCCAAATGATTCAGGAAGATTATGAACTTTTTGACGGATTTGTCGTTTTGCACGGCACAGACACGATGGCCTATTCCGCTTCCGCACTGAGTTTTCTCTTGGAGGATCTTTCCAAGCCCGTCATTTTCACCGGAGCGCAATTGCCCTTAGGCGTTATCCGCACGGACGGCCGCCGCAACATCCTCAACGCGATTGCCATCGCCGCCGAGCACATCGACGGGAAGCCCATCATCCAAGAAGTCTGCATATACTTCCAAAACAATTTGTATAGAGGAAACCGGACCTATAAGGACGACGCGTCGCGTTTCAATGCCTTCAGTTCCCCTAACTATCCCCAATTGGCCGAAGTCAACACGTACGTTGATTACCACAAACCTTACCTCCATCGGGCGGAAGAGAAGCCATTGCGCATTCACACCAAGATGGACGACAATGTCGCCATCCTCAAGATTTTTCCAGGCATCAACAACAATGTTTTGGAAGCCGTGTTCAACACACCGGGATTGCGCGCCGTCGTCATTGAGACCTTCGGTGTGGGCAACGCTCCTACGACAGAGGCATTCACCGGCATCCTTCAAAAAGCCATTGAAAAAGGCATTATCATCGTCAACATCACACAATGCAAAAACGGCGGCAGCGTGGAAATGGGCAGATACCTCACTGGCAAACAACTCGCGGAGACGGGTGTCGTCGGAGGTTACGATATGACCACGGAAGCAGCCATCACCAAGCTGATGTTCCTGCTCGGACAAGACCTTTCCAATGCCGAAATCAAGGAATTAATGGGGCAGTCCCTCCGAGGAGAGTTAACGCGCGAATAAAAAAAGGACGCGACAAATCAAATCGCGTCCCCATATCATTCGATAGTATCTGCGCCCTTACCAACTAGCGATTGCCATCCATCAAATAGGCCTTGATAAAATCGTCTATTTCTCCATCCATCACCGCATTCACATTGGCAGTTTCGTATCCGGTACGGAGGTCCTTCACCATTTTATAGGGCTGCATCACGTAACTGCGGATCTGGCTACCCCACTCTATCTTTTTCTTGGTGCCTTCTATTTCAGCCATTTTCTCGCGTTTCTTTTCCAACTCCATCTGATACAGACGGGATTTGAGCATACGCATAGCCATTTCCTTGTTTTGTGCCTGAAAACGCGTGACCTGGCATTCTACAACGATACCCGATGGCGCGTGGTGCAAACGCACGGCAGTTTCCACCTTGTTGACGTTCTGCCCGCCATGACCGCCAGAGCGGTAGGTATCCCAAGTGATATCCGACGGATTGATGTCAATCACAATATCATCATTAATGATGGGATAAGCAAACACAGAAGCGAAAGTCGTATGGCGGCGGTTGGCGGCATCAAACGGAGAGAGACGCACCAGACGATGGACTCCGATTTCGCTCTTCAAATAGCCGTAAGCATACGGTCCGTCCAATTCTATCGATACGGATTTCACGCCCACGACATCGCCATCCTGTCTATCCAACAGCTTAATGCTGTAATTGTTACGTTCAGCCCAACGCGTGTACATACGTAGCAGCATTTCCGCCCAGTCACAACTTTCCGTGCCGCCCGCACCCGAATTGATATTGATGACCACGTTCAGAGAGTCCTCCTCATCGCGCATCATATTGCGGAATTCCAAGGTTTCAACCGACTTCAGCAATTTGCCGTATGCGACATCCAGTTCCTCTTCGGTCGCATCACCGCTGGCGTAGAACTCATTCACGACAGACAGTTCCTCATTCAATTCCTCAGCCGCCAGATAGTCATTGACCCAGGCTTTTACCGCGCTAATTTCGCGCATCAGTTTTTCGGCGGATTTAGGATCATTCCAAAAGCCGTCCTGCTGTGATATTTTCTCCTTTTCTTCTATCTCTGACTGCTTCTTATCGATGTCAAAGATACCTCCTTAGCTCACCGAGCCTGCTAGAGAGTTCCTTTATCTGTTCCGTAGTTGTCATAGCAAATAGATTATTTAGAAAAATCCCTGACTAAAAAGACATTAGGCAACGATTGTTCTTTGTTCCTTATTCATTGTTCATTGCTGCCATCACTTCCCCTATAGAGAATCCACGGGTCAGCATATAGCGAAAGAGTTTCTGCTTGTCGTCTGCATCATTGGAATGCATTCTTTTCCATTTCTTCACTACTTCCGAAATCATTTGCGCGTATTCACCGTCATCGATGGCATTCAAAAATTCATCTATCAATTGGGGCTCAATGCTTTTGGCAAAAAGAGCCTGACGGATTTTGAGTTTGCCCCAACACTCGTGAATTTTGCTGCGGACGAAAACCTCAACGAAACGTCTGTCATTCAGGAAGTCGTGATCGCGAAGCCGTCTGATAATTTCATCGCGTTGAGCCACGGAGCAGGGCATCGATGTCAATTTCTTGCGCACATCCGATTCGCAACGCTCTTGAAAGGCGCAAAAACGTTCCAATTTGCTCAATATGTCTGCAGGTACATCCACTATTTTCTAAAAGTATTGAAAGATTATTTGTTTGTCGTCGGCTCATTCCAAAGTATGATTTCGTCCATCTTGTCATTATAATAATGGAGTTCCATCAGATGATAGCTCTGGTTTGAAACGAGTTTTATTCTTCTTCTAAATTTGAGTTTCCATTTCAAAAGGATGGAAGGGAATCCGCGTTTGAGGAATGCATAGACAAACGGATGCATCATTATGACGACAGATTTCTCACGTTGCTTTTCGAAAAGGAATTCGAGTGTGTTATTCAGTTCGTCTTCGATTAAGATTGGGGGTTTGACTTTTCCTGTTCCGCGGCAGGCCGGACATTGTTCGGTAGTTTCGATAATGGTAGCCTGGCGCACACGTTGGCGAGTTATCTGCGTGACACAGAACTTATTGAGGGGCAGGATGGTGTGTTTGGCCTTGTCATTCTGCATAAAGGATTCCATCGCCTTATTGAGTGTCACCTTGTTTTTGGGGTCGTGGATATCGACAAAATCTATAGTGATGATGCCGCCCATATCGCGGAGTCTCAACTGTCGGGCGATTTCCTGAGCTGCAATCAAGTTGGTGTTGAGGGCGTTTTCTTCCGGGGTCTGGCTGGCCTTGACGCGGTTGCCGCTGTTGACGTCAATCACGTGCATAGCTTCAGTGTGTTCAATAATCAGATAGACACCGCTTTTGACTGTCACCACTTTGCCGAAAGACCCCTTGATCTGTTTGGCGACATTGAAATGTTCGAAAATCGGCTGTTTTTCTGTATAAAGCTTGACAATATCCTCCTGCTCGGGAGAATACAGATGTACGAAGTTCTTAACTTCCTTAAATGCCTCCGGGGTATCCACATAGATGGCGTGGAACGAATCCGTAAGTACTTCCCTCAAGATAGAGGAGATGGTATCCTCTTCTTGAACAATTCTTAATGGGGCCTTGGAGGCGAAAAGGTTTTCCACGGCTGTATCCCACTTATATTTCAAATGGTCCATATCCGCCGTAAGTTCTTCCACGCCGTGATGTTCGGCATTGGTACGGATTATGACACCGAAATTGCGAGGTTTAATGCCTTGCACGATGGATTTCAGGCGTTTGCGTTCTTCACCGCTTCTGATTTTCTGTGAGATGGTAACTTTATCTCCGAAAGGAACCAATACGAGAAAACGTCCGGCGAAGGAAATTTCCGTAGTAATACGCGGACCTTTGGTCGAGATAGGTTCTTTAGCGACCTGGACCATTATCTGTTGCCCAGCCGTCAGAACGTCACTGATTTTGCCGTTTTTAGGGACTTCCTCCAAATATTGAACACGGCTGATACTCCGTTTGCCCGTAGTAATCGCCTGGCTGACAAACGAGTTGACGGTTCTGGCGTGAAGGCCTAAGTCCAAATAGTGCAAGAAGGCATCCTTTTCGCTGCCAACATCCACAAACGCAGCATTCAGTCCGGGCATGATTTTTCTGACCTTGCCCAGATAGATATCACCAACAGAGAACTCCACAGACGCTTTTTCGTTATGGATTTCAACCAGTTTCTTGTCCTCCAACAACGCCACCTGCACTCCGTTCGTGTGGGTAGTAATAACAATCTCTTTTATTATCTCTTCTGTTTCATTCATACGCATTTTTATAAAAACAATGAAAACTAAACAAAACGGGTGAGCGTCTTATTTAGTTTTCATTCATTCTAACTCATAAGAGATTATTTATTCTTATGTCTGTTCTTTCTCAGACGTTTTTTTCTCTTATGAGTGGACATTTTATGTCTTTTTCTTTTTTTACCGCTTGGCATAATGATTTAATTTTAGGTTTATGGAATTTATTTAGAAGATTTCTTCACTGCGTTTACGAAAGTCTTGCAGGGTTTGAAAGCCGGAATGTTGTGTGCCGGAATCGTAATAGTTTCGTGTTTGGAAATATTACGAGCAGTTTTTTGAGCTCTTTCTTTGATGATAAAGCTACCAAAGCCTCTCAAGTACACATTATCTCCATTAATCATAGAACCTTTCACGGAATTCATAAAGACTTCAACGATGGTTTGAACGCTGTTTTTGTCAAAACCAGTCTTATTAGAAATTTCATTAACGATGTCTGCTTTCGTCATAGTTTTTAAATTTAAATGTTAAAAAATCGATTCATTTTTTGGAGCGGCAAAAATACAATTATTTTATTCACTTTCCAACAATTACAAAATTTTTTTATTGAATTTTGTCGAAAACCTTTGTAGCAAGGCGGCTTGCCCCTATTCTGAAATAAGTATTTGAGAGCCAATCTCTACCAAGAATCAGGCATAAGAGATGCACATATTGCAGGGCGATTTCGGAATCTGAGATGCCTCCAGCCGCTTTTATGCCCACTTTTCGTCCGGTTTTCTGATAATGTCTTTTCACCGCATCCATCATCACCAAAAAGGCCTCTAAGGTGGCACCAATCGCGATTTTTCCAGTAGAGGTCTTAATGAAGTCGGAGCCCGCCACGATGGCCAATTGGGATGCCTTGTAAATATTCTGCGGGGTCTTCAGCTCGCCCGTTTCCAGTATCACCTTCAATTTGACATTTGGGCAGGCTTCCCTGATGGCGCGGATTTCATTGTAAACTTCCTGCAGATTCCCCTCTAAAAACTTCCCTCTGGAAATCACCATATCAATTTCATCAGCACCCTGTTGGACGGCGTACTTCACTTCCGCCACTTTGATTTCGATGGGAGACTGGCCGGCCGGGAACGCGCCCGCCACGGAAGCCACTTTCACATTCGTATTGCCCAGCATCGCCTTTGCCTGCGCCACGAACGGCGGATAAACGCAAACCGCCGCCGTATTGGCTATTTGCCTTTTGGCATTGCCGAAACTGACGGCTTTGCGACACAAGTTGTCAACCACGGCCTTGTTGTCCGAGCCTTCCAAAGTCGTCAAATCAATACAATTTAATATAAATCGATACGCGGTCTGTTCGTCCATCATCGTCATCGGCATCCTAAGAAAACCTTCCAGACGCTGCTTCAACTGCATATCGGTATAGGGATAATCTTCAATTTCTATCATTCTTCCTTATATTTTATTTGTAAACACTTATTATTCAAGACATCATCAGGACACGCCCAAGCAATTCCGCTCTCAGCTCACTGCTTGCTCTTTTTAAATTTATCGATTGCGACTTTCAGAGAAATAATATGGGAATATTGGGCTATTGACAAATCGCCTATATCCGTAAAAGCGTAGTCTATGGAAACAATATCCTTGATGCAGACGCCCAGACCGAGGTTCACCTGGAGCGTGGTTCTCTTTTTCCCGTCAAAATCCAGCTCCGTCTGGAAATTGCCGATACCGGCGCGCACAGCCACAATAGTCTTGTAGCCGAGTTCCATACCGAAATGGGGGTCCATACTCATCACATTGGTGCGTATTAGGGAATTTCGTTTGCCGTCAAAGGTGCAGTCCAGCCCCAATGCGAAGGTGGCATTAAAGCCCTTTCCGAAATCCACATATTTGGCGCCGCCCAAAATCAAGGCGGGGACCGTCAATTCGAGGTCGTTCTCGGGTATTTCGTTTCCGGTATTGAGAAATGCCTCAATCATTTCATCGGACAGCTGGTAGCTCCACGCATTGAACGTAGAGGTCGCGTCTCTTAAAAAGGCTCCCGCCTGCCATCCCTTATTCTGGTATTGAAGACCGAAATCCAACCCGAAGCCCCAGGCATGCGCGAACTTGCCTATGTTCCTATAGATTATTTTGGCATTCGCGCCGACAGACAAGCCTTTCACCTTCTCAAAGCCGTAAGCATAACTAAGTAGCAAGGCATTGTCGGAAGTGGAAAAGAAAGATATCCTGTCGTAATCGACGTTTCCTTGCGCGTCAATCAGCTCCGTGGTATTCATAATGTTATCGACACCAAAACGGATATAGGACAGGGCCACAGTAGAATGGTCATCAATCTTATAGCCCAGGCCGGCATAGTCGTATTTTGCGATGCCGGCAAAATATTCGGCATGCATCAGCGAGAGCTGATAGCGCTTGTTCATTCGGGTCAGGCCTGCGGGGTTCCAATATGCCGCCGTGACATCATCAGAGGTGGCGCACATCGTGTTGGCCATCGCCAAACCGCGAGCCCCAATACCCAATGACAAAAACTCATTGCTGTATTTTGTCTGCGCACCGGCCCATAACGAGCAGAACAGCGCAAAAACGAGAAGCCAGATTTTCTTCATAATCAAAGTATTTACTTGTTCTTGTGAGCCACATAGCTCTTATGGTCGCCTTGGAACAGTTCGTAGCCGAGGAACCTACATTCCAACGGGCCGTTGAAAAGCGTGTGTTTCTGACTAGGACGCAAGCCCACCCTCTTGAGTGCCTGCATATCGGAACTAATCATAAACGCCTTGCAACCGGAATAGCTTTTCTTCAGCGTGTCACCGATTTCACTATAGAGTTCGGCGATATCGTCAACTTCCAGGCGTTCGCCATACGGAGGATTCATCATCACCATAGCAGGCGTACGTCTCGGTTTCGAACTTCTCACATCTTTTCTTTCAAGCTTTATAAAGTCTTGAAGGCGGGCCCTTTCAATATTGTCGCGAGCGATTTCCAAAAAGCGCGGATTAATATCCGAGCCATAAAAATCGACATCCACATCGTCTTTGATAGAGGCCTCGTTTTTGATACTCTTCCAAAGTCGGGCGTCGAAACTTCTCCAATAGGTGAATCCGTATTCGCGGCGATAGAAGCCGGCCGGAATATTGAGTGCCTGCATGGCGGCCTCAATCAGGAGCGTGGCGCCGCCGCACATCGGATCGATAAAATCACAATCGCCCCTGTAGCCGCTGAGCATTATCATTGCGGCAGCCACCACCTCGTTGATGGGGGCCGGGTGGTTGCGAACCTTGTAGCCTCGCTTGTGCAAAGACTCGCCGGAGCTGTCCAAGAAGAGTTGGGCTTCATCCTTGTAAATATGCAGTTGGAACTGGACGTCGGGATTCTCCTTATCGACATCCGGGCGTTCGCCGTACAGATCCCTGAACCTATCGCAGATGGCATCTTTCGCCAAGACGGAAGCAAAAAGCGGAGTCTTGAAAATAGAATCCACGACCGTCGCATGGACGGCCATCGTACCATCCCGATTCAGAAAGTTTTCAGCGGGGAAATCGAAGAGTTGTTCGTAAAACTGCCGATTACTATTAAAGGTAAATGCTTTTTGACGCCAAAGAATACGCAAAGCCGTTCTACAGAAGTAGTTTGCGCGGTACATCAATTCCACAGGGCCTTCGAATGAGACCGAACGACTCAAGGTCTTGCAGTTGCACGCGCCAAGCTGCTCCAACTCTTTTAGCAAGAGCGGTTCCAATCCGGCAAAGGTTTTGGCTACGAAATATTGGTTTTCCATCAATTTTTGAATTTTGTAAGGAGTAGATGGCGAACTTAATCCTCCACTCTAGTTATTCATTATTCATCATTCTCTAAAAGTTATCAATATCCTTCCGGCGCAGCAATCCAAATTATGATATAGAGCCAGAATCCTAATGATCCGGCCAAAAGCATTGCCAGAAAGACAATTCTGACAACGGTAGGATCAGCATCCAAATATTTGGCAACACCGCCGCAGACGCCGGCGATTTTGCGATCCGAAATACTTCTCGTTAGTTTTTTATATGCCATAGTGTCCAAAAAAATTGAGCGCAAAAATACAAAAAAATAGTTTCAGGTTTCAAGTTTCAGGAATGTAGAACAAGCTCTGCAAGGAGGACAGGAAGGAAGTGATTACATCTAAAAAAACGCATCTCGATAATTTTTTCTGATTGATAACAATTTTTTATATATTTGCGCTTCCAAAAAAAAGAAGTCACTGTTGTTAATTTGACCATTAACACGATTTATATCAAACTAAAAATTAAATACTTATGGAAAATTCAAAAGGTAAAATCATGTTAGTTGATGACAGCGAAAATTTACGATATGTCATCAAAGACTACTTCGAATTGGCCGGTTACGAGGTAGTTGATTTCAAAGACGGCGAAATGGCAGCCAAGGCGTACAACACTGGGAAATTCGATTTGTGCATCATCGACATTGCGATACCCGGCAAAGACGGATACTCTCTCATTCAGGACATTCGCAAAATCGACGACTACACTCCCATCGTCATTCTCACGTCACAAGCTTCCAAGGAAGAACGCATCAAGGGCTTCAAACTCGGATGTGACGACTATGTGGCCAAGCCTTTCAGCATCGAAGAACTCGACCTCCGCATCCAAGCCATCCTGAGACGCACCAAACGCGGAAACGCCCTTCCCAAAGTCCTCTATGAAGAAAAAATTTACAAAATGGGCAACTTCACGTTCAATTACAGCGGAATGCAGCTCATCCATCCCAAGGTCACCCGCACTCTTACCCGCAAAGAAGCCGAACTCCTCAAGTTGTTATTGGACCACAAAAACAAGCTCATCCCTCGTGAAATCATTTTAAAGGAAATCTGGGGCGAAGAAGACCACGCCGTCGGCAGAAGTATGGACGTGTTCCTCACAAAACTCCGTTCCTACCTGCACGTGGACGACGAAGAGCACATTATACCCAAACAACCCGGCAAACGCAAAGTCACATACAAAGACAACTACCGACCACTGGTTGAAATCTGCAATGTTCACGGAACAGGCTTCATGATCAAAGTAGCCGAATAATTGTTAATCTGCTTCTGCATTTTGCTTAAGAAACAAAATCTCCAGCACATAAATTAAAGCCTTATGATTATTGACAAATTATTTGAAAAAGTTGCACAAAACGGACACGTCTGTGTAGGACTGGACACTGATTATAATTATCTGCCAGACGCATTCGCGCAACGCTACCCCGATATCGAAGAAGGTCTCTTCCAATTCAACAAAGCCATAATCGACGCCACCATAGACGTATCGGCCTGCTACAAAGTGCAAATCGCCTATTACGAATCCTACGGCATCGCCGGTTTGCGCGCCTATCAGCGCACCCTCGCCTATTTGCGCGAGAAAAAGGCCGTCATCATCGCCGACATCAAACGCGGTGACATCGCCAAAACCGCTGAAATGTACGCCAAGGCACACTTCACTGGCGACTTCGAAGCCGACTTCATCACCCTCAGCCCCTATATGGGCTTGGATAGTCTGAATCCGTATCTTCCCTATATTCAAAACAACAACAAGGGTATTTTCGTCTTGATACGGACCTCCAACGAAGGAGCCAAGGACATCGAATACCTTCCTACCGACAACAACCAACGCGTTTATCACGTCGTCGGACAGAAAATCAACGAAATCGGAAAGGAATATCTCGGTGCCTGCGGCTTTTCCAGTGTCGGCGGCGTGATGGGTTGCACCCACGCAGACGAAGCTGCCGAAATCCGCAGCATGCTCAGCTCCACCTTCTTCCTCATACCCGGATATGGTGCTCAGGGCGGCAAAGCTGAAGACATCGCCAAATACCTCCACAACGGCAATGGCGGCGTCGTCAACTCCTCCAGAGGCATCCTGCTGGCTTACCGCAAACAGCCCAACGGCGAAAGCGACTTCGCAGGCTGCGCCCGCGCCGAAGCCATCCGTATGCGCGATGACATTCTCAACGCTTTAAAATAATTCCTTACATTCATTCAGGAGGAGGGGATTCAATTTGTTTTATAAATCAATCCGCTCCTCCTTTATAACTCAAAATCACAACTCATAACTCCTCACAATGGATTATTTCGACTCAACAGTTATATCCAACCGACCTATCACGGAAGACATTTTCGTATTGGTCGTTGACCGCAAAGGTGCCAGCGCAGCTGCCGGACAATTCTATATGCTCAAATGTTGGGACAAAGAGCTTACGCTTATGCGCCCCATCAGCATCTTCAAAGCTGAAAACGACACCTTGCACTTTATGTACCGCATTATCGGACAGGGTACTCAAAAGCTGTCCGAACTAAAGACAGGCGATAAAATCAGTCTGTTAGGCGCACTTGGCACGGGCTACCCCATTCCCGAAATGCACGGACACGTTGCCCTATTGGGCGGCGGCCTCGGCATTCCTCCCTTGTGCCAAACTGCCAAAGAGCTACACGAACACGGCGTAAAAGTCGATGTCTATTTAGGCTATCGCGACATACTTTTCGCCGCCGAAGAATTCAAACCATACTGTCAGGAAATCCACATTTCCACAGAAAAGGGCTCCGAAGGTTATCACGGCTTCATCACCGATCTGCTCAAACCCGAAAAATACGACGCGGTATTCACCTGCGGACCTGAAATCATGATGCGCAAAGTTGCCGCCCTGTGCAAAGCGCAGCACACTCCCTGCTGGTGTTCGATGGAACACCGTATGGCCTGCGGTATCGGAGCCTGCCTCGGCTGCAGCATCAAAACCACCGAAGGTATGAAACGCGTCTGCAAAGACGGCCCCGTTTTCAAAGCCGAAACCCTATAATGACGCCCCCCCTGTAGAGACGGTGCACTGCACCGTCTCTGGCACTGCACCGTCTCTACAACAAGGATTTCCGGCAAGTCACCCAGCAAACAAAAGGCCGTGCTTGAAAGTATTAATATTTGAAAGTTATAAATAAAAGTAGAAATGGGACCGCTTATCTAACTGATTCCATTTCTTAAAACCAAATATCGCAATTACCGCAATATTGCATTAGTACAATTAATTATATGAATCTAGAAACCTCACTTTGCCATATAAAATTCAAGAATCCGATTATTGCCGCTTCAGGCACATTCGGATTTGGAGATGAATACAACGAATTATATGATGTCAGCTGTTTGGGCGGCATCAGTTCCAAAGGATTGACCCTCAAGCCCAAAGACGGAAACGAGGGCATCCGCATATACGAAACGCCTTCCGGCATCATGAACAGCGTCGGATTGCAGAATCCGGGCATTGAAGCCTTCATCAAAGAAGGCATAGCCAAAATGCGCCGTTTCAACACCGTGCTGATCGCCAATATGGGCGGGCACAGTATGGACGACTACGTGACGGGCGCATCGATGTTGTCTGCTGCAGACATCGACATGCTGGAGTTGAACATCTCCTGTCCCAACGTGAAGAGCGGCGGTATGGCATTCGGCATCAAGGCAGATGTGGCGCGCGAAGTGGTCACGGCCGTACGCAAAGTATGCACCAAACCGCTTATCGTCAAACTCTCCCCTAATGCGGAAAACATTGTGGAAATGGCACTCGCCTGCGAAGAGAGCGGCGCCGACGCACTTTCCCTGGTCAACACCTTCCAAGCTATGGCCATCGACTTGCACAGACGCAAGCCCATCTTCAACAATGTCTATGCCGGTCTCTCCGGCGCGGCCATCAAGCCCATAGCTCTGCGAATGGTTCACTCCGTCTGCAAACAGGTCCACGTCCCCGTCATAGGCATCGGCGGTATCTCCAACGCCACGGACGTTTTGGAATTCATTATGGCTGGTGCTGCTGCCGTTCAAATAGGCACCGTCAATTTCAACGACCCTCTGGCCGGACAACATATCCTGACAGAACTCGAAACCCTCTGCCAAAAGGAAGGCATTCAATCTTTGGATGAGATTAGGGGAATCCTTTAGGTAATAGGTAATAGGTAATAAGTAATAGGTGGCAGATAGTCGGAGGAAGCGATTTGAGTGGTATTTGCTTTGTTCGCGACAAACATTATTTGCAATTTTGTTATAGATGATAATATAATACTATAGTATATGAAGACTATTTCTTTGGAATCCAAGATATTGGTTTATGAGGAGCGACACGAGGTTCCGTCCGACATTATGGATTTGATATACAAAGCAGAAGAAGCTGCCAAGCGCGCATACTCCCCCTACTCCCATTTTTCCGTTGGAGCGGCTATTATGTTGAATAACGGCCAGATTGTCACGGGAAACAATCAGGAGAATGCCGTTTATCCCAGTGGTTTGTGTGCCGAGCGCACAGCGGCGTTTGCCGCTTCCTCCCTATATCCGGAAGTTCCCTTCAGCAAAATTGCCGTCACGGCCATCAATCCCGTGGAGCCGCTGAAAGTACCCATATCACCTTGCGGAAGCTGCAGGCAGGTTCTATACGAATATGAGCAGAAATTCGGCCAACCCATTGAAGTCATCCTCTCCAGCCAAGTTGGTTCCATCTACCATCTGCGCTGTGTGGCCGACCTGCTACCCTACACTTTCCACGCGGGATTTCTCCCATAGAGTTATATATGTTCATAACTTTGAAAGATTGCACACCAACGGCAATCTTTTTTTATGGATATTTGCGGCCCCAAAACGACAAACCAATCTTAACTCTAATTTATGGAAAACAAGACTATTACCGAAAATCGGCAGGCAAAGACCTTGTCTTACAACCGTATGGAATCCGTATTAGGAACCACTGGCAAGTTACCGCCGCAAGCCATAGAATTTGAAGAAGCCGTGCTCGGCGCATTAATGATTGACGACAACGCCGTCAGCACCATTTTGGATTTTCTGCAACCGCAGATGTTCTACGTGGAAGCGCACCAGAACATCTTCAAGGCCATCAAGAAGCTCTTCGCGATGGCCCAACCTATTGATTTGCTGACCGTCACCAACCAGCTGCGCAAAGAGAAAATGCTGGACGTGGTGGGTGGTGCAGCCTATCTCGCCGGACTGACCAACCGCGTGACCTCGGCCGCCAACATCGAATATCACGCCCGCATCGTGATGGAAAAGTTTGTCGTTCGCGAGCTCATCCACAACTGCAGTGACATCATCACCGACTCCTACGACGAAGGCAATGACGTGCTGGATTTGCTGGATAAAGCCGAAACTAAAATTTTCAACATCATTGAAAACAATTTCAAAAGAGACAGTAAGGAGCTGCACCAAGTCGTGAAAAGCGCCCTCGAGGATTTGGACAAGATGCGTCAGAACACCGACAAGATACAGGGCGTTCCAAGCGGCATCCGCGCCATTGACGAGAAGACCGGCGGATGGCAGAAATCAGACCTGATCATTATGGCCGGACGTCCCGGTATGGGTAAGACCTCTTTCGTGCTGTCCATCGCCCGCAACGCCGCCATCGACTACAACTGCCCTGTAGCCTTCTTCTCCTTGGAAATGTCAGCCCAACAGTTGGTACAGAGACTTTTCTCTATGGAATCCGGTATTGACGCCGGCCACATCGCCAAGGGCAACCTTTCCGAAGAGGAATGGATAAAGTTGATGGACAATATCGGACAATTGGAAAGTTCCAACCTCATCATCGACGACACCCCCGCCCTCTCCGTTTTCGACTTGCGCGCCAAGTGTCGCCGCCTCAAACACAAGCACGGCATCAGGATGGTCATCATCGACTACCTGCAGTTGATGCAGGGCGGCGCGGAAAACTCTTCCAAAGGCGGCAACCGCGAGCAGGAAATCAGCTACATTTCCCGTTCCCTGAAGGCCCTTGCCAAAGAGCTGGACATTCCCGTCATCGCCTTGGCACAGTTGAGCCGTGCCGTCGAAACCCGTGGCGGCACCAAACGTCCTATGCTTTCCGACCTTCGTGAATCCGGTTCTATCGAACAGGATGCCGATATGGTTCTCTTCATCTACCGTCCCGAATATTACAAACTGGACACTTTCGAAGATATGTCACCCTCAGCAGGACAGGCCGACATTATGTTTGAGAAGAACCGTCACGGCAGTCCGGGCAACGTCCGCGTCCGTTTCCAAAGCCAATACACGAAGTTCTCCGATGTGGAGACCGCCTATTTCACGGGAGAGCAAACGACTTTCTCAGACGATGCGCAACCGAGCCAGCAGATTCTGCCGAACCAGAATTTCGACATTATAGAATCCAGCATAAATCAGGACGACGGTCCCATCGTTTCCACACCCGACTTAAACGAGGATTTCCCATTTTAACACACACGCCTTATGAAAAAACTCTCTATGGACGAGCTGCACCGCGTCACCACCGAGCAGTTCAAATCCCAACAGAAAATCCCATTGGTTGTCGTTTTGGACAGCATCCGCAGTATGAACAACGTCGGTTCGGTTTTTCGCACGTGCGATGCCTTCAATGTGGAGAAGCTCTTTCTGTGCGGAATCACGGCACGACCGCCGCACAAAGACATCAGCAAAACCGCTTTGGGTGCCACTGAAAGCGTGGATTGGGAATACGCAGAGGACGTGGTTGAACTCATCCAACGCCTCAAAGAGGAAGGATACTCTGTTTTTATGGTGGAACAGGTTGATGAATCCAAGATGTTGGACACCTTCTCCTTCGCACCTTACAAGAAAGTTGCCTTAATAGTAGGCAACGAGGTTTTTGGCGTGGACGAACGCCTTCTGCCCATCTGCGACGCCGCCATCGAGATACCGCAATTCGGCACCAAACATTCGCTAAATGTCACGATTGCCGCCGGCATCGTCATCTGGGAAGCGGCGAAAGCCCTACGTGACTGCTAAGTTAACGATGAAATACACATACTCGAAAGAATCAACAAGATACAGCAGAAATGCAAATCAGGTTATACAAATCTCAGTGCTCAAAAAACTTCTTGATGTTCACAAAAAAAATGTACATTTGCGGCTCTTTTTAAGATTTCAATAATTAACATAACAAATTCAATATCATTATGAAAGAAACCGTTTACAGAGCACTTCACGAACAACTCGGTGCCAAAATGGAAGAATTTGCTGGCTACTATATGCCTATCCAATATGCCAGCATTACCGAAGAACATTTACAGGTAAGAAACAAAGTCGGCGTTTTCGACGTTTCCCACATGGGCGAATTCACTGTTAAGGGACCGAAAGCTCTCGCACTCCTCCAACACATCACCACCAACGATGTGGCTGCCCTCTTTCCGGGCAAAGTCCAATACTCCTGCTTTCCTAACGGCAAAGGCGGTATCGTTGACGACCTCTTGGTTTACAACTTGCACGACGAAGACTACCTTCTCGTTGTAAATGCTGCCAACATCGACAAAGACTGGGCTTGGGTTGTTGAACAAAACAAGAACTTCGGTGCTGACATCGAAAACATCTCCGACAGCATCTCCCAATTAGCAGTTCAAGGTCCTCTCGCACTCAAAGCTATGCAGAAACTGACCGACAGCTCCGTCATCGATATGGAATATTACACCAATAAAATCGTGAAATTCGCCGGTTTCGACAACATCCTCTTCTCCACCACTGGTTACACAGGTTCCGGCGGTTGCGAAATCTATTTCCCGAACGAATACGCCATGCAGATTTGGAACGCCGTTTTCGAAGCTGGTGCTGAATTCGACATCAAACCGATTGGTCTCGGCGCACGTGACACCCTTCGTCTTGAAATGGGTTTCTGCCTCTACGGTCACGAAATTGACGACACCATCTCCCCGATTGAAGCTGGTCTCGGTTGGATTACCAAATTCGCTGAAGGCAAAGACTTCATCGACAGAAAATATATGGAAGATCTCAAAGCTAACGGCGTAACCCGCAAAATCGCCGGTTTCGAACTCATCGACCGCGGTATTCCGAGAAACGGTTATGAAGTATGTGACGCTGAAGGCAACAACATCGGCGAAGTTCGCTCAGGTACCTTCGGACCTTCCGTCAACAAAGGTATCGGAACCGCCTTGATCAAGAAGGAATTTGCAAAATCCGGCACCGAAATATACATCAAAGTACGTAACCGCCTCCTCAAGGCTATCACCGTCAAGATGCCATTCTACAAACCTGAATAGTGATCAGTAATCATTGAGCTGTGAACAGACAATAGTGAGCTGATAGCTGATAAACGAATAAAAAGCAGGAATGACAGTTGTCGTTCCTGCTTTTTATTCGTTTGCGATGCAGGAAAAGGCAACCGCCTCCCCATCGCTCTCCTGCCCGTTGAAGAAATACCGATAAACCTCATTATTGGAACGGAGGGAACTTTGTTGGTATGTGGTTGTGGGAATCATGGCGCGAAGTTATGGTTTTTAAAAATCAAAAATGATGTTTGGAAACTTTTGTTTCAAAAAGACCTCGTTATATTGAGAAAAAGGCGTGCTATAATCGTATTTGACAGTCTCACCTGTAAACACATTTACTTTGTACACGTTTGGCTTATATGCTTCTTCAGGACAATCAAAACATCTCTCCCATCCTGCCAAAACCACCGTGCTGTCGGAAAGCCAATAGCCATCGTCAATGCTCGCCGTGGGTCCGAGAAAAAGGATTGGAAGTCTTTGATGACGTGCAATGTCTATGACATATATTTGGATGTCCGCATCTAATTCCGCGTATGTTTTAGCACCTTTCTTGTTTAAGATGAGATTATACGAATACAAGTCCAAGGCGTAAGAACCGTTTGGTGAGTAAGATATCTTGTCCCGATAATCAGAGAAATATTTTTCCGAAATGTCAAATTCTTCCCAACCGGTGGATAGCGAGGATGTATAACTACGAACGAGTGTAAAACTGTCTGCTTTCAGTTCTCTTTCCCACGAATTGAGCCATAAACTGCAATGCTGACGCAAAGTACTGGATAGCGAGTCGTCCATCACAACGATTTTTTGTTTGAACTTGTTTTGAATGAATTTTTTCCAACACGCAAGGTCTTTGTCTTTGCGTTCCCTAACCCAGGCTTCAACACGATTGGGACTGTATGCCATTAATTCAATCGCATTCGTCATAGTGATATTATAAAGCATTATATTGACTTGCCAACTGCATTGTTCATCATCCAACAGATCGACCAACTGCGGCAGATATTCTATGGCATCAGCTTGAGAACAAAAGTTCCGAACAAGCGAGTCGTCAGCAAAAGCATAATAAGCGATTTCCCATCCATCTGCTGATGGTGCAACGAGTGACGGCGCACTGACAGAGAACGTGAATTTCTCTGGAGCATACGATTTAACACGTTCGATCATCGTTGAAAAATCAATTTGATGAAGAGAAGATGCTTTATTATTTGATAACTGACATTTCACCTGCTGAGAAACCAATAGTAACATAACAGTGAAAAGTGTTACCCGTATCGCCGTGACAAATGTATTAGTCCTTTTCATTTTCATTTGCATTTTATTTTGATGAAATGTCCAAGTTTATCATTCATCCTTTGAAGGTGGTATTGGCAATGTGAGTAAAAGCCCCCCACCTAACGAAAAAACTATTATTCTTGGCAAATAATCAAAGACATATTGCCACGTATTAGGTTGAGGTTTATAATACGTAGGGGTTCGGCCTTTCCCTGCTGTTCCTGTTTTATAATCCATAAGTGAAATGGCAAAAATAAATAAAAAAGAATAAAAATAGTATTTGAGAAAACGGTAAAACCTTTTTCTTCGTTTATTTTGGATTATTGGGTTTTTCATTGTCATTTGTATTTTGAGGAGATGTATTTGTTTCAGAACTTCTTTTATTGTCTAAAGGATTACCTTTCCCAAAAGTATCAAACAAAAATTGGACCCAAAAGCTATAAATAGCCCACTGACTCTGCCCATACTCTCGGGAATAAATGCTTTAAGATGGTTTCTCGTCATAGTTCAATTACTCTTTCGGGTTTGAAACCATTTGCGATGTGTTCGTTATGGGCGATGTAGCCTAACTGGTTGGAGAGGATTCGGGTCCTGCCAATCCGTGCGTCTATGTTGCGATGGGAATGTCCGTATATCCAGTAGTCAATGTCTGAGTCTGCAATATAATTTCCCAATTCTACGGTAAAGGCTCCGTTGATATTGCTTCCACTGAACTCAGGTGCCGTGCAAAGTCCCGTAGGAACGTGATGAGTGAGTACGATTTTAGTCCTCATTGTGCTGTTCGCTACAGCCTGTTTTACAAAATTCAAGCACTTTGCATGCTCTCGATTGAAATCTGCCGCAGTTAGGAGATTGTCTCCATATCTGATACGGCGGAAGTCGGACACATACCGTTCAGTGCTGTATGCGTCTTTGATGTCGATATGAGCCCACAATGTGGATGTGATAATGTCTGCATTGCCGATTCTCACCACGGCGTTCGAGTATATTTTTACATTTGGGAATAATTCCCAGCAGCATGATTCTGGCAGAGATGCGATGTCGTAAAAGGCGTAAAATTCATGGTTGCCCGGAATGGCAATCACTTGCTTGAAATGGTCAGCCGCCCACTGCCAAAACGGATGCCTTATCAAATTTTCCTGCTCCAGATAGATGATGTCGCCTGCCAACAGCAGCACATCGCCCACTACTGGTAGCGGGTGTTCCTTCAAATAGCGGCTGTTGTCCGACAACTCCAAATGCAAATCCGATGCAAACTGAATCCTCATAGGCTACTCTTGTACAAATATCTCATTACGCAAAACATCAAGATAGGCATTCACGTCATACTCATCTACATCCAAAGCATCAGCTATCGACTGGATATGTTGTTCTGTTTCGGAGACGAAATTCTGAATGTCATCGTATATCTTCCGTACAACTGCCACCGTTTTCGGATAGATGCCTGCAGCAACAAGTTTCAAAACGTCCGAGCGATGTTTCCTGATATCCTTGCCGTTCACCTCTCTGCCTTCCTCTCGCTCGCCGATAAGATTGAGGTAGGCGCTAACTTTCAACGCAATCAAAGCCAAATTGTCAGCAACCATTAGACCTTCAATCTCTTCAGAATGATGAACGGTGAAGTTGTAATAATCATCATCCATGATGATGGCTAACAGGCTTTGGTTCAATTCGTCAGTTGGAATCGGTTCGATGTGGAATCCGGATGGTTCGCCCAGCAGATCGGAGTGGCGTGAAAGCAATTCTATTTTCTGCGGATACGCTAAATTTTCGTCTTGCAAGGTGAAACGATAGAGTGCATAAACCGACGTCCCAACCTGATTGATACGTTTTTCGACATGGTAGTTTCCTTCACGAACAAACTGCCAGAATGCGCTGACAAATTCCCGGGTCAGATGCTCGACCACTACAATGATATCAATGTCGTCCGTGGCACGCGGGCGCATCAAGGTGCCCGACAACCGTATGTCGCAGGCAGTTCCTCCAATGATGACGAAATTTTCCTTGAACGGCTGCATGGCCATTCTAAATGTTTCCAAACCTTTTACCATAATTTTTCAATCATAATTTCAACTTCCTTTTCCACTCTCGGGTCGTGGTCGTCTTGCAGAGACAAGGCCAGCGAGAGTTTGTCAACGCATTCTTCATCGGCTGGGATCGGCGGGTATTGCCATATCTCCACACAATAGTCTCCCTCGATGGGGTTTGCATTCACAAAATCATCCACGTCGCGATTCCGCCATTGTTCCGCCGTCAATGCGATTGTTTCGGTCTCGTCAGGATTGAGTGCCGAATAGTACGACAGAGCGGAAATGCCAGCCCGTTTGTATTGTTTGGGCTGCTTGACGTTGTCGCAACAGAGGCGTTGTTTCACAGGTGGAATGAAATATCTTCTTGCTTGTTCGTATAGCGTACGCTTGTCGCTGTTGAAAACAGCGTGCCTGAACCGTGCATCATCTGTCTCTATGCCGCATAGTTCCAATCCTTCCAGCAATCGTACTGCCCGGGTTAGGGTGACGTACTGGTACGGAGACAACGTTTCCATCTCTTTGACGGTTTTGTAATTCACATCAACACCCTGAAGGTAGGCCAACAACAGCCATTGTGCTGCAGGAGTGAGTCTTTCCCCTTTCACGGGTTCCGCTTCTCGAACCGCCATCAGCAGACTTGGCAGGAACGCGTATTTCCCTGATACAACGAAATACACATCCTGTTCTACAAGCCGGTTGCGCTCAAAATAGGGAAGGCTGTCAAACAGGAACACAATAGGTTTTTCCAGAATGGAGGTCAGATGTCCGGACATCATTTTCAATTTGCGAGGTGTGAACCTCCGCTTCGACTTTTGCTCAAGCAAGACGAAGTCCAAATCCTTGAAGGAGCCGCAATAGAACTGGAAAGACATCCTTGCCTCTATCCAAACCTGACGAAGCTGGCCGTCATCAAAGTTTTCCAAAGGATATTCCCTGCCTGCGATAACGATTGTTTTATTCATTTTTGCATTATTTTCATATAGATTGAAAACGCCGCAAAAATACATAAAATATTTTAAAATACAACAGGTTACTGATAATCCGGCATGGCAAACGCACCAATTTTTTTGGACGCGAATGGAGAGCCGTCGTTTTCACCATGTGGCGAATCATACTAACTGAGTGTTTCCCCATTAGCTGAACGATGCGAACTTTGCTGATATGTGGTTGTGGAAAACATGGCGCGAAGATAAGTTTTTTTCGGGGTTAAGATTCATTTTCTTAGCAAGATAATAGGCAAAGCGATTCCAATTATACCACTCATACAGAGTAGCATCGTTCTATAAGGTCTGATGGTAAACGAACCTACTAGGAAAGAAAGAATTATTACGCACATAATGGACAAGGCAAGATATATGTATTTGTTGAGTGCAGCAGGAACTATCCCTATCGCCATTGTCAAAATAAAAAAAACAAGTAATGCCAACCGCAAGGTGATGCCCCAAAATATATCAATGTTATGTACATGAAAAAACAATCGTGCCACCCATTCTCCTATGATATAGACGGAGATGGCTAACGCAACGGAAAGCAATATTTGCAATACTATGTGTCTTTTCATAATGATGTAAATAGCCAATGAAAAGCTTACCACTTTTATCGGCAGCAAACTTACATAAAAAAATTGATTTTTTATGCCGGTTGAATATAAATGAAAAAATGTCAAGACCAATGTGTATTTTTGTAGGCAAAAAAGGTTGGGCGTTGTTCCACCCTAAGAATTTAATTATTAACGAGGTATGATCC